>CAMTVM010000049.1:0-13527 GCA_947085195.1 uncultured Chloroflexota bacterium
CCGTTCGCACCAGGCGGCGAGCGAAGCCGGGGCCAGGCCCTGGTCGAGTTCAGCCTGGTGTTCCCGCTCATGCTCCTGCTCGTGTTCGGCCTGATCGACCTCGGGCGGCTCGTGTACGCCAACAACGCGCTGTCGCAGGCGGCGCGCGAGGGCGCGCGTTACGGATCCGTGCAGGCGCGCTCCGCGAACAGCATCGCGGGCATCGAAGCCTACACCGTGAGCCGCGTCGCGGGCATCGGCGGCGTCACCGCGAGGGCGACCTGCATCCGGCCAGGAACGGTCGTCCTGGCCTGCGCCCCCAATGACACCCTCGAGGTCAGGGCGCAGGTCACCGTCGGCATGATCACGCCCGTCATCGGCCAGCTGATGTCGGCCGCGGGCCTCAACCCATTCAATCTCCAATCGACGGCCAACGTGCTGGTCAACAACTGACCGAGTGCAGAGACATGCAGAAACGGAGTAGCGACATGGCGGGAGAGCTCCGTAACAGGGAGCGGCACGGCGAGCGAGGCCAGGTCCTCCCGCTCATGGCCGGCGGGCTCCTGACCCTGCTGGTCCTGGTGGGCCTCGTGATCGACACGGGCGTCGCCTTCAAGGAGCGCCGCACGGCCCAGAACATCTCGGACCTCGCGGCCATGGCCGGCACGCGGGTCATCGCCGACAAGTACCTCAACCCGTCGGGCAGCGTGACGGGCACCACCGTGTATGCCGCGATCGACAAGAGCATGAAGGTCAACGGCTGCGAGACGCCGTGCACCTGGAGCGGGGCCTACGTCCGGCCCACGGGCTCCGGGACATTCACCCAGATCGGAACCGTCGTGAACGCCGGCCTGGTACCGGAAGGCGCGCAGGGCGTGACGGTGACGACCGACCGGCGGCCAGGAACGTTCTTCATCCGCCTGATCGGCCAGAACGAATGGGCGGTCGCCGCCGTCGCGACCGCCATGACGTCGCGGCTCCCGGATCCCCCGGCCGGGATCCTGCTCCCGATCGGCATCTTCGACGCCGACTACGAGACCGGCCGCCAATACACGCTGACCGAGGGGTACGAGGGGCCCGGCAACTTCGGCTGGATCAGCTGGTCCGGGAGCCCCAGCAATGTCGTCCTGGCGGCCAGCCTGTGCAACCCCAACAACCCGGCGTTCACGTTCCCAGCCTGGTTCAGCGGGGCCACCGGCGTGATGAACAGCAGCGACGTGCGCGCCTGCATGGACGGCTACATCGCGGCACAGACGGTGGTCTACATCCCGATCTGGCTCCAGACGAACAACCGCCCCGGCAGCAACCTGCAGTACGAGATCACGGGCGTGGCCGCGTTCGTGCTGACCGGTTACGACCAGCACGCCGCGAGCGTCGCGGGGCGGTTCGTGGAGTTCTACTCCTACCCCGGCGTGCCCGCCGGGTTCGGCGCTCCGCCGTGCAGCGCCACCCTGGACCCGACCTGCGACGAGCGGTTCAACTTCATCGGCCTGGTGCAGTAGCGCGGCGCCTGTCGCCCAGCGCCCTCAGCGGATGCCGGTGTCGTAGGCCACGTCCAGCCAGGCCGGGCCGCCGTCCGTCACGGTGAACGGGAGCGGCTGGGCCGTCCCCATCAGGCCCTCGACGGCCTGGGGCTCCAGGACGTACTCACCGGGTGCGAGCGCCAGCCGGAAGAGGCCGCTGCCGTCCGTGGTGGTGCGCGTGACCTCCTTGCCGGCGCCGTCCCGGACGACGAGCACGGCGTCCGCCACCATCCGTGGCGCGCAGGCCGGGTCGTTCGGCTGCTCCACCGGGCAGGTGGGGCCGGCGACTACGCGGCCGCCCGCGCCCGTTCCTGTCGCGGCACCCCGCAGGCCCGCGAGGATCTCCTCGGTGGGCATCGAGCCCGCCTCGGCGACGAACGTGAGGGTTCCGTCCCGGGCCACGTTCCAGGTCCAGGTGTGGCGGTCGATGCAGCCGGCCTGGCAGTCGCCCCAGCCGGCGGTGAAGGTGATCGCCCAGCCGGCCGGCGGCGTCGCGGCATCGAGCGGCACCGCCTCCCACCACCGGTCCGCGCCGATCACGTTCGGATCCAGCGGGCCGATGCGGTCGAACAGAGGGATCCGGGCCTTGACGGCGGCGGCCGCGGCCTCCGGCGTGTCCACCGGGGCGGACGCAGTTGGCGTCGGGCTGCTGCCGGTCCCGCCGCACGCGGCGACGAGGAGGGCGGCCAGCAGCGGCAGGAGGACGATGGATGTGGAGCGGTTGGGCGTACGCATGGGCCGATGACGGACCGGGCGCGCGGGCAGTTCCATGACCGGCAGCGGAACAGCGGGCCCGCGGCCCGGCCATTGCCCCGGTCGGCCGGAGGTTCCTGCGTCCGGTGCCTCGAAGGTCTGCCGGACCGGTGGTCGGCCAGTATGGAGCCGGCGATTGGTTTGCTCGTACCAGCGGGCCGCGAGCCTCGCATGACCTACCATCCACCAATGGCGGCTCCTTAACGAGGGCCGAACGGCCCAGGGTTTCGGGCCGGCGACCGAACGGTGGGTGGCCGATGAGAGGCAACGGGCGAGGACGGACGGCGGACGGTGTGGTGGCCGGACTGGCCCAGCTTCGCGGCTACAAGCCGTCGTGGTTCCGCGACGATGCCGTCGCGGGCGTGGCCGTCACCGCCTACCTGGTCCCGCAATGCCTCGCCTACGCGGGGCTCGCCGGGGCGGCACCCATCACCGGCCTGTGGGTCGCGGTCGCGGCGATGGTCGTGTACGCCCTGCTCGGCACCTCGCGGCAGCTGTCGGTGGGTCCGGGATCCGCCACCGCCATCATGGTCGCAGCCGCCGTCGCGCCCCTTGCGGCGGGCGACCCGGACCGGTACCTGGCGCTGTCCGCGGGCCTCGCCATCCTCGTGGGCGTCATCTGCATCGGCGCGTGGGCGCTGCGTCTCGGGTTCGTCGCGGACCTGCTCTCGCACCCGATCCTCATGGGCTACATGGCGGGCGTGGCGCTGATCATGATGGCCTCGCAGTTGGGGACGCTCACCGGGATCCCGCTCCAGGGCGACAGCGCGCCGGCCAAGGTCGCGGAGCTGGCCGGGCGCGTGAGCGAGATCAGGCCCATCACGCTCGCGCTCGGCGGCGCCGTCGTCGCCTTCCTGCTCCTCCTGCGACGGCTCGCGTCCCCGGCGCCGGGCACGCTGATCGCCGTGGTCGGGGCATCGGCGGTGGTCCTGGTGTTCGGGCTCGAGACCCACGGGGTCACCCTGGTGGGCCCGGTCCCGAGTGGGCTCCCGACGCCCACGCTGCCGCTCATCGCCCTCCCGGACATCGCCGCGCTGGTCGGCTCGGCTGCCGCGATCGCCTTCGTCGCCTACAGCGATGTGGCCCTCGTCGGACGCGCCTTCGCGGTGCGCACCGGCGAGGAGATCGATGCCAACCGGGAGTTCCTGGCCCTGGGTGTCGCCAACGTGGCGGCGGGCATGACCGGCGGCTTCGCCCTGAGCGCGTCCGGCTCGCGGACGGCGATCATCGACGCGATGCGCGCACGGTCCCAGGTGGCGGGCCTCGTCGCCGCGGTTTCGGTCATGATCGTGGTGCTGTTGGCGCCCGGGCTGATTGCCCTCATCCCCAAGGCGGCACTCGCCGGGATTGTCATCTTCGCGGCGCTGCGCCTCATCGACGTGGCGGGGCTTCTGCGCCTGGCGCGCTTCCGGTCCACGGAGATCGGCCTGGCGGTGATCGCGCTGGTCGGGGTGCTGGCGTTCGACGTCCTGGCCGGGATCCTGGTCGCCATCGGGCTGTCCGTGGCGGACCTCTTCGCGCGCGTCGCCCGTCCGCCGGCCTCGATCCTGGGCCGGGTGCCCGGGCTCGCCGGCCTCCACAACATCGACGACTACCCGGACGCGGAGCAGATCCCGGGTCTCCTGGTGTTCCGCTACGACGCGCCGCTGTGCTTCGCCAACGCCCAGGACTTCCGGTCCCACGTGCTCGCCGCGGTGGACACCCAGCCGGAACCGGTGGACTGGCTGCTGCTCAACGCCGAGGCGATCGTGGAGCTGGACACGACGGCAGTGGACGCGCTGCGCCAGCTGGCGGGGGACCTGGCCAGGCGCAACGTGGTGTTCGCGATGGCCCGGGTCAAGCAGGACCTGCGCCGGCAGCTGGTCCGCGGGAAGCTGATGGACGTCATCGACGAGGAACGGATCTACCCGACGCTGCCGGTGGCGGTGGCAGCCTTTGAGCAACGGGGCGAGCACGGCTGAGCATCGCTGAGCGAGGGGGCGCGGAGGCGCGGCCTACTTCGGGGCGAGGAACCGGTAGCCCAGCCGCCGCTCCGTCTGGATGTAACGCGGGTTCTCCGGGTCATCGCCCAGCTTCTCGCGCAGCCGGCGGATGTAGACGCGGATGTAGTCCACCTCGTCGATGTACTCGCGGCCCCAGACCTTGGCCAGCAGCGTCCCGTGCTGGAGCACGTGTCCGGCGTTCCGGACCAGGTGGTAGAGGACCTTGTACTCGGTGGGCGTGAGGTCGATCCGCTCGCTGCGGAGCCTCACCTCCTGCCTGCCGAAGTCCACCTCCAGGTCCCCCGAGCGGAAGGATGGCGCCCGGCTCGCGGGGGCCGGCATGTCCAGCCGGCGCAGGACGGCCTTGACGCGCGCCATCAGCTCGAGGTGGTTGAACGGCTTGGTCACATAATCGTCCGCGCCCAGCTCCAGGCCCTTGACCTTGTCCATCGCGTCGTCCCGCGCGGTGAGCATGACGACGGGGACGTCCGAGAAGGCCCGGATCTCGCGCAGGACGGCGAACCCGTCCTGGTCCGGGAGCCCGACGTCGAGCAGGACGATGTCCGGAACCTGTCGCTCGACCATGTCCAGCGCCGCCTCGCCGGTTCCAGCCCCCAGCACCTCGACCTCCCGCCACTGCAGCGTGAAGCCGAGACGGACCGACTCGACGACGTCCGGCTCGTCGTCCACGACCAGGATCCGCATCACGGCTCGTCGTCCGGGCCGGCCGTCGGGACGACCAGCGTGAACGTGCTGCCGCGGCCGAGCTCGCTCCGGACCTCGATGGTCCCGCCGTGCGCCTGGGCGATCGCGAGCGCCGTAGGCAACCCAAGGCCGACGCCGTCCCGCGGGCCGGAGCGGTCGTTGCGGCCGACGAAGAACCGCTCGAAGAGCCGGCCCTGATCCGGCTCGGAGATCCCGGGGCCGTCGTCGGTCACGCTCCAGGACGTCATGAGGCCATGCTCCTCCACGCTGACCGAGACGACCCCGCCGTCGGGCGCGAATCGCTGGGCATTGGAGACCAGGTTGAGCAGCGCCTGTTCGAGCCGGCGGTGGTCGCCGTAGACGCGGTGGTCGCCGGACGCGGGGTGGAGACGCTCGATGCGCTGGCCGCGCTTGGCGGCGAGCGGCACGATGACCGTGATCGCCGAGTCGGCCAGGGCGCCGGCGCTGAAACGGCGGAGCTGGAGGCTCACGCTGCCGGAGCGGAAGCGGGACAGCTCCAGGATGTCGCCCACCAGCCGCTGCATCCGTTCCCCGTTGCGCTCGATCGCCTCGAGCAGCGCCCGGTGCTGCTCCTCGGTCGGCTCCGCCGTCGGATCGAGCAGCAGCCCGGCGCTGGTGCGCACGGCCGTGAGCGGCGTCCGGAGCTCGTGGGCCATCGTGGACAGCAGGTCGGTCCGCAGGCTCTCCAGCTCTGCCAGCGGGATGCGCGCCTCGCCGTGCAGGCCAGAATCGACGTATCGCAGGCCGAGCGTCGTCGCCACGAACCGGGTTCCGCGGCTGCCCCGCTGGGTTGCCCGGACAAGCCCAAGGTCGGCGAGGTCGTCCAGGAGCCGCGCGGCGATCCGGGGGCGGAGGTTCGCGCCGCTGGCGGCAAACCGCTGCTCGAGTTCCACAGCGGTCGCCGAGGGCGGGACGAGCGCCAGGGCAGCGTGGAGCAGGGGGGAAGGGCCGGCCATTGGGGTGGGGCGGACCGTGGCACCTGTGGCTGATGCCTCGAGGGGCTCGTTCGTCGCGCTGGATGGCATGCGAGGAGCATAGACCGGCGATCGTCCCCGTTGTTCATGCGCCGTTCACGTTCGTCAACGGGACTGTTTCCGGACCGGGGCGACGCTGTGGGTCGGGCGCCATTGTGCCTCCCGCCACTCCGCCTGGAGATCCTCCATGACGACCATCACCGCCGCACCCGCCGGCACCGCCGGCCAGAACGCCCTCGCCTCCGCGCTCACGCAGTTCGACGCCGCCGCCGAGCACCTCGGGGTGGAGGCGGACCTCCGCGCCGTCCTCCGGGTGCCGCAGCGCGAGTACACGGTGAACTTCCCCGTGCACATGGATGACGGCTCCGTCCGGGTGTTCACCGGCTACCGCGTCCAGCACAACGTCGCGCGCGGGCCGGCCAAGGGCGGCCTCCGCTTCCATCCGCAGACCGACCTGGACGACGTCCGGGCGCTCGCGATGTGGATGACCTGGAAGTGCGCGCTGGTGGACGTCCCGTTCGGCGGGGCGAAGGGCGGTGTCACCTGTGACCCGCGGGCGATGAGCGGCAAGGAGCTCGAGGGCCTCACGCGACGCTTCGCCACGGAGCTGGAGCCGATCCTGGGCCCTGACTCCGACATCCCGGCTCCCGACGTGGGCACCAACGCCCAGGTCATGGCCTGGATCATGGACACCGTGTCGATGCACAAGGGGTACTCCGTGCCAGGCGTCGTCACCGGCAAGCCCCTCTCGATCGGCGGCTCCGTCGGCCGGGCGGACGCCACGGGCCAGGGCATCGTCTACACGATCGAGAACACGGCCGCCCGGATCGGCCTCGCCCTGGGCGGCGCCAGCGTCGCCGTGCAGGGTTTCGGCAACGTCGGCGAGGCCACGGCCCGCCTGCTCAACGCGAGCGGCGCGAAGGTGGTCGCCGTCACGGACGTGGGCGGTGGCGCGTACGACCCTGACGGCCTTGACGTCCCGGACCTCGCCCGGCGCTTCCGGGCCTACGGCACAGTGGCCGGCACGCCCGGCACGGAGTCCATCGACAACGAGACCCTGTTCGGTCTCGACGTGGACGTCCTCGTGCTCGCCGCGCTCGAGGGCCAGATCACGGCCCACAACGCCGGACGCGTCCGCGCCCGGATCCTGGCCGAGGGCGCCAACGGCCCGACCGACCCGTCGGCCGACCCGATCCTCCAGCAGAACGGCGTCACGGTGATCCCCGACATCCTGTGCAACGCCGGTGGCGTCATCGTCAGCTACTTCGAATGGGCGCAGAACCGCTCGGCCCTCGCGTGGACGCGCGAAGAGGTCAATGACCGGCTCCGCCGCCTCATCCTCTCGGCCGCGGATGCGGTGTGGCACCGCGCCGCGGCCGATGGGATCCCGCCGCGCCTGGCCGCCCACGCCCTCGCCGTCGAGCGCGTTGCCACGGCCACCCGGCTCCGCGGTCTCTACCCCTGACCGTCGGCCCCAGCCGAACGTATCGGAGGACCTCGCATGCACACCTTCGCCAGCCCCCGTCGTGGCTACTGCGCCTCGTGCGACGGCGCGATCACCGACCGGCCCGTGTACCGCAAGGACGAGGCGTACTGCTGCCTCGGCTGCGCCGGCAACGGCCCGTGCATCTGCACCTACGAGCAGGACCTGGCCGACGACGGCGTGAACAACCTCGGTCTGCCGTTCCCCATGGGTGACGTCGCCCCGGTCGTCGCGCCCGAGCGGGCCAGTCGACAGGTGCCCATCCGCTAGCGCCTTCCCCTCCCCGCATCGCCGGGCGAGGGCGGCGTCACCGCCGTTCCCGAACCTACCAGCGCTCGTAGCGGACGAGCTCGTCCAGCGGGCGTCGCTGCAGGTGGCGGTCCGAGGCCGCTCCGTCGTCCGCGGGGTAGCCAAGGGGCGTGAACAGCATCGGCTCGCCCTCCTGGGGCACCGCGAGCACCTCCCGGGCCGCGATCGGGTCGAACGCCGCGATCCAGCAGGTGCCGAGCCCGAGGTCGGCCGCGGCGAGGACCATGTGGTCCATCACGATCGCCGCGTCGATGTCGGCGTGACTCCGCCCGTCGTACATCGTGCGGCGCCAGGCCTCCTCGCGGACCGCGCAGACACACAGCACCAGGGGCGCCTGCACGAACCACTCGCGGTCGTAGATGCGCCGGAGCTCGGCCTCCCGGCCCGCCGTGTGGATCACGATGACCCGGAACGGCTGCCGGTTCGCCGCAGTCGGCGCGACGCGGCCCGCCTCGAGCACGATGGCCAGCGCCTCGTCCGGGACCGGGTCCGGTCGGTACGCGCGCACGCTGTGGCGGCGGCGGGCAAGGTCGAGAAATGTCATCGAGAGCCTCCGGGCAGTCTTCTCCAAGGACGCCGTTGCAGTATGGAGCGCCTGCGGTGACCCCTACTGGTCCTCAGCCGACGATCGACGATCCGGTCCCTCGGCGGCGTGAAACTTCACACCCGGCCGGGAACCAGGGGAAGGTGCCGAGCGTGGCGGGCCTGCTAAGATGCCCTCCGCGCCGACATAGCTCAGCGGTAGAGCAGCTGTTTCGTAAACAGCAGGTCCTCGGTTCAAATCCGAGTGTCGGCTCCAGCGATCTGAACGTGAAACGGGCGCCTCGGCGCCCGTTTCGTCGTTGCGCGGACCCCGCTCTCTGCCGCTCGGCCGGGTCGCCGCGGATCGTGCCAACTACGGCTTCGTTGATGCCTTCGCGCCGTTCCCGTTCCCATTGCCGTGGTTCTTGGACCAGCCGGCGTAGCCGGGATGGCTCGGCCCGACGACCTTCGGGCCCCCTGCCCACGGCGGCTTGCCGGGCTCCCGGATCGTCTTCCCGTTGACGGTCAGCACCTCGAACTCTGGGCCGGCGTCCTTCGCCGTCGCGTTGGCCTTCGCCTTGGCCTTGACCGGATTGCCCGTCTCCATGTGACCGGTCATCGTGATCGCCTGGCCGACGAGGCCCACCAGCGGATGCTTCGCGCCCCAGAACCACGGGGGCCCTACCGACAACTGGACATCACCGATGTAGTAGTCGACCTCACCCTCGGCGTCCTTCTTGGTCGTGAGGACGCCCTTGAGCGTCGTGACGACCTCGTCGGCATCGGGCGTTTCGGCCGCCTCAGCGGGCTTGGGCGTGGCCGCGGATTTCGGCACCACCGACGGCGCCGCGTTGGGCGCCGCAGAGGGACCGACGGACGGCACGGCCGGCTCGCTCGGAGCGGCTGACGGGGCCACCGAGACCGACGCGCTCGGCTCCTGGGAGGCCGCAGCGCTCGACGAGGGATCGGGCGAGGGCGATTCGGCGACGACCACCCCGCCCATCGTCAGCACGATCGCGCCGCCGCACAAGAGCGCGGCGAGCTTGGTTCCTCTGCGCATGACGCGTCACTCCAGTGGCTGGATCGATGATCTGAGGCGAGTCTTCCGCTTGGTGCGCTCATTCTCCACCCGACGTGTGAAGAACGCGTCAAGGACAGGACCTTCGTCAACCCTTCACCACTCCTTGACGCGTCACGACTACGATGGGGCGATGGGAGTTCGCTCGGACCTCGACATCCGGCCACCGGGCCAGCACCGCCCGCGCATCCTCGTCGTCGAGGACGAGCCGCGCATCCGGGCGTTGACCTGCCTCTACCTGGGTCGGGCCGGGTTCGACATCGTCGAGGCCGACGACGGGCGGGGCGCCCTCGACGCCTTCGATGCCGACCCACCCGACCTCGTCGTCGTCGACCTGCTCCTGCCCGGGCTGACCGGTGAAGCGCTGATCGGGGCGATCCGCGACGTATCGGATGTTCCAATCATCGTGGCCTCGGCCAAGCGCTCCGATGACGACCGCCTCGCCGCCTTCCGCCTGGGCGCCGACGACTACGTGACGAAGCCATTCAATCCAGTCGAGCTGGTGGCTCGCGTTCAGGCCGTTCTCCGACGCGTCAGGCCCGGAGTCGAGTCCGAGACTCAGCCTTGCTCGTATGCCTCTGGCCGCTTGATCGTCGATCCGGCACTCCGGCGGTATGTCCTGGATGGTCAGGAGGGCCACCTGACACCCACGGAGACCCGCCTCTACCTTGCGCTGTCGGCCGTCCCGGGCGCCGTGCTCGACCGCGAACGGTTGCTCGCGGTCACCACGCGCGGGGTGAGCGAGACGACCCGGACCGTCGACGTCCATGTGGCCAACCTTCGCCGCAAGCTGGGCGACCACGCGGCGAACGCGTGGGTGATCGAGACGATCCAGGATGCGGGCTACCGGTGGATCGCGCGCCGTGACGACTCGCCCGCGCCGCAGCACGCCAGCAAGGACCGACCGCGGTGACCGCCCCGAGGCCGAAGCATCGCCTCGGCTTGGCGACCCGGTTCGCGCTCGCGACCGGGGGCGCCGTCGCCGTTGTCATCCTGGCGGCCGGGATGCTCGTCTCGATAGGAGTGATCGGCCAGTTCGATGCCTACCTTGCGCAGGTCCGCGCAGGCCGCTACGCCGAGGTGGCGTCGTTGACCGCCGACCTCGTCCGCGAACGCGGCGGGCTCGACATCAAGAAGCAGGACTTGCGGCGGCTCGCGGTCGTGGCGGGCGGCACGATCACCCTACGGGACACGTCCGGGGCGGCCGTCGCCAGCCTTGACGAGCTCCCGGGGATCGGCAAGGGAGCGACCCGGAGCGCCTCCGCGACACCCGTCTCCATCCCGATCATCGTGGATGGTGTCACCGTGGGGACGCTCGAAATCCTCCCGCTTGCCGGAGCGGAAGACGCCGGTGCCCCGGCGCCGGCGGCCTTCCGGGAGGCCGCGACTGCCGTCGTCTTCGCTGGCGGCATCCTCGCGGTGTTGGCGTCAATGCTCGTCGCCCTGTTTGTGGCCCGCCGGCTGGTCCGACCGATCGGTGCCCTCGCCGTCGCGGCGAGACGGATCGAGGGGGGTGACCTCGCGGTCCGTGTCCCGGTGCCGGCGGATGCCGAGAGCCACGACCTTGCGTTCGCGTTCAACGACATGGCGGAGCGCCTCGAGCGGTCGGAGGGACTCCGCCGGCGGGCCGCCAGCGACCTCGCCCACGAGCTCGCGACGCCGGTCACCGTCCTCGCGGGCCGTCTGCAGGCGCTGGCGGACGGCATCGTGCCACCCGACCCGGAGCACCTGGCTGCGGCTCGCGATGCCGCCGAGGAGGTTCGGCGGCTCGTCGGTGACCTGCAGGACCTGGCGGCGGCCGAAGGGGCATCCCTCCGTCGGGAGGTGGCGAGGGTCGATCTCCAGGCGCTGGCGGCGCGAGCGGCTGGGGCGACCCAGGCCCTATTCGACCAGGCCGGCGTGTCGCTTGACGTAGCCGTCGATGGCATAGCGGAGCCGGTGGTCGTGGAGGTAGACGAGCGCCAGATGACGAGAGCCATCGTGAACCTGCTCACCAACGCGGCGACCTACACCAATCCCGGCGGCTCCGCGACGCTGACCGTCGCGGGTGAAGGCCCGGCGGCGATCGTCCGGGTTCAGGACACCGGCCCGGGAATCGCGCCCGCGGATCTGCCCCATGTGTTCGAGCGGCTGTATCGGGGTGATCCCGCCCGCGGACGGCAGGCCGGGCGGCCGGGTGGCACCGGGATCGGGCTCACCGTCGCGCGGGAGCTCATCGAGGCGAACGGGGGTCGGTTGTCCGTCGAGTCGAGCACACCGGCCGGGACGATCCTTCGGATCGACCTGCCGCAGGCCCGCGACGACTGAATTGCCGCCCGATTCACCCCCCAGACGAACTACCCCCACGCAGGGCACACCACTCCAGTCGCGATTGTGCGCTGATCACGACGACCGCATCGGGGTCCTGATGTCGCCTGTGGGGCTGGCCTGGGAGGGACATTGACGCCACGGACCACCTGTGTCCGGCGTGTCGGCGCGCAGCCGCGGTGGATCAGGGATGGGGTCGATATGCCTCGACTCCAGCACTACCCTAGTCGCACCCCTATCTGGTCCCGTATAGGCTCCTCGGCGCTCCGGCTACCGCTCAGCTTCGGCGACGCGGACGCATCGCCTCTGCTCGAATCAGACCGGACGACCTGCTGTCTTTCACGTAGCAGGTCTTCGGGCGAGGTTGGGGAACCTTGTTCGTACTTGTCAACTTGACAAGTAGCTACTATGGTTTCGGCCATGGCAGGCGACCTACGGTTCACGACGATCGAGCAGCTCCAGCTCCTCCCCGAGGACCAGCGTGTACTTGCGCTGCGGAAGCGGCCCGAGAGCCAGTGGTTCGATCGCAAGAGTGCCCGCGTGAAGCCCCGCGAGCTCGCCGACGCGATGGTCGCGTTCGCCAACGCCGAGGGTGGACTGATCGCCGTCGGAATCTGGGGCGGCGTCATCGAGGGAACAGGCCCTGACGAGCGCCTGCACAACGGGTGGCGCCAAGCCGGCCGCGACTTCGCTCGCCCGCCGGTGCCCGCCCGTTTCGACGTCGTGCCCTGCATCAACGAGCACGGCGACGCCGATCGCCTCCTGATCATCGAAATCGATGCGAGCGAGCACGTTCACGAGAACGTTCGTAGCGAGGTCCTGCTACGCATCGGTGACGAGAACAGGCGCCTCGGGCCGATGGAGGTCCAGGAACTCCACTACGACAAGGGTGGCACGTTCTTCGACGGGACCCCGGCCGCCGGTGCGGCCCGTGACGATCTCGACCCGAACCTCATCAACCAGTTCCTTCGCTCGGTCGGAGGCCGTCAGCGACCCGACGACGCACTCCTGGCGCGCGGTCTTCTCGTGCGGAGTCGAGGTCAGCTCCTGCCGACGGTGGCGGGAGCCTTGACGCTCGGCTCTGATCCGCAGCGGTTCCTGCCCGAGGCGCGAGTCAGGCTGCTTCACTACCATGGGAGTGTCCGCGAGACGGGGGAGCGCTCGAACGTGGTGTCGGACGTCCAGGGCGACGGCGCACTGCGCGATCAGATCCTGTTCGCCCGGCGGACCCTGCGGCGGTGGCTTGGGGCGGCTATCCGCCTTGGGCCGAGCGGTCGCTTCCGACGGACGACGCTCATTCCAGAGAAGGTCTGGCTCGAGGCAATCGTCAACGCCGTGGTTCACCGGTCGTACTCGATCGGAGGCGACCACATCCGTGTATCGCTCTTCGCCGATCGGCTGGAGGTCGAATCGCCCGGACGCCTACCCGGCCTTGTCCGAATCGAGACGATCCGGTCGACGCGGTTCGCTCGCAACCCCCGAGTGGCGAGGGCGGTCCTCGAATTCGGGTTCGGGCGCGAACTCGGTGAGGGCGTCGACCGGATGTTCGAGGACATGGAACAAGCAGGTCTCCCTGACCCGGTCTATCGCCAGGGGCCGGCTTCGGTGACCGTCGCGCTGCTGATGGATCCGATCGGCGCCCGGATGCTCCGGCTCCTGCCGCGGGGCTCCGAGCGGTTTGTGGAGTTCGTGCTCGGCACGGAACAGGTGACGACCGCACAGGCCAAGGAACTCCTCGGCGTCTCGGTCAATACAGCCCGTCGGTACCTCGCCGCTCTCGCGGACGCCGGCTACCTGCAACACGAAAGCAAGAGCACGCGCGATCCCCACGGCTATTGGAGGCTGACGACCGGGACTGATGGCCCCACCGGCAGGTAGACGTGGCCGTCCG
>CAMTVM010000050.1:0-14834 GCA_947085195.1 uncultured Chloroflexota bacterium
ACGCGCCCGATCGCCCCGAGGTACGCCCTGACCGTTCCGCCCCGCAGTGTCATCGAGGTCAGGGTAGCGGCTGCTCGAGGGTCAGGTCATCGAGGTAGAACACCTCGAGGCCCGCCTGCGCGCGAATGCGGCGGTCGTTGGTGACGAAGGCGGTGGCACCGGCTGCGCGAGCGGATGCCAGGTGCATCGCATCGGGCAGGTCGGCTCCTGTCGTGCCCCGTATCCACGCCGCGTCCTCGGCCGTGCCGGGATCCAGCGGCTGGAACACGAAGCCGAGGTTGCGGACGGTCCCAGCGGCCATCTCGAACGATGCCGCGTCGCCCCACCGCGCTGGGCCAACCAGGACCTCGGTGAGTCCGACGGTAGCCAGCACGCCCTCCACCTGGCGGGTCCCGATCGCGTCCACGAGACAGGCGACCAGTTCGGCGCGATCCTGGTCCCGCTCCAGCAGGTAGATCAGGACGTTACTGTCGAGTGCCAGACGCCGGTGGCGTTCCAGCAGTGCCTGGATCGAGACGCGCCCGTCGCTCACTCGCCCGCTCCTCCCACTCGTCGCGGAGCCGCCGGACATACGTCACCGGGTCCGGCTCGTACCAGCCCTTGCCCTCGGCAATGCCCCGCAGCGCGTCCGATGGCCTCGCCGGCCGGAGGCGCATGACCATGGCGTCGTCTGTGACAAGGATGTCGAGGCGATCACCGGGCTCGATACCAAGCCGGCGGCGCGCCTCGCTTGGGATCGAGATCTGGTTCTTGGTACTGACCTTCGCGCTTAGCACCATGGGCACATGCTAAGCACGCGAGCTCGTCCCGTCAACCGCCTACTGGGGCCATGTCGCCTACTGGGGCCAGGCGAGCACCATGATCCGGAGCTCGGTCATGTCCTCCATCGCCCAGCGCAGCCCCTCGCGCCCGAGACCGGAGTCCTTGACCCCGCCGTAGGGCATGTGGTCGATCCGGTAGGTGGGGACGTCGTTGAGGATGACGCCGCCGACCTCCAGCTCGTTGAACGCCGCCCAGGCGCCCGCGAGATCGTTGGTGAAGACCCCGGTCTGGAGCCCGAAGGCGCTGTCGTTGACCTCCTCGATCGCCTCGGCGAGGTCGCGGACCTTGAACGCCACGACGAGCGGCGCGAACGCCTCGCCAGAGCAGACCTGGGCGTGGAGCGGGACGTCGGTGAGGATCGTGGGCGCGAAGAAGTTGCCCGAGGCGGTGCCGCCCAGCAGGACCTTGCCGCCGAGCGCCTTCGCCTCGTCCACCCAGGCCTGGGTCCGCAGGGCATTCTTGTCGTCCACCATGGGGCCCACGTCGGTGGTCGGATCCGCGGGATCGCCCACCTTGAGGGCCGCGGCGGCGGCCACGAACCTGTCCATGAACTCGTCCCAGACATCCTGGTGGACGAACATCCGTTGGACGCTGATGCACACCTGCCCGCTGTAGGCAAAGGCGCCGACGACGGAGCGTTTGACCGCCCAGTCGAGGTCCGCGGACTTGTCCACGATGACGCCCGCGTTGCCGCCGAGCTCGAGCACGACCTTCTTCTTGCCGGCCCGCAACTTCATCCCCCACCCCACGGCGGGGCTGCCGGTGAAGGTGAGAAGCTTGAACCGGTCGTCCTCGACCATCCGGTTGCCCAGCTCGCGGTTCATCGGCAGGATGCTGACCGCGCCCTCCGGCACGCCGGCGGCGTCGATGATCTCGGCCACCGCGAGCATGATCAGCGGGTCCGCGGAGGGGGGCTTGAGGACGATGGGGTTGCCCGAGGCGATGGCCGGGGCCACCTTGTGCGCCGCGAGGTTGAGCGGGAAGTTGAACGGGCTGATGGCCGCGATCGGGCCGATCGGGAAGCGGCGGGTGATGCCGAACCGGTCCTTCGATGCCGGCATGAGGTCCAGCGGGATCGTCTCGCCGTGCATCCGCTCCGCCTCTTCGGCGGCCAGGCGGAAGGTGAGGACCGCGCGGTCCACCTCCACGAGCGAGTCCCGGATCGGCTTGCCGGCCTCGGCGGCGATGAGCGAGCCCAACTCCTCGCGGCGCGCCGCGATGCCCGCGCTGATCTCGCGCAGGATCCGGCCGCGTTCCCAGGCCGGGAGCCTGCGGGTGACCTGGAACGCACGGACGGCGGCCTGCACCGCCTCCTCGTACTGGTCCGGGGTCGCCAGGTAGGTGGCCCCGGCGGGTTCGTCCGGGCGGGCCGGGTTGTCCACCACCAGGATGTCGGGCGACGTCACCCAGCGGCCGGCGAGGTAGATCGGGTGCGGGGTGAGCGTCGGGTTGGTGGCCATCGTGGCTCCTGAGCTTGGGGACGCGGGCTGGACCTGAGTCTATGCCTGCCCGGGCGACGCGGCCCGTGCGGGGTAAGTGATGCCGGGTAAGCCGGAGAGAAGCGGCCGGCGTCATGCTCAGCGGCGCTTGCCGGACCCGAAGATCGTGTCGAACACGCCGCGGATCAGCGACTGCCCGGCTCGTGAGGTGACGACGCGGCCGGCGGTCCGGACCGTCGTCTGGATCGTCCTCTGGCGCTCTCGCTCCGCCGCCCGCGCCGCGCGCTCCTGGGCCTTGCGCTCACGCTCGGCCGCCCGGCGCGCCTCCGCCAGCTCGCGAGCGCGGCGCTCGATCTCGCGCCGCTGCTGCGCCGGGGTCATGGATTCCGCGCCGTCGCTGGTCGTCGGGATGGCGCCGGCGCGCGTCGCCGCCGCAACGGCAGCAGCATCGGCGGCGACCCGGGCGTTGGCCAGGCGGGCCGTGATGATCTCGTGGGCGCTCTCCCGGTCCACAGCCTGTCCGTACCGCGCGGCAAGCGGCGACGCGGCAACCACGGACGCGATCTCTGCGTCGGTGAGGGGCGCCATCCGGGAGTCCGGCGGCAGGAGCCGGGTGGCGGCGAGCGGCGTCGGGACGCCCTTGGGCGAGAGCACCGTAACCAGCGCCTCGCCGATCCCCAGGGACGTGATCGTCCGCTCCACGTCGTAGTGGTCGGTCACGGGGAAGGTGCGGGCGGTCTTGCGCAGCGCATCGGCATCGTCGGGCGTGAAAGCCCGCAGCGCGTGCTGGATCCGGTTGCCCAGCTGCGAGAGGACCGGCGACGGGACGTCGGTGGGCGCCTGGGTCACGAAGTAGACGCCCACGCCCTTGGACCGGATGAGCCGCGCCGTCCGCTCGATCTGGTCCATCAGGGCCTCGGAGGCGTCCTTGAACAGGAGGTGCGCCTCGTCGAAGAAGAAGGCCAGCTTCGGCTTCGGCAGGTCACCCACCTCGGGCAACCCCTCGTACAGCTGGGCCAGAATCCAGAGCACGAAGGTGGAGTAGAGGCGCGGCCGGTCCATCACGTCCGCCACCTCGAGCAGCGTGACGATGCCGCGACCGTCGAGGCCGGTCCGGAGCAGGTCGTCAACGTCGAACTCGGGCTCGCCGAAGAAGTCGCCCGCGCCCTCCTGCTCGAGGGTGACGATGGACCGCAGGATCACGCCCAGGGAAGCGGAGCTGAGGCCGCCGAGGTCCTCCAGCACGGCCTTGCCATCGTCCGACCCCAGGAACCTGAGCGTCGTGCGCAGGTCCGCGAGATCGAGGAGCGGGAGGTGCTCGTCGTCGCAGTAGCGGAAGACGAGCGAGAGGATCGAGGTCTGGGTCTCGTTGAGGTCCAGGACCTTGCCCAGCAGAAGCGGGCCGAACGACGAGACGCTGGCGCGGACGTGGGCGCCGGTCCGACCGGACAGCGACAGGATCTCGATGGGGTGGCCTGCCGCCTGGAAGGCCCAGCGCAGGGATTCGCAGCGGCCGACGACGGCGGGGTTGGCCGGGTCCCCGGGAGCGCCGACGCCGGAGAGGTCGCCCTTGACGTCCACCGCGAAGACCGGCACGCCGAGGGCCGACAGCTGGCCGGCGAGGAGCTGGAGGGTCTTGGTCTTGCCGGTGCCGGTGGCGCCGGCGATCAGCCCGTGGCGGTTGACCCGGGACAGGGCGATCTGGACACGGACCTCGGGCAGGACCTCGTCCCCGACGATGGGCGAGCCGATGATGATCGCCGGCTCGGCCAGCGCATACCCCGCCGCCATCTCGTCCCGAAACGCCTTGTCCACCATCACCTCCCGGTCCGCCGTGCGGTCGCGCTCGTCCCCCTCGGGGTCGCCTTCGAGGGTCCGTGGCTATCATCGCACCCGACGCCGCGGGGCCGGCGCAGGGCTCCGGGCCGCGGGGCCGAAGGTGGGGACCGCCTTCCGATCGGGACCCACCTCCGCCTCCGGCCCCGTTTACGCCTCCGGCCCCGTTTACGCCCGGGTGTGGCGTTCGGGCGATGCCTGGGGTGTCCTGAGTCCGAATCGTGCTCAGGTACTCCCCCGGGACGTAGGCGACAACGGATCCGGCCCAGGACTCGGCGAGCACTCCCCCCAAGGCGTATCCGGCGATCTCACTGGATTCGGCGCTGGAGGACCTGCGGGCGTTCAGTCCGGATGTGATCGTCGGCCTGACGTGCAGAACCCCACGCCGTGGTCGCCGGGTCAGTCCCCGGCTGCCCGGGGGTAGGTGCCCAGGATCCGGACCACCTCGGTCTCCCCCCGCAACTCCGTCAGGGCGTGGGCGCAGGCGGGCGACGCCGGGTCTGCGTCGAGGTCCACCCAGAACAGGTACTCCCAGCGGGAACCGCGCTCGGTCCAGGGGCGGGACTCGAGGCGGGACAGGTTGATCCCGCGGGTCGCGAAGGCCCCGAGCGAGCGGTAGAGGGACCCCGGCACGTTGCGCACGGCGAACACCAGCGACGTCCGGGACGGCCCGGCCACGGCATCGGCACGGGCGGCGGCCTGCACGCGTGCGACGTCACCCGGACGCGCGACGACGTTGAACCGGGTGCGGTTCGCGTCACCGGTCTGGATACCGTCCACCAGCACTTCGAGGCCGTAGATCGGGGCGACGCGCGCCGATGCGACGGCCGCGGCCCCACGCTCCCCGCGGTCCGCGATCTGCTTGGCCGCGCCCGCGGTGTTGTACGTGGTCTGGATCGTCCACGGGCGCGACCTGAGGAACTCGTCCGCCTGGGCCAGCGCCGCGGAGATGGAGTAGACGCGCTCGATGGTCTCCAACCGCTCGCCCGGCAGCGCCAGGAGCGCCAGCCGCACCGGGACGGAGACCTCGCCGGCGACCGGCAGGTGGAACTCGTAGAGCAGGTCCAGGTTCTCGCGGATGGTGCCCAGCAGGGAGCTCTCGACCGGGACCACGCCGGCATCGGCCTCGCCGTCCCGCACGGCTTCGAAGACGGCCCGGAACGAGGAGAGGGGCACGGCCTGCGGCGAGGCGAAGAACCGGAGCACGGCCTCCTCGGCGAAGGCCCCGGGCTCACCGGTGTAGGCGACACGGAACGAGCGCCCGTCGATGCCGACCGTGTCGGCACCCGCGGCACCCGGCGCGGCCGCGGCCGCGGCCAGGTCGATCGGCGGCGGCCCGGCGGCTCCCGGACCGCCGGTCCCTAACGGTTGAACCACTCGGTCGTATCGATGGGACGGGCGTCCCCGTCGAACTCGGCGATCGCCGGCCCGCCCGGCTCGGCAGCCCGCCCGCGGCCCCGCCGTGACCCGGCCGCCTCGGTGGCTCCAGCCCAGGAGGGATCAGCCAGCATCGCGTTGAGCGCGTTCACGTACGCCTCGATCGAGGCTGCCACGATGTTCGTGCTGGCCACCTCGCCCGTGAACTGCCCGTCGGAGCGGGCGCCCTCGGCACCGGCCGGTGGGGCGATCCGGACCGTCACCCGCCCTTCCGCGTCCGGCCCCTCGGCCAGCGCGTGGACGTCGTAGGCGAGCAGCACCGGATGTCCGCCGAGGACGTCGGCGAGGGCCGCGTCCACCGCCCGCAGCAGCGCATCGACCGCACCGTTTCCCTCCGCGGACGCCTTCCAGTCGTGCCGGCCGACATGGAGCACGACCGCGGCACGGCTGTTCACGTTGCTCCCGGTCGTGACGGTCCAGCGCTCGAGCCGGATGCTCATGTCGTGCCTCCCGAGGCCTCGGTGGGCGCCCCGTCCCCGTTGGACGTGGTGAAGTGCCGCTCATCGCGGCGCCGGAGCTGCGCGCCCGACTTCCAGATCGCGTACTCCAGCGAGTCCGCGAGGGCCTGCGCCGACGCCGCGATGATATTCGTGTCGCTGCCCATCGTGCTCCAGGTTGTCGAGCCGTCCTGCGAGTCGATGATGACGCGTGTCCGGGCGGCCGTCGCGGTGGCCCCGTCCAGGATGCGCACCTTGTAGTCCACCAGGTGGACTCTGTCCAGCACGGGGTAGAACGCGCGCAGAGCCTTGCGCAGGGCGCCGTCGAGCGCGTTGACCGGACCGTTGCCGTCGGCGGCCGTATGGAGGACCTCGCCTGCCACCTCGACCTTGACCGTGGCCTCGGCCAGGAGCTCCCTCCCTGAGCGCTGCTCCACCAGGCAGGTGTAGTCCACGATCCGGAACGGGGGTTGGTAGTCCTTCGCCTGGCGGCGGATCAGCAACTCGAAGGACGCCTCGGCGCCCTCGAAGGCCAGGCCCTCGTTCTCGAGACGCTTGATGATCCTGCTCAGCTCCCTGGGGTCCACGAGGCCAGCGAGGTCGTGGCCCAGCTGGCGAGCCCGGATCTCCGTGTTGGCCCTGCCACCCAGCTCCGAGACCACGAGCCGCCCGGCGTTGCCGACCGCCGCCGGATCGACATGCTGGTAGCTGTGCTCGACCTTGGCCACGGCGGCACCGTGGACACCACCCTTGTGGGCGAATGCGGAACGGCCGACGTAGGGCTGGTAGTCGTTCGGGATGACGTTGGCGATCTCGGCGACCGAGCGGCTGAGCTCCGTCAGCGCGGCGAGGTCCCCGCCGCCGACCGGTCTGAGCTGGTTCGGCGTCTTGAGCGCCAGGTTGGCGAGGATCGACACCATGTTCGCGTTGCCGCAGCGCTCGCCGTATCCGTTGATCGTTGCCTGCACATGGCGGACGCCCGCCTGGACGGCCGCGATCGAGTTGGCCACCGCCAGCTCGGCGTCGTTGTGGGTGTGGATGCCCCAGGTGACGGCCGGCGCGCCGGGATCGCCCTCCAGGGAGCCGCGGACGTCAGCCAGGATCCGGACCAGTTCGTCGGTCAGGGTGCCGCCGTTGGTGTCGCACAGGACAAGGGTCTGCGACCCGGCCCCGCGGGCGGCCCGGAGCGTGGCCAGGGCGTAGTCCCGGTCCGCCCTGTAGCCGTCGAAGAAGTGCTCCGCGTCATAGACCGCCTCCCGCCCGTGATCCACGATGAACCCGATCGAGTCCGCGATCATGTCCAGGTTCTCGGCAGGCGTGGCGCCCAGGACCTCGGTCACGTGGAGCAGCCAGCTCTTGCCGAAGATCGTGACGACGGGGGTATCGGCCGCGACGAGTTCGCGCAGGTTCGGGTCGTCGCCGGGCTTGTTCGCACGGTGGCGGGTGCTCCCGAACGCGGCCAGCTTCGCGTGCTCCCAGCGGACCTTGCGGGCCGCCGCGAAGAACTCGATGTCCTTGGGGTTGGAGCCGGGCCAGCCGCCCTCGATGAACGGGAAGCCGTACTCGTCGAGCATGCGGGCCACGCGCAGCTTGTCAGCCAGCGAGAGCGTGATGTTCTCGCCCTGGGTGCCGTCGCGGAGGGTGGTGTCGTAGAGGATGACGGGTTGATCGGTCATGCCGGGGTCCAATGCGGGTGTGGGAGGAGGGGGTCGTCGTCGCGGGCTGTGGCCGATGCCCCGCCTTGGCGGTCACCGGCCGTCAAATCGCGATCCGGTCCCCGATCGTGCGGGCCATCTCCATGGTGCCGACTGCGGTGCACGCCGCGGATTCGGCCGGGTCCGACGGCATGAGGTCCCTCGTTCGAACGCCGTCCGCAAGGACGCCGTTGACCGCCGCCTCGATGGCGGCCGCGGCTTCCGCCTGGCCCAGCGACCAGCGCAGCATCATCGCCGCCGACAGGATCGTGCCCAGCGGGTTGGCAACATCCCGGCCGGCGATGTCCGGCGCGGAACCGTGGATGGGCTCGTAGAGGCCATGGCGCCCGTGGGCGGTGGTCCGGGTCCCCAGCGACGCTGACGGCAGCATCCCGAGGGAGCCGGCGATGACCGCCGCCTCGTCCGAGAGGATGTCGCCGAACAGGTTCTCGGTGACGATGACGTCGAACCCGGACGGCCGGCTCGCGAGGACCATGGCGGCAGAGTCCACGAGGCGGTGCTCGAGGGTCACGTCCGGCCAGTCCGCGTGGACCTCTTCGGTGACCTTGCGCCACAGGCGCGACGTCGCGAGGACGTTGGCCTTGTCGACCTGGGTCAGCTTGCGGCGGCGGCCACGGGCCAGTTCGAACGCCAGGGTGACGATGCGCCGAATCTCGGCTTCCGTGTACCACAGGGTGTCGATGGCGGCGCGGCCCTCGGGCGTCGTGCGCTGCTCGGACGGACGGCCGAAGTAGAGCCCGGAGGTGAGCTCGCGCACGATGAGGCAGTCCACGCCCGCCAGGAGCTCCGGCTTGAGCGGCGAGGCCGAGATCAGCGACGGGTTCACAATGATCGGCCGCAGGTTGGCGAACAGGCCCAGGCCGCCGCGGAGGGCGAACAGCGCCTGCTCCGGGCGAACCGTCGCGTCGGGATCGTCCCACTGCGGTCCGCCGACAGCGCCCAGGAGGATGGCATCGGCGTCGCGGCAGACCTCCACGTCCCCGGGGCGGATGGCGACGCCGTACGCGTCGATCCCCGCCCCGCCGACGATCAGCTCCTGCCACGCGAACCCGAACCCGAACCGCCGGCCAACCGTCTCGAGCACCGAGACTGCGCCCGCGATCACCTCCCGCCCCACCCCGTCGCCGGGGACCAGCGCGATCCGGTAGTTCGTCCCGGCGCCGGGCCCGGCGCCGGGCCCGGCGCGCATCCCGGTCCCGTCGTCCGTCACGGCAGGTCCTCGCCCGTGCGCCGGCCGACGTACGCCACCCCGATCCCGTTGACCTCGGCCCCGTGGAGCTTGTTGGCCGCCACGAGATACGCCTCCAGCGAGGCCTCGATGATGTTCGTGGACAGCCCGTGGCCGGTGACCACGAGCGCCCCCGGGCCCTCGTCTGACGAGCGGCGGCACCGGACCAGGACCTGGCCCTGCGCGTCCTCGCCGCCGGAGACTGCCTTGATCTCGTACTCGGAGAGCACGGGGCACCAGCCGAGGATCGGCCGGATGGCCTCGTCCGCAGCCTTGAACAGGGCATTGACGGGACCGTTGCCGGTGGCGTCGCCCGCCTTCGCCTCGCCGGCGACCACCAGCGAGATGCTGCCCACGGAGTGCCCCCCGGACGAGGAGCTGATGCTCCAGCCGAGCAGCTCGACGGAGCGTGGCACGTCCGACTTGCGCTGCTCGACGAGCGCGAGCAGGTCGGCGTCCGTGACCTCCTTCTTGGTGTCGGCCAGCGCGATCGCCGCGCGGTACACCGCGTCCAGCGCCTCGCCCTCCACCTCGTGGCCGAGCTCCCTGAGCTTGCCCTGGAGCCCGCGCCGCCCGGACAGCTTGCCGATCGACAGGGTGCTCCCGGACAGCCCGATGGACTGCGGGGTCATGATCTCGTAGGTCAGAGGATTCTTGAGGAACCCGTCCTGGTGGATCCCGGACTCGTGGGCGAACGCGTTGGCGCCGACGATCGCCTTGTTGGGCTGGATCGCGAAGCCGGTCAGGTAGCTGACCAGGCGCGAGGCCGGGGTGATCTGCTCGGTCTGGACGCCGGCAGCCAGGTCCGGGAACTGCGCTGGGCGCGTCCGGAGGGCCATGACCACCTCTTCGAGGGAGGCGTTGCCGGCACGCTCGCCGAGGCCGTTGATGGTGACCTCGACCTGCCGTGCGCCCGCCTGCACCGCGGCCAGGGTGTTCGCCGTGGCGAGCCCCAGGTCGTTGTGGCAGTGCACGCTGACCGTCGCGTCGCGACCGACCCGGTCCACCACCCGGCCGACCAGGGCGCCGAACTCGGACGGAATCGCGTAGCCGACGGTGTCCGGGACGTTGACCGTGGACGCGCCGGCCTCGACGACGGCCTCGTACACGTCCAGCAGGAACGCATCCTCGGTCCGCGAGGCGTCTTCGGCGGAGAACTCGATCTCGGCGTCGGGACCCAGCGTCCTGCGAGCCCAGCCAACCCAGCGCCGCGCCTCGACGAGGGCCTCCTCGCGGGAGATGCGGAGCTTGTGCTTGAGATGGATGTCGCTGGTTGCGATGAACAGGTGCAGGTGCGGGCGCTCGGCAACGCTGATGGCCTCCACCGCGCGCTGCGGGTCACCGTCGCGGCAGCGCGCAAGCGCCGCAACCGCGATTCCGCCCTTCGTCTCCTGCGCGATCCGCCGGACCGCCTCGAAATCCCCGGGCGAGGCGGACGGGAAGCCCGCCTCGATCACGTCCACCTTCAGCCGCGCGAGCTGGCGCGCGACCTCCAGCTTCTCAGCAGCCGTCAGGCCGGCGCCGGGCGCCTGCTCGCCGTCCCGGAGCGTGGTGTCGAAGATGCGAACGGTGCCGGCCGCCACGCCCCCACCGTACCGCGGGTGCGTGGCCTCGAACGTCATCGCTCTCCCTCCCCCGCGGATACGCTGCTCGCCACCGCTTGGGCCTGGCCTGCTTCGACCACCACCGGCTTGAGGAACGGCATCTTCGCCCGAAGGTCCGCACCCACCTGCTCGATCTGGTGCTCACGGTCCTGCTGGCGCAGCCGGCGGAAGTCCTCGCCGCCGGCCTCCTGGACCGCGATCCACCGGGCCGCGAACGCGCCGCTCTGGATATCGGTGAGGACGTCCTTCATCGCGGCCTTGGCGCCCTCGGTCACGCGCGGGCCGGACACGTAGTCGCCGTACTCCGCGGTGTCGGAGACGCTGAAGCGCATGAAGTTGAGGCCGCCGCGGTACATCAGGTCCACGACGAGCTTGAGCTCGTGCATCGTCTCGAAATACGCCAGCTCCGGCTGGTAGCCGGCCTCGACCAGCGTCTCGAACGCGGCCTTCACGAGGGCGGACACGCCGCCGCAGAGCAGCGCCTGCTCGCCGAACAGGTCGGTCTCGGTCTCCTCCTTGAACGTGGTCTCGAGGACGCCGGCGCGGGTGGAGCCGATACCGCGGGCATAGGCCAGCGTCCGGGCGCGGGCGGTACCGCTCCCGTCCTGTTCCACCGCGAACAGCGCCGGCACGCCACCGCCCTGCTCATAGACGGAGCGCAGCAGGTGCCCGGGGCCCTTCGGGGCGACCATGCCCACGTCCACGCCCGCCGCCGGCTGGATCCGCCCGAACCGGATGTTGAACCCGTGGGCGAACATCAGCAGCGCGCCGGGCTTGAGGTTCGGGGCGATGTCGTCGTCGTAGACGGCCTTCTGGGCGGTGTCCGGGACGGCGATCATCACGACGTCGGCGGCCTTGACCGCCTCTGCGGTGTCAAGAACGCGCAGGCCCGAGGCCTCGGCGAGCACCCGGCTCTTCGAGCCCGCCGCCAGGCCGACCACGACGCTCACGCCGCTATCGCGCAGGTTCAGGGCGTGGGCGTGACCCTGGCTACCGTAGCCGATGACCGCGACGGTCTGCCCGTCGAGCGCCGACAGATCGGCATCGGCGTCGTAATACATACGTGCAGTCACAGAATCCGATCCTCCAGACGAAGAACAGGCAACCTCAACATGGATCCGGTACTCGCCCTCCGGCGGACGAGGCGACGTTCCTGCGAGCCATCGGCCGGAGGATTCACAGTTTCAGAGCCTCCTCGATGGACCCGGCGCCGCGCAGCATGACGACCGCGCCGGTCCGGACAAGTTCCTTGATCCCATAGCCGCGCACCAGCGCGACGAGCGAGTCGATTTCGGCTTCGGTGCCGCTCGCCTCGACGATGACCGCGTCCGGCGCGATGTCCACGATCCGGCCCTTGAAGAGCTCGACGATCTTGATGACCTCGGCCCGGTTCGTGTCGGTCGCGCGGACCTTCAGGAGCGCGAGCTCATGCTCGACCACCTGTTCCGCCGTGACGTCCTGCACCTTGAGCACGTCGATCAGCCGGTAGAGCTGCTTGCCGGCCTGCTCCACCGCGACGTCGTCACCGTGCAGGGTGAGGGTCATGCGGCTGATCTGCGGCTTGTCCGTCCGCGAGACCGACAGCGAGTCGATGTTGAAGTTGCGGGCCCGCATCAGGCTGGCGACCCGGTTCAGGACGCCGGGCCGGTCCATGACGAGGACGACGAGGATGTGGCGGCGCGTCTCGCCGCTGCCGGGGAGGGACCGCGGCGGCGGGGCGGCGTGGGCCGCTGGCGGCGGCGCAGCCGTGGGCGGGGCTGCCGTCGGCTCGGTGGCCGGGTCGGTGGTGGTCGGGTCGGTGGTGGTCGGGTCGGGGCTCATTCCTCGGGCGCTCCCCAGGTCTCGATCAGGTCGGACAGGCCCTTGCCCGCCGGCATCATCGGGAA
Organism: uncultured Chloroflexota bacterium; assembly: GCA_947085195.1. Lineage (GTDB taxonomy): Bacteria > Chloroflexota > Limnocylindria > Limnocylindrales > CSP1-4 > CAIXZV01. The sequence continues at coordinate 12,405 of CAMTVM010000050.1, forward strand.
CACGTTCTGCTCCTGCTCGATCTCGAACCAGATGAGCGCGGGCCCGTCCACGGCCTGTGCCGCCTTGATGGCCTTGTCCACCTCGTCCGGCGTCGAGGCCCGGAAGGCCGGGACCCCGTAGGCGTCGGCAAGCTTCGCGAAGTCCGGGCCGGGCAGGTGTGAGGAGTGGTAGTTCCCCGCGTAGACGATCTCCTGCCACTGCCGGATCATGCCCAGCTTCTTGTTGTCGAGAAGCGCGATCTTCACCGGGATCCGGTCCACCGCGAGGGTCATCAGCTCCTGGCTGGTCATCTGGAAGCCGCCATCGCCGCAGATCGCCCAGGTCTCCGCAGCCGGGTTGCCGAGCGCCGCGCCCATCGCGGCCGGGACCGCGAAACCCATGGTGCCCAGGCCGCCCGAACTGATATGGCTGTGGGGCCGCCGGAACTTCGTGTAGCGCGCGAGCCACATCTGGTTCTGGCCGACGTCGGCGACGTAGGTGGCGACGTGGTCGGTCAGCTCACCGATCCGCTCGACGACGAAGTCCGCGGAGAGGACCCCTTCCTTCCAGCCGCCGGAGCCGTGCCAGGACGACCGCTCGGACTCGCGGCGCCACTCCGCCAGCTGGGCGTGGTACGCGGCGCGGGCCGCCGGCTCCACCTGGTGGACCAGCTTCGTGAGGCCGACGATGACGTTCTTCGCGTCGCCCACGATCGGGACTTCGACGGCCACGTTCTTGCCGATCTCGGCCGGATCGATGTCCACGTGGATGATCCGGGCGTACGGGGCGTAGGTCTTGACGCTGCCGGTGACCCGGTCGTCGAACCGCATGCCGATGGCGATCAGGAGGTCGGCAGCCTGGATCGCCCGGTTGACGTGCTTCCAGCCGTGCATCCCCATGTACCCGTAGGCCAGGGGGTGCTCCTCGTCCATGGCGCCGATGCCCAGGAGCGACCACGCCACCGGGATCTGCGTCTTCTCGGCGAAGGCCCGCAGCTCGTCCCAGGCCTCGGCGATCAGCACGCCGTGCCCCGCGATGATCAGTGGACGCTTCGCTTGGGCGATCTCCCTCGCGGCCAGCTTGAGCTGCCTGGGGTGGCCCTCGGTGTTCGGGCGGAAGCCCGGCAGGCCGGCGATCACGTCCTCGAGAGAGGGGTGCTCGGCGCGCGTCTCCTGCTGCAGGGCGTCCTTGGTGAGGTCGATGTGCACGGGCCCGGGACGCCCGTGCTGCGCGATGTAGAAGGCCTCCGCCACGACCCGCGGGATGTCGTCGGCGTTGCGGACAAGGTAGTTGTGCTTCGTCATCGGCAGGGTGATGCCGGTGATGTCGATCTCCTGGAACGCGTCCTTGCCGATGAGGGACCCGGGCACGTTGCCGGTGATCGCGACCATCGGGACCGAGTCCAGCTGGGCGGTGGCGATGCCGGTGACGAGGTTGGTCGCGCCGGGGCCGCTGGTGCCCATGCAGACGCCCACCTTGCCGCTGGCGCGGGCATAGCCGTCGGCCGCGTGGGCGCCGCCCTGCTCGTGGCGGACGAGGATGTGCCGGATCTCGGGGTAGTCGCCGAGGACGTCGTAGATCGGGAGGATGACGCCGCCCGGGTAGGAGAAGAGCGTGTCCGCGCCCTGGCGGATGAGCGCCTCCATGAGGGCGTCCGCGCCGATGCGCGTCCGCTTCCTGGAGCGCACTTCGTGGAGCATCGCGCGGCGCGCCTGCTCGATGGCCTCGGCCGCCGCCGTACCGTCACCCGGCACGTGGCTCCGACGCGGCGGCGTACCGCCGGCCTGCCCGGCCAGCGACTCGCCCTTCGTCATCGTCATCCGTGTTGTCCCTCTCCGTCCGGCGAGTCCCGCGACCTCCGGACATACAAAGACCCTCGCCACCCGGCGAGGGTCCCTTCGGTAATCGGCGGTCGGCGCCTCAGCGGCTGCCGTCCCTCCGCGTTCCTCCGTTCTCCCGCCGGGAGCCGGTAATGAGGAGGCCAAGAAGGCTCTCAAGCCCGACAAGGAGCGAGCGAAGAAGATCGAGAAGGGATACGCCGCTGGTGTTCAGGTCGCGCAGGGGCACGTGCACGCGGCGTCCATCGGCGGTCACGACGACGGCAACGGCGTTGCGGTTGCGGCGCTGAAAGAAGTCCAAGCGACCCGACCCCTGCTGGCCCGCCATGTGACGGGTCCGGGAAGGATACCGGCAGAGCGGGTCTCGGCGCAACTACCCAACCGCTACGGTCTCGCACCGGGGCATCGGGCATCGGGCATCGGGCATCGGGCATCGAGGGGGACTGGCAGTCATCGCTGCTGCGGATCGTGATGATCAAGTGAGACTGGCAGTCACATCTCAGGCCCTTGGGCGCCCAGATTCGGGCCCTGCCTGTGACCACCAGGCCCAGTTGAGCGCCTGGTGACGGCGCGGCGATGACAGGCAGTCCCATGCGGCCCGCCGGCTGACCG
>CAMTVM010000051.1:0-15565 GCA_947085195.1 uncultured Chloroflexota bacterium
CATCTCGCGCAGCGTCCTTGCCGAGCAGGTCAAGGACCGGCTGCTCCAGGACATCCTGTCGGGAAGGTATCCACCCCACTCGCGGATCGTGGAGACGCGGGTCGCCCGCGAGGTCGGTACCAGCCAGGCGCCGGTCCGTGAAGCGCTCCGGGGCCTGGAGGCGCTGGGCCTGATCGAGATCCTGCCGTTCCGCGGCGCCCGGGTTCGACGTCCAAGCCTCCAGGAGCTCCTGGAGGCCTACGCGGTCCGTTTCGAACTGGAGTCGCTGGGCGCCCGGCTGGGGATCCCGCGCATGACCGGCGAGGACCTGGCGGAGCTCGAAACCCTGCACGAGGCGATGCAGGCGGCAGCCGAGATCGGCGACCGTCACGAGGTCGCGGTCCACGACGCGGCGTTCCATGCCCGCCTGCTGGCGATCGCCGGCAACCGCACCCTTGAGCGCGTCTGGCGCTCGCTGGAGCCCTTCTCGCGCACCTACATCACGCTCGTCTCGCCGGGCGCTGACGCCCAATGGACGGCGGACCTGCACCCGCGGATCGTCGCAGCCGTGAGGTCGAGAGACCCGGAAGCCGTCGTGGCGGCGCTGAAGCACCACTTTGACGAGGCCTCGGCGCATCTCGCCCTGGGCTGGCAGCAGGATGGCGGGAACGGACCCCAGCCTCGCGCCGCCGCGGGACGCGGGCGCGCGGCTGGGAGCGACTGACCGCGCTCAGGCGCGGCCCAGGATCGCGAGCACCTGCTCCGCGACCCGCGCGGACGACAGCCCGTAGATGTCCAGCAGCTCGTCGTTGGGGCCCGACTGGACGTACGTGTCCTGGAGGCCGATCCGGTTGAGCTGCGTCGGGCGCCGTTCGCCGAGCACCTCCGCCACCGCGCCGCCCAGCCCGCCGAGCACCGTGTGCTCCTCCACGGTGATCACGCGGCCGGTCCGCTCCGCGGCGGCCACGATCGCCTCCGCGTCGAGCGGCTTGATCGTCGGCACGTGGAGGACGTGCGCGTCGACGCCCCGGGCCGCCAGCAGCTCCGCCGCGTCCACGACGCGCGGGGTCTGGGTCCCGGTCCCGATCAGGGTGACGTCGCGCCCCTCGCGGACCACGACCGCCTTGCCGAACGCGAACCGGTAGCTCGAGTCGAACAGCCGGGCCGTCGCGTCCCGCACGAGGCGCACGTAGCAGGGTCCCTGGTACGTCGCGGCCCAGCGCAGAACCAGGGCGGCCTCCACGTCGTCCGCCGGCGCCACCGAGACCATGCCCGGCATCGCCCGCATGATCGCCAGGTCGTCCACGATGATGTGGGTCTTCCCGGTCTGGCCCGTGAACAGCCCCGCGTACCCGGGCGTGATCTTCACGTTCGCGCCGGTCTGGGCGATCAGCACCCGGATCTGGTCAAGCGGCCGGACGACCGCGAACGAGACGAACGTGCTGATGAACGGGATGAGGCCCATGGTCGCCATGCCCGCCGCGACGCCCAGCATGTTCTGCTCGGCGATGCCCATCTGGAGGTAGCGATCAGGGTGGGCCTTCTCGAAGATGTCGGCCCGCGTTGAAGAACCGACGTCACCGTCCAGCATCACGATTCGCGGGTCCTCGGCGGCCAGCGCGGCGACGGTCTCGCCGAAGATCTCCCGCATCGGGCGGCCCATCGGCAGCGTCATCGCGCAACCCCTTCGGCTGCAACCGGCTCGCCCAGATCGGTCATGGCGATCTCGAACTCCTCGGGCTTGATCGTCCGCGTGTGCCAGTAATAGCGGCCCTCCATGAAGGACACACCCTTGCCCTTCACGGTGTGGGCGATGATCGCGGTCGGGCGGCCGTCGCCCAGCTCGGCTTCGCGGAGCACCCGCACGACGGCGGCCATGTCGTGGCCGTCGAGCTCGAGGACCCGCCAGCCGAATGCTGCCCACTTGGCAGCAAGCTCTCCCGGGACCTGGGGCGGGATGCGCCCGTCGGGTCCCTCGCCCGGCCAGCCGTACTGCTGGAGCCGGTTGTGGTCGATGATGGCGATCAGGTTGTCCAGGCGGTAGCGCGGGGCGGCCATCGCGGCCTCCCAGACCTCGCCCTCCTGGCACTCGCCGTCGCCGAGCATCACCCAGGCCCGGACGTCCCGGCCGGTGAGGCGGGCACCCAGCGCCATGCCCATGGCGGCGGAGATGCCCATGCCCAGGGACCCGCTCGACATGTCGATCCCCGGCAGGCAGGTCATGTCGGGATGGCCCTGGAGTCGCGAGCGGGCGGCATCGAAGGTGAGCAGCTCCTCCACGGGGAGGTAGCCCCGCAGCGCCATCGTGGCGTACAGGGCGATCGACGAGTGGCCCTTGGACAGGATGAACCGGTCCCGGTCGGGCCAGTCGGGTTCGTCCGGACGGATCCGCATCACGTGGAAGTAGAGCGCGGCCAGGACGTCGGCGGCGGAGAGGGGACCACCCAGGTGTCCGGCGCGGGCGTGGTAGACGCTGCGCACGGTCTCCACGCGGATGCGGCGGGCGGTCTCCTGGAGCCGCGCGATCTCGGCGGCGTCGGCCGGGACGGGGGCGGCGGACGCTGCGCTCACGTCGGGTCCTTCTTCTCGTAGGAGCCGGAGACCACCGGCGGCGAGAACAGGCAGACGAGCTCGAGCGGCTCGGGACCGTCCGCCTCGGTGGCATGGAACGTGCCGGGGGGAACGTGCACGACGACGCCGGCTTCAACCTCGGCGATCCCGTCCGGGGTCACGATCCGGCCGCGACCCGCGGCGCAGTAGATCGTCTCCTCCTCGGCGGGATGGACGTGCCCGGCGGGCTTCGAGCCGGCTGGAAAGACCGAGACCCCCATCGATACGTGCCGGGCGTCGCTGTTGTGAGGCCCGAAGTACGAGTGCCAGACCCGGCCGGGGAGGGGAACCTGCTCCGCCTCTGAACGCGCCACACGCTTGATCATCCGAGGTACCTCACCGGCGGACGGCAGGGGCCGTCGCGGACACATAATCGATTATCGAGGATACGCTCCGCGGCGACTCCGGTCAAGTCCCGCACCACCGCATCCGGGGGAGCGGCCGCCCCACGGGGGGAGCGGCCCTGAGAACGCCGACGGCCCCGGGGATGAGCCCGGGGCCGTCGCTGCGCAGGCGATCGACGTGCGTGCCGTCACGGCCGCACGGGCGCTAGGCCCTTACCACTTGCACTTGTTGTCGGGGGTGCATTCCGCGTTGACGTGGATCTGGTCGAGGATCTCCAGTCCGCGCTTGGCGTCGAGGAGCACGGCCTTGCCGACCGTGCCGTCTGCATTGAACGGCGTGTACGACTGGACGACGGCGTTGACGCCGCCATCGGTGAATGTGCCGGGGCCGGTGATGCCCTCGTAGTCGATGTCCTTGCCATCCCGGATCAGGGCAAGGCAATCGGCGTACGTGTAGCACACCTCTCCGGGCGCATCGCCGACGGCGAACATGGCCGGTGCCCAGTCACTCGCCTTGTACGAGCCTCCTGCCTCGACGGCCAGGGCCGTCTGGATCAAGAGGTCATAGGTCGAGAAGTGGTACAGGTCGGTCGCCGGACCGTGCAGGTCGCCGAATCCCGGCGTGTTGTCCCACAGCGGCTGGAAGAACTTCCACGCCGGGGTGGTGTCGTTGTACGAGAATGCGGCGAAGCCGATTCCCTTCTGCGTGGCGATCGGCGCGGTGCCGAGCGTCTTGATGAACTCGGGCAGGATCCACCCGGTCTCGCCGATCCAGTTGAGCGAGAGGCCGGCCTCGGCCGCCTGCTTGATCAGGGTGGCCGATTCGGTCGATCCCGCCTGGACGATGACGGCGTCCGGCTTCAGGCCGGCGATCCGCTGGGCCTCGGCCCGGTAGGAGGGCTGCTCGGCCGGGACGTCGATGCGCGCCAGGACCTCGATGCCCACCGCCTTGGCGGCCTTCTCGGCCGCGCCCGCCGCCAGCTGGAAGCCTTCGACCTGGGTGGCGAAGATCACGACCTTCTTGGCGCCGATCGAATCCGCGTACAGGGTTCCGGAGATGCCCAGGCCCTCGTCGAGGCCCTGTGCCCGGAAGAGCGGCTCCGAAGCCTTGCCTCCGAGGTTGCCGGGGATGGCGCCGCCGTGGACCGTCGGTCCGAGCGGCGAATCGTTCTCGGCCCACCACTCGATCATGAAGTCGCGGTAGGTCCGGTATCCGTGAGCGATGCTGACCACGATCTCGGCGCCCCGCTGCTCGAGGCAGGTGCGGGCAGCCTGGGCCTCGCCGACCGTCCCGAGGTCCTCGTGGTAGATCTCCCACGTGCGGCCCAGCGGCGGGTCGAGGTTGATGACCTCCTTGATCGGGAAGACCACGTCCGCCGAGAGCGACGGCCCGTACGGCGCGAACTCGCCGGTGTAGTAGGCGAGCTCGCATACGGCCACCGGCCCGGCGGGGGCGGGCGTGACGGTGGGGGCACTGGGCGCTGCGGTGGTGGGTGCCGGCGTCGCGACCGGCGCCGGAGTTGCTGCGCCGCTGCCGCATGCGGCGGCGACCAGGGCGAGCACCATGATCGGGACCATGATGCGGCCCGACTTGATCCTGTCGACCATCACTTGCGTTTCTCCTCCTGTTCCGTGCTTGGACCGGTGGACCTCAGATTCGGTATCCCTCCTTGAGTTGTTGGGTCGTCAGCTCGGCGGCGTCCAACACCGCGAACGCCTCTCCGAGGTTGAGCACCATCACCCGGTCGGCGACCTGGAGCGCCTTCGTGGCGTTCTGCTCGGCGAGGATGATGGCGACGCCCCTGGTCTCGTGGATTTCCTTGATCTTGTCGAAGAACATGTCGACGTAGAGCGGGGAGAGGCCCGCCGTGGGCTCGTCGAGGAGCAGCACGCGGGGGTCCTGCATCAGGGCCCTTCCGCAGGCCACCATGCGCGACTCGCCGCCGCTGAGCGTCCCCGCCAGCTGTCCCTGCTGGGCCCGCAGATCCGGGAACAGCTCGAACACCTCAGCCATCCGCTCCTCGCGCGAGCGGCTGCCGATCATCCCCCCCACGCGGAGGTTCTCGAGGACGGTGAGGTTGGAGAAGACGCCCTTCTCCTGGGGCACGTATCCGATCCCCCGGCCGGCGGTCTCGTACGGAGGCAGCGTGGACACGTCCTCACCCCAGAACCTGATCTTCCCCGCCATGAGGGGGATGAGGCGCGCCAACGTCGCCAGCAGGGTGGTCTTCCCTGCGCCGTTGGCGCCCAGTACGGCGAAGATCCCGTCGCCGACCGTGAAGTCGAGCCCCTTGAGGACGGTGACCCCGTGGTAGCCGCTGCGCAGCCCTTCGACCTCGAGGGTCACGGATCCGACCGTCTCAGACATGGCCCTCTCCCAGGTACTTCTCGACGACGGTCCTGTGCTCGCGGATCGACTCCGGGCTGCCCCTGAGCACGACGCTGCCCTCGGCCATGAACAGGACCTCGTCGCAGAGGTTCCAGATGACGTTCAGGTCGTGCTCCACGATCACCACCGAGGTGCCGGCCGCGGCGAGATCCTTGACCACCGTCATGACCTTCTCGGTCAGGTCGTCGGGAAGGCCGGCCGTCGGCTCGTCGAGCAGCAGGAACGTCGGCCGCAGGAGCAGGCAGCGGACGATATCGAGGAGCTTCTTCTCGCCGGCCGACATCGCGAAGCCCGTCGGGTCGGCGAACCCGAAGAAGTCCAGGTACCGCCGGATCTCCTCCTCGTGCCGCTCGAAGACGGTCCGCTCGCTGAAGATCCGGTGCGGCTGCTCGTACCTGGCCTCGGCCACGGCCAGCAGGAGCGAATCCCAGATGGTGAGCTTGTCGAAGTCCATGATCACCTGGTTGGACTTCACGACGCCGTGATGCGCCATCCGGTGGGGGGGCAGGCTCGAGAGCACCACCTCGCCTCCCTCGCGCGGGAGGAGGGAGATCGTGCCTTGGTCGAGCGAGGTCGAGTGCATCACCATCCGCATCAGCGTCGTCTTGCCGGCGCCGTTGGGTCCGATGAGGCCCTCGATCGGCCGGTTGCCCAGGACGAGGTCGTCGACGTTCACCACGACGCGCCCGGAGAAGCTCTTGACCGCCCGCTCGATCCGGATCCGGGACCGGGTCACGGCCGCGGCGTCGACGGCGTCAGCGCCCATGGATCCTCCTCATCAGCGCGTCGCGCCGCATGTCGCCGAGCACGCCCAATGGCCGGAACAGCAGGACGATGATCAGCGTCGCGCCGAACACCGCTTCCCTCAGCACGGGGATCGCCTGGGTGTACCACTCACGGGGGAGGGGCAGGTAGGACTGGATCACGATGTCGAACAGGCCCACGGTGAGGACGACGCCGACGACCGCTCCCCAGACCCGTGCCGTGCCGCCCAGCACGAGGCCCACCATGGCGGCGAGGGTGATGTCCACCCCGAGGTTGGCGGTCTCGAGGGTCCGCGCCATGACTCCCTGCATCGAACCGAGGAGCCCCATCGCCCCCGAGGTGATGGCGAACAGCAGGAGCTTGATACGGAAGGTCGGCTTCCCGAGGCTGCGGGCCAGAGGCTCGTTGCCGCCGACTGCGATGAGCAGCCGCCCGTAGGGCGACCGGTGGACCTTCCAGACGAACAGGAAGATCGCGGTGACGACGACGGCCACGAGGATCAGCCACAGCAGCTCGTTGGCCTTGACGCTGCCGACATGGAACGGGAAGTCGAGCCCGCCCAGGCCGCGCGCACCGCCCGTGAGGTCGTGTTGGGTGGTCGCCAGGATGAGGACGGCGGCGGCGAAGCCGAGCGTGCCTACGAGCATCCCGTCGGTGTCCAGGTCGGAGATCAGCCACCCCACGAGGAGGCCGGCCAACCCGGCGACGAGGGTCCCGAACGCGGCCGAGATGAGGAACGGGAACGGCTCGGCGATCGCCCAGTCAACGTGGACGTAGAGGACGCCGAAGGCGTACATCCCCAGGCCCCAGAACCCGACGATGCCGAAGTTGGCGACCCGGGTGAGTCCAAGCTGGAGATGGAGCAGCAGCGCGAGGCCGATGATCATCACGACTTCGAACAGCCCGGAGATCAGGAAGGCGTCGAGCCAGTCGAGGTTCATCGAGCTACACCTTCGCCGCTTCGGTGAGCCGCCGGCCGCGCAGCTTCAGGATGACCATGAACAAGACGATCAGCGCGAGCTGGGCGTACAGCACCTGGCCGAACAGCAGCGCCATCGCGGTGAGCGCCACACCCGTGGTCACCCCGACGGCAATGACACCGCCGAGGCCCCACGAGCCTCCCACGAGGACCACGAGCAGGATGAACAGGAACTGTCGCCAGCCGAGCAGCGGCGCCACGGACGACCCGACCCCGTAGAACGCGCCGGCCAGCCCGCCGGCGACTCCGGCGATGAACCAGATCAGCACGGTGACGGCGAGCGGCCGGATCCCGCTCACCTGCGCCAGGTTCTCGTCGCTGGCAAGGGCGCGGATCTGGAGGCCGGCCCTGGATCGCTGGATGAACGCGTAGAGCAGCAGTGCCAGCACGGCGACGCTTCCAACCGCCAGCAGGCGGAACGACGTCACGCCGACGCCGAGGACCATGATCGTGTCGGGGGGCGGGACGTCGAAGAACCGCACCGGGTAGCCGAAGACGAACTGGAGACCGTGGCGCAGGAGGATCGACAGCCCGAAGGAGATGATGATCAGCTCCAGTGCCCCGACGTTGCGCTGCTTCGCCGGCCGGAAGATGAGGAGGTACGTGGCGACGCTGACGAGGCCGGCCATCAGCCCGGCGGGGAGGAGCACGGTGTAGAAGTCGAGGCCGAACGAGGTGTTGGCCCACATCCCGAAGTACGCGCCGAGGGTGATGGTCTCCGAGTACGCCACGTTGATGAGGCCGGTGAGGCGGTACAGCAGGGCGAAGCCGATCGCGGCGAGGACGAGAGGAGCGTGCTCGGTGAGCCCGATGACGAGGGCCTGGGTGATGAACTCCATCAGCCGTCACCCTCGACTCGGAGCGGTGCGCAATCCCGGCGCGTGACGGTACCGAACCGCCGGGATCTGCTGCCCTCCAACCATGCCCTGCTGGTCATTGCCCGCCCTCCGTGAAGGAGCCGGTGCACCCCACCGGTCGTGACTGATAATCGATCGTACTTGATTGATAATCGATGATGAGGGTTGCTCGCGAGCGCGTCAACCGGGAGGGACCTCCAGGTCAGGGCACGGCAGGCGCTCGTGTAGATCATCGATTATCGAGGATAATAGACGACCCGTCCACCCGTCAATGCAAGCGATGATCGATGATCCTGGCGGGCGGAGGCAGGGCCGGAGGACCTGATGGCGGCACATTCCCCCTCGGCTCGAGCCAGCGTCGCTTCTCCCGTCCGGGCCTGCATCGGTCGGAGGCCGGCAGCCCTGGGGCCGGCAGCTCCCCCCGCCGGGGCCGCGCAGGGCATCTGGGCCGTTCGGCGGACGGAGCCCGGCACGGCCTCGACCAACGCCGACGAGTCCTGGACGACACGGGTCCTGGGCGACCTTGACTGGGGGCGCGCGCCCGGTCTAGGATGATCCACAATCGATTATCGATGTATCGCATCTCCCAACCGGCAGCTAGGGGACGCATTGGCGACGGTCGTGCTCGTCGGCACCCTTGACACGAAGGGCGCCGAGTACGAATTCCTGCGCGATCGGGTGCGCGGATTCGGCTGCGACGTGATCCTCGTGGACTCCGGCGTGCTTGGTTCGTCGTCCGCTGCGGACGTCTCCGCCGACGATGTGGCCGCGGCTGCCGGCGTCGACCGTGCCGCGCTCGCGGCCGCGCGCGATCGGGGCCTGGCGGTCGCCGCCATGACCCGCGGCGTGGTCGAGGTCGTGAAGCGGCTGTACGGCGAGGGCCGGCTCAACGGCATCCTTGGCGCGGGCGGCTCGGGTGGCACGTCGATGGCCGCCGCCGCCATGCAGGCGCTCCCCGTGGGGGTGCCCAAGCTCATCGTCTCGACCCTTGCCACCGGGGACACCCGGCCCTACGTCGGCACCGCCGATGTCGCGATGATGTACTCGGTCGTGGACATCGCCGGCATCAACAGCCTGTCCGAGAAGATCCTGGCCAACGCTGCCGCGGCGATCGCCGGCATGGCCCGCGCGGACGCATCGTTCGTGTCCGGCATCGAGCCCAGGCCGCGCATCGGCGCGACGATGTTCGGGGTGACCACCCCCTGCGTGACCCTCGCCCGCGAGCTGCTCGAGGCAAAGGGCTACGAGGTCCTCGTGTTCCACGCCACCGGCGCCGGCGGGCGTTCGATGGAGGCGCTCATGGCAGCCGGCTTCATCACCGGCTCGCTTGACGTGACCACGACCGAGCTGGTGGACGAGCTGGTGGGCGGCGTGCTGTCCGCCGGGCCTGACCGACTCGAGATGGCGGGCTCGCTGGGGATCCCGCAGGTCGTGTCGCTGGGCGCGCTGGACATCTGCAACTTCGGGCCGCGGGACTCGGTCCCCGCGCCGTTGCGGGACCGGAACCTGCACCCCCACACCGCCGCGGTCACGCTGATGCGGACCAGCGAGGAGGAGTGCGCGGAGCTGGGCCGGATCATCGCCCGCAAGCTCAACATGGCCAGGGGTCCGCTGACGGTGTTCATCCCCCTGGGCGGCGTCTCGATGCTCGCGGTACCGGGTGCCCCCTTCCACGACGCGGCCGCGGATGCGGCCCTGGTGCGGGAACTGAAGGCCGGTCTCCGGCCGGACGTCGAGGTGGTCGAGATGGCCGTGGACATCAACGATCCGGCATTCGCAACCGCGATGGCCGAGCGGCTCGACGCGCACTACCGTGGGTGGGTCGTCGCGAAGGCGCAGGACGAAGGAGGACCCGCATGAACCGGCAGCAGGCGCTGGCGCGCCTCCGGGGCACCCTCGACGGAGGCGGGGTGATCATGGGTGCCGGGGCCGGGACCGGCCTCTCCGCGAAGTGCGCGGAAGCCGGCGGAGCGGACCTGATCATCATCTACAACTCCGGCCGGTACCGGATGGCGGGCCGCGGCTCCCTGGCGGGCTGCATGCCCTACGGCGACGCCAATGCGATCGTGATGGAGATGGCCGGTGAGGTCCTCCCGATCGTCAGGGAGGTCCCGGTCCTCGCCGGCGTGTGCGGCACGGACCCGTTCCGCCTGATGCCGGTGTTCCTCGAAGAGGTCAGGCGCGTCGGGTTCTCCGGTGTCCAGAACTTCCCGACGGTCGGGCTCTACGACGGCCGGTTCCGCCAGAACCTGGAAGAGACCGGGATGGGCTTCGGCCTCGAGGTCGACATGATCGGGGACGCCCATAAGGCAGGCCTCCTGACGAGCCCGTACGTCTTCGACCCGGAGCAGGCCGCGGCCATGGCCGGCGTGGGTGCGGACATCGTCGTCGCGCACGTTGGCCTCACGACGAAGGGCGTCATCGGCGCCACGACGACGCTCACGCTCGAGGCGTCCGTCGAGCGCGTCCAGGCGATCCGCGACGCGGCCGTGGCCGTCAAGCCGGACGTCATCGTCCTGTGTCACGGCGGCCCGATCGCTGAGCCCGAGGACGCGGAGTACGTCCTCACCCACACCACCGGTGTCGCCGGGTTCTTCGGCGCCTCAAGCATGGAGCGGATTCCGACCGAGATCGCGATCACCGAGAACATGAAGCGCTTCAAGAAGATCGGCCGCGGGGCGGCCTGACCAATCGTCCAGCCAAGGCAGCAGGCACAAAGGAGAAGCACGGTGCCCCTCAAGGAAGAAGTCCTCGGCCAGTTCCTCGGCGACGAGACGTTCCCCGTGGAGTGGACGTCCGAAACCGAGAAGCTCCTGTTCTGGGTCTACGACGACCTGCACTGCCCGAAGCCGCTGAGCCCGATGTACGAGGACATCGGCGGCTGGTGGCTCTCCTGCGACCACATGTTCCGCCGCTTCGGCACGCCGTTCGCATCGGACTGGATCTACAAGAACATCAACGGCTACCTGTACACGGCCGCGATCCCGGCCGAGGCCGGCGTCGACGTCGGAACCCAGGAGTACAACTACACGACCCACCCGATCGTCCCCGAGGACGACGCGTACGCCGGCAAGATCGGCGCCTATCTCGGCACGGTCCTGCCCGTCTACGGGCTCAAGTTCACGGACTGGTGGCGGACCCGGTTCGTCCCCGAGATGCAGCGGAACTTCGACTACATCGAGGGGATGCTGGACCAGAAGGACCAGCTGAGCCTGGCCGAGGTGGCCGTCCTGCTCGAGGACGCCATCGACATGCACGACCGGCACTGGAAGATCCACTGGATGCTGAACTTCGCGCAGCTCAGCGCGACGCTCAACCTCCGGGCGGTCATGGAGAAGACCCACGGCAAGATCGACGAGGTCCTGCTCGGGCGGCTCCAGAACTCGGCCAACGACCGGAACTGGGACAAGATCAGGGCCCTCTGGGAGATGAAGGAGGAGGTCAAGGCCGACGCGGCCCTGTCCGCCATCTTCGCAGCCCCCGCGGCGACCGAGATCGTGCCCGCGCTCAAGGCCAGCGAGCGGGGCCGCCGGTTCATCGACGAGCGCGTCGTCCCGTACCAGAAGGAGTTCGGCTGGCACGCGGTCTGGAGCCACGAGTTCATCTTCCCGAGCTTCCGGGAGGACATGACGCCGGTCGTCCAGCTGATCCGGGACCAGTACGCGTCCGACTACGACTACCCGTCCAAGATCGCGGCCCTGGCGGCCGACATCGACGCCGCCGCGGCGGAGATCCTCCAGGGGCTCGAGGGCGAGGCGCTCGAGGAGATGCGCGCCGCCAACGAGATCAACCTCAAGATGGCGCCGCTCACGCCGGATCACCACTTCTACATCGACCAGGGCGCCAACGCCCACGTCCGCCTGGTGCTGATCGCCCTCGGCGAGAAGCTGGTCGAGATGGGGGTCCTCGACGCCCCCGACGACGTGATCCTGTTCCGCTACAACGAACTGCGGGCGTTCATCGGGAATCCAACCGGCAGCGATGGGCGCGCGATCGTCGCGGCCGCCAGGGCCAAGCGTGCGGCGGCCGAGCTGATCCAGCCCAAGGACTGGGTCGGCACGGTCACCGCGACGCAGCTCGCGTTCCCGTACCTCAACCTGTGGGGCTTCCCGGACAAGTTCACCCGCTCCCAGGTGAGGGTCCACGGCCAGGTCAGCGGCATCGCCGGCTCGCCCGGCGTGGTGGAGGGCGTGGCGCGCGTCGTCATGTCCGAGGCCGAGTTCGACAGCCTCATGGAGGGTGAGATCCTCGTCTGCCAGATGACCAACCCGGCCTGGCAGGTCCTGTACGGCAAGATCTCGGCGGTCGTCACCGACGCCGGCGGGACCGTGTCGCACCCGGCAGTGCTCGCCCGCGAGTACGGCATCCCCGCGGTCGTGGGGACCTCGGTGGCCACCTCGACCATCAAGACCGGCGACCGACTCCGCGTGGACGGCAACACCGGCCTGGTCGAGATCCTGTAGCCGCCGGCACGGACGGAGAGATACCAGGATGGCCGACATCGCGATCTCCCGGGCCGTCCTCTCCGACACCGTCAAGGATCGCCTCCTGGAGGCGATCCTTGACGGGCGATACCCGCCCGGGTCCCGGATCGTCGAGACCCGGGCGGCGCGGGAGTTCGGCACCAGCCAGGCCCCGGTCCGCGAGGCCCTCCGCGACCTCGAGGCGCTCGGGGTCGTGGAGATCGCCGCCTTCCGCGGCGCACGCGTCCGGCGCCCGTCGCTGGACGAGCTGCTGGAGGCGTACGTCGTGCGCAGCGAGCTGGAGGCCCTCGTCGTCCGCCTGGCGGTTCCCCTCCTGACGGACGAGGACCTCGAGGTGCTCGACGGGTACATGGATGCCATGAACCGCGCGGCCGAGACCGGCGATACCGTGGCGGAGGCCGCCGCGGACGCCAGGTTCCACGGGTGCCTCGTGGAGATCGCCGGCAACGGCACGCTTGCGAGGGTCTGGGGACTCCTGGAGCCGTACTCGCGCACCTACATCAGCCTCGCCGTCCCGGGCGCGGATCGCCGGCGCATCGCCGGCCTCCACGTCCCCGTGCTCGACGCCCTCCGGACGCGCGATGCCGTGACGGCCGAGGCCGCCATCCGCCATCACTTCGCGGACGCGGAGGAGATGCTCGCCGGACTGTGGACAGGACCGGAGCCCAGCGAGACCACCCAGCCCGCAGCACGCGCGCCACGCGCGCGGGCCGGCCCCGTGCCGGCACCAGCAGAGCCCATCGAAAGGACAGCATGAACGCGAACCTGCAACTGACGGAGGAGTTCTCGGCGGGGGCCGCGCGCCTCCGCGTGGACGTATACGGCGGCGAGCCGCGCGAACACGTGCTCGACGACCTGACCTTCCTCAACTACCGCCTCGCCGACGTCCGCATCTCTCCGGAAGTGACGCTGGCCGATGCCGACATCGTCTGGAACCAGGACGGAGACAAGTCGGTGTCCTACGACGGCCGCGCCGTCACCTTCACCGGCGACTGGCCGGCGGGTCCGATCCAGAAGGTGATCGTCGCCGTCCTGGCGCTCCGCATGGAAGCCGTGGGCCTGCACCCATCCCACAGCGCGGCGGTGCACTACCGCGGCCGGACGCTCCTGTTCCTGGGTGGCGAATCCAACCACGGCAAGAGCATGGGCCTCATCGAGGCCGGGGTCCGGGGCGCTCTCCAGGTCGCGTCCGAGACCACGGTCATCGACGAGGACGGCCGGGCGGTGATGGGCTCCGTGGACACCTTCCTGGTGAAGCGCACCGAGGGCACGGAGCGGTCCGACAAGGCCGCGCCCAACAAGGGCGTGGAGAAGTTCTGGGGCGAGATGCCCACCTGGGGCATGTACGAGGGCACCCCGAACATCGACCTCGTGATCGTCCCGGCGATCGACGGCAACTTCGACCCGGCGACGAACGCGCTGATCCCGTTCGAGCGCCAGTTCCAGATGCTCCACTCGCTGCAGAACTACTTCCTGACCAACGAGCTGCTGGCCCCGGGCCACGTCATGCCGATGGTGGACAACGACGTCCTCCGCGCGAGGCGGGCGGATTTCGTGAACCGCTTCTGCGAGCGACCGTTCTTCTTCATCCGTGCCGCGACCCCCCAGGTCCTGCTGGATGAGGTCGACAAGATCCTGTAGCCAAGGCTGGGCCGGTCCGCCATGCACACCTTCGCCTACGCCCGGCCCGGTTCCCTGGCCGAGGCGGTCGCGCTCCTCGAGGCCCACGGTCCGGACGCCCGCGTCCTGGCCGGGGGCACGGACCTGATCGTCCGGCTGCGCGACGGCTCGGCCACGCCGGCCGTCGTGATCGACGTCAAGCGGATCGCCGAGCTCCGGCCCGGCATCCGCGAGACGGAAGGCCGGGTGGTGATCGGGGCCACGACCGTGATGACGGACGTGGCCGCGGACCCGCTCGTCCGGCGGCACTTCCCGGCGCTGGCGGAGGCCGCCGCCGTGGTGGGTTCGGTCCAGATCCGGAACCGGGCGACGCTCGCCGGCAACATCTGCAACGCATCGCCGGCGGCGGACACGGCACCGTCGCTCCTGGTCCACGGCGCCTCCGTCGTGGCCGAGGGTCCGGGTGGGACCCGGCGAATCCCCGTGGACGAGCTGTTCGTGCGCTCCGGCGTGACGACGCTCATCCGCGGAGAGCTGGTCACGGCGATCGAGCTGCCGATTCCGGAGCGGCGCATCGCGAGCGTCCACGTCCGCCGCACGCGGCGGCGCGGCCACGACCTGGCGTCCGTGACGCTGACCTGCGGCGTGGACGCGGCCGGGATCACCCGGATCGCGTACGGGAGCGTGGGCCCGCGCGCGGTGCTCGTGACCGACCAGAGCGGCGTCCTGGCGGACCCGGCCGCGACGGACGACGCGAAGGCGCCGATCCTCGAGGCGATGTTCGCCGGCGCCAGCCCGTCCCCGCGCTCCATGCGGGCCGGGCCGGCGTACCGCCTGGCGATGCTCCGCGTCCTCGGCCGCCGGGCGCTGGCCGGGGCGATACACCGCCTGGCGGCGGGGGAGTGAGCGACATGGTCGAGACGCATGCCATCGAGGTCACCGTCAACGGGCGCCGGCGGGCGCTCGAGGTGGCCGGCCACCACTCCCTGCTGGACGTCATCCGCGATGACCTGGGCCTGACCGGCGCCAAGGAGTGCTGCCTCGTGGGCGAGTGCGGCGCCTGCACGGTCATGGTGGACGGGCGAATCGTCGACTCCTGCCTCGTCCTCGCGGTCGAGGCGGACGGCGCGCAGCTGACGACGGTCGAGGGACTGGCCACCGACGGCGTGCTCGCCCCGATCCAGCAGGCGTTCCTGGACAAGGGCGCCGTGCAGTGCGGGTTCTGCATCCCGGGCCAGCTGATGTCCGCCCACGCGCTGCTCGCGGAGCACGAGCACCCGACGCCCGACGAGATCTCCGAGGGCATGGCCGGCAACCTGTGCCGCTGCGGGTGCTACCAGCAGATCACCGAGGCGATCCTCGCGGTCGCGGAGGGCGAGCGATGAACCCCGACCGCCGCGGCGACCGCATCGGCGGCTCCCCGGCACGCGTCGGCGGTGTGGGACGTGTCACCGGCGCCCAGCTGTACCTCGCGGACCTCCCCGCGGCGGATGCGCTGCACGCGAAGCTCGTCACGCTCGACTGCGCTCGGGCGCGAA
>CAMTVM010000052.1:0-22271 GCA_947085195.1 uncultured Chloroflexota bacterium
CGTCAGGCGCCGAAGCGGCGCGGGCTGAAGGGCGCGAGGACCTCGGGGTCCGTGTTGTCCAGGATCATCCCGGCGAGCAGGGCACCGGTCCGGGGGGCGAGGGTCAGGCCGAGCATCGCGTGACCGCTCGCGATGTACACGCAGGAGAACGGCCGCAACCGCCCGATGACCGCGATCCCGTCGGGAGTCATCGGGCGCAGGCCCGCGCTCGGTGCCAGCGACGGGGCATCGGCATTCCACGTCTGGAAGTAGCGGCCCGGGGCCTGCCGGATCGCGCGGAGTCGGACCGGGGAGATCCGCTCGTCCAGGCCCCCGAACTCCATCGTGCCGGCCACGCGGGTGGCGCCATCGAGGGGCGTCACGGCGCAATGTGCCTCCGAGAGCATCACCACGGACCGGGTCGCGAGCTGCGCCGGGACGTAGTCCACGCTGTAGCCCTTGCCAGGCCGGATCGGCAGGCCCACGCCGAACAGCCGGGCGACCCGCGCGCTCCAGGCGCCGGCCGCGATGACGACGGCATCCGCGCGCACCGTGCCGAACCCGCCGCGCAGCTCCACGCCGCCAGCCGGCAGGGCCCAGGCGGCGGTCACGGCCCCATCCTTCAGGCTGACCCCGAGTTCGCCCAGGCGCGTCACGAGCGCGCTCACGACCGTTGCCGGGCGGACGTGGCGCTCGTTCGGGAACCGGATCGCCCCAACGACCGCGTCGGACAGCTCCGGCACCAGCACCCGCGCCTCGTCGCCGGTCAGGGACGTCGCCTCGACCCCGGCCCGCTCGTAGCGCGGCAGGTCGGCCGCCGCCTTGCCGTGCTCGACGGGGTCGATGTAGGCTCGCACCTCCCCGTCCGCGTGCATCTCGAACGCCATGCCGTCCGCCGCCCAGGCGTCGAGCTCGTCCATCGTTCCGCGGGCGAGCCGCGCGGTGGCCTCGAACGCGTTCGAGTAGGCGGTTGCGTTGCAGGCGCGGAGCATGCGCGCCATGAACGCCACGAATGACGGGCTCGCGGACGGCCGGACGTACACGGGGCTGTCCGGCCTGAGCATCGAGCGCATCGTCTCGAGGATCACGCCCGGCGCCGGCACGGGCCCGCTCTCGGCCGGGACGACCCAGCCGGCGTTGTTGCTCGACGCGCCGCTGCCGGGGGCGCGGTCGCCGACGATGACCACCTCGCAGCCGCGCTTCGCCAGGCTGTACGCGGTCGCGAGGCCGATGATCCCGGACCCGACGATGACGACCTTCATTGGGCGACCTCAATGCCGATGGCGACGAACCTCGCACGATCGGGTCTTGTGGGGGCGCGGGCCCGGGCGGCAGGGGTGCTCAAACTGTACGCTTGGCAGCGGCGTCGCACACGGTCATGGCGGCCGCGGTCGGGTGACGAGCGCCCCCGACGGAGGACCGGTCATGGTCACCACCACGCGTGCCCGGGCAGTCATCATCGGCGCCGGCATCGTCGGCAACGCCATGGCCTGGCATCTCGCGAAGCTCGGCTGGCGGGACATGGTGCTGGTGGACAAGGGCCCGCTGCCGAACCCGGGCGGCTCCACCGGCCATGCCTCCAACTTCTGCTTCCCGGTGGATGGGACGAAGGAGGAATCGGCGCTCACCGTGGAATCGATCCGCCAGTTCACGGAGCTCGGCGTGTTCACCCGGTGCGGCGGGATGGAGGTCGCCCGGACGCCCGAGCGGATGGTGGAGCTGGCCCGCCGCCAGGGCCTCGCGATGTCGTGGGGGATCGAGTCGGAGCTCCTTGCGCCCGCGCAGGTCAAGGAGATCATCCCCTACCTCGACGAGACGGTGATCCTCGGCGGCTGGTACACCCCGAGTGCCGGCGTCGTGGATTCGCTCCGCGCCGGCACGCTCATGCGCGAGGCCGCCGTGGACATGGGGGCCCTGACGATCATGGCCCGCACCGAGGTCACGGGCATCGACGTCGCCGACGGACGGGTGGCGGCCGTCCGGACCACCGAGGGCACCATCGAGACGGACACCATCGTGGTCGCGTGCGGCGTCTGGAGCCCGCGGATCGCCGAGATGGCGGGCGCCCACATCCCGCTCGTCCCCACGGTGCACCAGTTCGTCAGCGTGGGGCCCGTGCCCCGCTTTGCCGAGGTTCCCGGCGAGCAGGCCTACCCGATCCTGCGCGACATGGACAGCCTGATGTACGAGCGCCCTAACGGGAACCAGCTGGAGATCGGCTCCTACGCCCACCGGCCGATCCTCCTCCACCCCGACGAGATTCCCTCGATCGAGGTGTCGGTCCTGTCGCCCACCGAGCTGCCGTTCACGAAGGCGGACTTCGACCCGCAGTTCGAGGCCGCGCTGGAGCTGATCCCGGAGATCCTCGGTGATGAGCGGGTAGGCCAGCAGTACGCGATCAACGGCCTCCTCTCGGTCACGCCGGACTGGAGCCCGGTGCTGGGCGAGTCGCCCGAGGTGACGGGGCTGTGGTCCGTGGCGGCGGTCTGGATCAAGGAGGCGCCGGCGATCTGCGAGAACGTCGCGCGCTGGATGAGCGGCCTGCCCCTGGAGATCGACCTCCACGCCGCCGACATCGCCCGGTTCTACCCGCACCAGCGGACCTGGTCGCACTCGGTCGCGCGCGTGAAGGAGGCGTTCAACAAGTTCTACGGGATCGTCCATCCGTCCGAGCAGTGGGCTTCGGACCGGGGTGTCCGCCTGCCGCCGATGTTCGAGCGGGAGAAGGCGCTGGATGCGGTCTTCTTCGAGGTCGCGGGCTGGGAGTGCCCGATGTGGTACGCGTCGAACGCGCCGCTGGTCGCCGGGTACGGGGACCGGGTGACGGACCGGTCGGCCGAATGGGATGCGCGCTGGTGGTCGCCGATCATCGCGGCCGAGCACCTGGCCATGCGTGATCGGGCCGCCGTCATCGACCTGACGACGTTCGCGATCTTCGACGTCGCCGGGCCGGGGGCGCTTGCGTACCTGGAAGGCCTTTGCGTCAACCGGATCGACGGGCCGATCGGGCGCACGGTCTACACGCCGATCATCGACGAGAACGGCGGGATCGTGGCGGACCTGACGGTCATGCACGTAGGGAGGGACCTGTACCGCGTCGTGACGGGCGGCGGCATGGGGATGCGCGACCTGAAGCTGTTCAGGGACCGGCTCCCGGCGGACGGATCGGCGCAGCTTGCCGACGTCACCTCCGCCTGGACGACCATCGGGCTGTGGGGGCCGCGGGCGCGCGACATCCTGGCCTCGGTCACGAGCGCGGACGTCTCCAACGAGGCGCTCCCGTTCGGCACCTGCCGGAACCTCGACATCGGCGGCGTCGCCGTGCTCGCCAACCGGCTTTCCTACGTGGGCGAGCTCGGCTGGGAGCTGTTCGCCCCGATGGAGCTTGGTGCCCACCTGTGGGACACGCTCTGGGAGGCCGGCCGGCCGCACGGGATGATCGCTGCCGGGATGTCGGTGGTCTTCTCCAGCGCGCGTCTCGAGAAGGGCTACCGGGCGTACGGAACGGAGCTGGACCTCGACCACTCGCTGGTCGAAGCGGGGCTGGCGCGCCCCGGGGTGAAGAGCGCCGACTTCATCGGCAAGGCGGCGTACCTCCGCCAGCGGTCCGAGCCGCCGGTCGCGCTGCTGTGCACGCTCACGGTGGACGACCACGCCTCGGCGTCGGGGGTGGCGCGGTACATGCTGGGCCGGGAGCCCATCCTCACCCGCGACGGGCGCCCGGTGGAGGACGCCCGCGGTCGCCGCTCGTACGTGACGAGCGCCGGGGCCGGGCCTTCGGTCGGGAAGCACCTGCTGATGGCCTACCTGCCGGTCGAGCTGGCGGTCGAGGGCACACCGCTCGCGGTGCAGTACATGGGCGAGCGGTACCCGGTGACGGTGGCCGTTGCCGGTACGACGCCGCTGTTCGACCCGCGGGACGAGCGGCTGCGCGGGTAACGCCGCTGGGCGGGCCGGGCCGCTGCCGACGTCGCCCGGACCGCTGCAGACTGCCGCCCGGGCCGCTGCCGACGTCGCCGTGGTCTGCCAGGCCACGAGATCGCCGGCCCGGGTCGGGCCGGCCGCATCGGCGGCGTCTTCGCGGTCCCTCGCGCCACGTTGCCGTCGCCCGCGCCGGAACCGTTGCCCCCGAGGCATCGGTCGTCGTTCCGGGGGCAGGTAAGCGCCCGATAAGGGCGATGTCGTGGACTGGGGCACCACACCCGCCGCAGGCCACGAGGTACAGACCCATGGGTGACACCCGACTCGGGCGAGAGGTCCACGCCCGGCAGCGCGACCTCCGCCGGGCCCTGGCCATGGAGCTGCGACGCGTGCTGGCGATCGAACGCGTCAGCCTCCGCGCGCTCGGGGCGGCGATCGGCGTGGATCCGAGCCACCTGTCCCGCGTCCTCGCCGGCGACCACGCGATCAGCCACGACGCCCTCGTCGCCGTCTCGACGGGGTTGGGCTACGACGTCTCGGTCAGGCTGTTCGAGTCGACGGGCCCCCGCGTGCGAGACCGCATCCAGGTCCGCATGATCGAGGCGCTCCTCGATCCGCTGCACCCGCGCTGGACTCCCCGTCTCGAGGTCGCCGTCTACCGCCCGGTGCGGGGCGTCATCGACGCGGTGCTCCAGGACAGCGAGACGGCCGACATCGTTGCCGGGGAGGGCCACAGCGCCCTGGCCGCCGTGGAGCAGCAGCTGCGCTGGGCCGGGCAGAAGGCCGACGCACTCGAGTCCGCGCGGGGCTGGCCGTGGACCGATGCGCCATGCGAGCCCCGGGTCGGCCGCCTGCTGCTGTTGCGGTCATGTGCCGCCAACCATGAACTCGTCGCGACGCTCCCGGGCACGTTCCGGGCCGCCTATCCGGGGTCGATCGAGGAGGCCGTCGCCGCCTTGCGGGGCAGCGGGGTCCCGTGGCCGGGTGCCGCCATCGTCTGGGTCCGGGTGGATGGGGCCGAGACCCGCCTGATGGACGACACGCCGAAGGCGGCAAGGTCGGCGCCACGGCGAGGGCTGTAGCGATCGCCGCGTGGTCTGCCAGGCCACGACATCGCAGGTGTGGCCCGATATGGCGGCATCAGGGGCGCCTTCGTGGTCCATCGCGCCACGTTGCCGCCGCCGAAGCCGGATCCGCCGCCCCGGAAGCCACGAAACCGGCCAGTCGTGCCGGCCCGCGCCCGCCGTCGGCGAAGTCGTGGCCTGAGGCGCCACACGCGGACGCCACACCCGGGCGGGGACCCCGAGGCGGCGGAGAGGCCAGCGGCGAGGCCGGGGGGGAGGCCGGCGATCAGCCCCCGCGCGCCTCCAGCCCGGCAAGGTGCTCCTCGTCGTGGTCGACGACCACGCCCAGCAGCCCGGCGACATCCAGCCGGCCATACGTGACATGGATCCCGGCCCGTGCCCAGCCGGCCTCGTCCAGGTCAGCGACCCGGGCGACCGTGCCGGCCCGCAGGGCGGCGAACAGCGCGAGCGCCCCCTCGAGCGTGGCCACCTCCGGGCCGGTGGCGGGCCCGGGCTCCGCCCAGGTCCAGGACGGCGTCCCGCCCGCGTCCAGGGTGTCCAGCCGCGCCTGCCAGACCAGGGTCT
This sequence comes from uncultured Chloroflexota bacterium, assembly GCA_947085195.1. Lineage (GTDB taxonomy): Bacteria > Chloroflexota > Limnocylindria > Limnocylindrales > CSP1-4 > CAIXZV01. The sequence continues at coordinate 5,550 of CAMTVM010000052.1, forward strand.
CGACGCTCACGAGGTGCGCGACGGCCTCCCGGGCCGTCCACTCACCGGGCGGGGGCCCGCCGCCGGCCGCCTCGGTCACAGCCGCCCGGTGCGCGGCGTCCGCGATCCGGGAGGGACCCGCGGCCAGCCGCTCCAGCAGTTCCCGGCGATCGGCATCCATCGCTAGACGTCCGAGTCCGGGAACGATGCCTTACGCCGGGCGACGAACTCGCGCAGGCCCTCGTCCACGGCGGGATCGAGCGCCGGGGCCTCGTACTCGGCGAGCATCCGCTTCCAGACCGCGTTGGCCCGCTGCGGTGCGTCGAGCGAGCCGTCCTCGAGCCACTGCTCGAAGCTGTTGTTGTCCGCGACCTCGGAGCGGTAGAACGCCGTCTCGAAGTTCGCGAGGGTGTGGGCGGTCCCCAGGAAGTGCTGGCCGGGGCCGTTCTCGCGGATCGCGTCCAGCGCCTGGCCGTTCTCGGACAGGTCGATTCCGTTGACGAGGACGCCCATCATCCCGCACTGGTCTGCGTCGAGGATGAACTTCTCGTACCCGATCGTCAGCCCGCCCTCGAGCCAGCCGGCGGCGTGGAGCACGAAGTTGACGCCACCCAAAACCGTCGGCTGGAGCGTCGCGGCGGACTCGTAGGCGGCCTGCGCGTCCGGGACCTTCGAGGCGCAGAGCGACCCGCCGGACCGGAACGGGACCCCCAGCCGCCGCGCCAGGGCCGCCATCGCGTACAAAACCAGCGCCGGCTCCGGGGTGCCGAAGGTGGGGGCGCCGGACTGCATCGACATGGAGCTCGCGAACGAGCCCAGGATGACCGGGGCGCCGGGTCGCACGAGCTGGACGAAGGCCATCCCGCCCAGTGCCTCGGCCAGGGTCTGGGCGCAGACGCCGGCCGCGGTGACCGGGGCCATCGCCCCGGCCAGGATGAACGGGGTGATGAGCGTCGCCTGGTTCGCCTCGGCATACGCGCGCGCGGCTCCCAGCATGGCGGGGTCCCAGGCCAGCGGCGAGTTGGCGTTGATCAGGCTGAGGATGACCGCGTGGTCCTCGAGATAGTCCGCCCCGAAGGTGATCCTGGCCATCTCGACCGTGTCCTGGGCACGGGATGGGTGCGTGACCGAGCCCATGAACGGCTTGTCGCTGTACCGGATGTGGGCGTCGATCATGTCGAGATGACGCTTGTTGACCGGCAGGTCGACCGGCTCGCACACCGTCCCGCCGCTGTGGTGGAGGTACGGGCTCGCGTAGGCGAGCTTCACGAAGTTGCGGAAGTCCTCGATGGTCCCGTACCGGCGCCCGCCGTCCAGGTCGCGCACGAACGGCGAACCGTACGACGGAGCGAAGACGGTGTTGGCCCCGCCGATCCGGACGCTGCGCTCGGGGTTCCGGGCGTGCTGGACGAACTCCCGGGGGGCGCTCGCCTGGACGATCTGGCGGCACAGTCCCCTCGGAAAGCGCACCCGGTCGCCGGAGACGTCGGCCCCGGCGTCCCGGAACATGGCGAGGGTCTCGGGGGCGCCGGGGAACGCCAGCCCGACCTCCTGGAGGATGGTGTCGGCGTTCTCCTCGATGAGGCTGAGCCCCTCCTCGTCCAGCACCTCGAGCGGCTTGAGCTTCCGCGTCAGGTAGGGGATGTGCTGGGCGTTGAGGGTGGCCCGGGCCGCCTGGCGCGCGGCGCGCCCGCCGGACCGGCGATGGGTTGTCTGCTCGATCATCGGGTGTCCTCCGGGGTGGCAGTTGAGGCGATGGCGTGGTCTGTGGTGGAGGCTGCGGTGTCGGCTGCCGGCGCACCGTTCCGCCGCAGCCGGCGCGTCCGGCGATTCCCGGCGTCCTCGCCCTGACCGGCCGAGGGTGAGCGCGTCGGCAGCGTGACCGCCCGGGCCAGGTGCGGGTTCGGGGCGCTCCGGTGGGGGATGGCCAGCGCCTCGACGAAATGCTCACCGAAGCGCGGCTCGACCGCGGTTTCGACCTTCTCGACGCGGCGGACGACGGCCTCGATCTCCTCCCGCGAGGCCCCCGACAGCAGCGCGATGAGCGCGCCCGTGCCTGCGGCGTTCCCCACCGACGAGACGTGGTCCAGGTCGCAATCGGGGATCAGCCCGAGGATCATCGCGTGGCGGACGTCGATGTGACTCCCGAACGCCCCGGCCAGGCGGATCTCGTCGACGTGATCCACGCCCAGGTGGTCCATCAGCAGGCGCGCGCCGGCGTACAGGGCGGCCTTCGCGAGCTGGATCGCCCGGACGTCGTTCTGGGTGATCACCAGGCGCTGCGGGCCGTCGTGGAGGAGGTAGGAGAAGGTGCGGCCGTCGGCGAAGATCCGGGGCGTGCGGTCGGCGAGACTGCCGTCGATGACGCCGTCCGCGGTGACGACCCCCGCGAGGAAGAGCTCGGCGATCGCCTCGATGATCCCGGAGCCACAGATGCCGGTGATGCCGACGGCGGCCGACGCCGCCGCGAAGCCCGGATCGTTCGACCAGCGGCCGCAGCCGATGACCCTGAACCGCGGCTCCAGCGAGACCGGGTCGATTCGGACCCGCTCGACCGCCCCCGGCGCTGCCCGCTGCCCGCTGCTGATCTGGGCGCCTTCGAAGGCCGGTCCAGTGGGGCTGGATGCCGCCAGGAGGCGGTCCCGATTGCCCAGCACGATCTCCGCGTTCGTGCCGACGTCCACCAGGAGCCGGATGGGCCCGGCGAGGTGCGGCTCGTCGGCGAGGATGACGCCGGCCGTGTCAGCCCCGACGTGCCCGGCGATGCACGGCAGGACGTAGACCCGGGCACCGGGCCGCAGCGACAGATCGAGGTCCGCGGCGGTCGCCCGGACGGCATGGTCCGTCGCCAGCGCAAACGGCGCGGAGCCGAGGGGGACGGGGTCGATGCCGAGGACGAGGTGGTGCATGATCGGGTTGCCGACCAGGGCGAGCTCGAGCACGTCCTCGCGGTCCACGCCGGCCGTCGTGATCAGCCCGGCGATCAGGTCGTCCAGCGCCTCACGAACCGCCCGGGTCATCTCGCCGGCGCCACCCTCGTGCAGCATCGCGTACGAGACCCGGCTCATGAGGTCCTCGCCGAAGCGGATCTGCGGGTTCATCACCCCGGCCGAGGCCAGCACCCGGCCCGTCCCGAGATCGGCCAGGTGTCCCGCGATCGTGGTCGAGCCGATGTCGATGGCCACCCCGTAGACGCCCTCGTGGAGCCCCGGCCAGACGGCGATGACGTCACGTCCGTCGTGGATCGCGACGGTGACCGCCCAGCGCCCGTCGCGCAGGGCCGGCTGCAGGTGGCGGATCACGTCGAGATCCACGCTCAGACCCGTCAGCGCCCACTCGCGCTCCAGGGCCAGGAGGAGCCGGGCGAGGTCGCCGGTAGGGGAGGCGAGGTCCGGCTCGGGGACCTCCACGTAGCGCAGCCGGATCACGGGATCGACGACGAACTCGCGCAGGTCCAGGCTCTTGCGCACGACCTGGCGGTGGACCTGGCTCTCGGCCGGGACGTCGATGACCAGGTCGCCCAGGACGACCGCCGCGCAGCTGAGCCTCCGGCCCTCGGTCATGCCCTTCCGTTCCCGGAAGGCTGCCTCCTTCTCGCCGAACGGCGAGAGGTGGTCCGGACTTGAGATGACCCCGTGCTTGGTGAACTCACCCACGCCCTGGACCACCTGGCAGCGGCCGCAGATGCCACGGGTCCCGCACACCGAGTCGATATCCACGCCGAGCGCGCGGGCGGCGTCGAGGACCGTCGTCCCACGCCGGACCCGGCCCCGGCGCCCGGACGGGGTGAAGACCACCAGCGGGTCGTCCGAGACGGCTCGGGCTTCCGGCTCGGCCACGGCTCGGGCTTCCGTCTCGCTCACGGGTTGCTCACGGTTCGCCCTCAGACCGCCTGGCCGGACGCGGACGCCGGCCGGCCGTCGCGGCGGCGATTGACCCGGCGGCCCTGCTCGCCCTCCTCCGGCGCTACGCGGAAGGCGCGGATCCAGCGGGCGGCATCCCGGTCGTTGCCCATCAGGACATCGGCGGCCATCACCGCGTGCTTCACGCCCTCCGCGATCGGGTTGGTGATCGCCGAGGTGAGGCCGCTGGCGATGGCCATCGTCAGGAAGGCCCCGTTGACCCCCTCCCGGTTCGGCAGCCCGAAGCTCACGTTCGAGGCGCCGCAGGTGGTGTTCACGCCGAGCTCGTCACGCAGCCGGCCCAGGAGCCGGAACACCTGGCGCCCGGCCGTGGCCATGGCCCCGATCGGCATGACCAGCGGATCCACGACCACGTCCTCGCGCGGGATGCCGTGGTCCATCGCCCGCTCCACGATCATCTTCGCCACGGCGAACCGGACGTCGGGGTCCTCGGAGATCCCGGTCTCGTCGTTCGAGATCGCGACCACGGCCGCGCCGTACCTCCGGACCAGCGGCAGGACCCGCTCCAGGCGGTCGTCCTCGCCGGTCACCGAGTTCACCAGCGCCTTGCCCTGGTAGACCGCGAGTCCGGCCTCGAGCGCCTCGACGATCGAGGAGTCGATCGAGAGCGGCAGGTCGGTCAGCGACTGGACCATCCGGACGACCCTGGCCAGGATCGCGGGCTCGTCCGCCAGGGGGATCCCGGCGTTCACGTCGAGCATGTGGGCGCCCGCCGCCACCTGGGCCAGCACGTCGCGTTCGACGCGGCTGAAGTCCCCGGCCCGCATCTCCTCGGCGAGGATCCTGCGACCGGTCGGGTTGATCCGCTCGCCGATGATGACGAACGGGCGATCGTCGCCGATGACGACCTCGCGGGTCGCCGAGCTGATGACGGTGTGGACCAACGATGAACTCCTCGGGGGTGAGACCGGTCCAGCCGGGTTCGGGCCGGGTTCGGGCCGGGTTCGGGTCTTGTTCGGGCCGGGTTCGGGCCGGTGAGGTGGACGCCGTCTCAGGCCGCGCTGGCGCGACGCTCGTCCAGGAGCCGTCTGGCGGTCTCGGCCGCGACCGCGGCGTCCCGGCAGTACGCGTCGGCTCCGACCGCGCGGCCGAACTCCTCGTTCAGCGGCGCCCCGCCGACCAGCACGATGTAGTCGTCGCGCATCCCGCGCTCATTGAGCGCGCCGATCACGGTCTTCATGTAGGGCATCGTGGTCGTGAGCAACGCGGACATGCCCAGGATGTCGGGCTTGTGCTCCTCGAGGGCCGCGATGAACTTCTCGGCATCGGTGTTGATGCCCAGGTCGACCACCTCGAAGCCGGCGCCTTCGAGCATCATGCCGACCAGGTTCTTGCCGATGTCGTGGATGTCGCCCTTGACGGTCCCGATGACCACCTTGCCGATCGGCTTGGCGCCCGTCTCCGCGAGCAGCGGCCGGAGGATCGCCATGCCGCCCTTCATCGCCCTGGCCGCGAGCAGGACCTCGGGCACGAACAGGATCCCGTCGCGGAAGTCGATCCCGACGATCCGCATGCCTTCGACGAGCGCCTCGGCCAGGACCCGGTCCGGACCCCAGCCTCGAGCCAGGAGGAGCTTCGTCCCGACGACGATCTCCTCCGCCAGCCCGTCGTACATGTCGTTGTGCATCTGTTCGACGAGCTCGTCGTCGGACAGGCTGGCGAGATCGAGCGCCTGCTCGTCGGTCATGTTCGGCCTCCTGTGGCGGGTCTGCCCGGACCCGACGGTGGGGGCGCCCGTCGAGCGGTCGATCATCCTTGGGGTTGTTCCGCGATGCGGCACGGTGCCGTATCATGGAATGTGATGGCGTCAGCCTAGACTTCGGAGCCCGCTGTGTCCAGAGTCCAATCCATCGAACGTGCCTTCGCCGTCCTCGGGGCGCTCGGCGGCGGGCCGCTCGGGGTGACCGAGGTGGCGGACCGGGTCCGCCTGCCGAAGAGCACCGTCGCGCGGCTGCTGGCGGCGCTGAGGGCCGAGGGTGCCGTGGAGCAGGTGGCAAACGGCACCGACTACCGGATCGGCGGCCGGCTGGTCACCCTCGCGGCCGGCGTCCGCGCGACGCGCGGCCTGATCGCCCTGGCCCGGCCCCACCTCGTCGCGCTCGCCGGGCTGATCGGCGAGGCCGCCGGGTTGTCCCTCCCGGACGGGCCCCTGGTCCATTACATCGACCAGGAGGACAGCCCGCACCCCGTCGGGATCCGCGACTGGACCGGCACTCGACTGCCGATGCATGCCGTCTCGTCCGGCCTGGTGATTCTCGCCCACCTGCCCCCGGCCGATGTCGAGCGCGTCCTCGCCGGACCTCTGGAGCGCTTCACGCCCTCGACGGTCACCGACCCGGCGCTGATCCGGGAGCGCGTCCGGCACGTCCGGCTGGACGGCTACGCCTGGACCCACGACGAGGTCGCAGCCGGGATCAGCTCGGTGGCGGCGGCGCTGGCTGACGACAACGGCGAGGTGATCGGGGCGATCCACGTCCACGGACCGTCATATCGCTTCCCCGAGCCGGGATCGAATGACCGGATCGCGGCGGATGTCGTGGCCGCCGCCGCACGGATCTCCCGGAGCCTGCGCCAGGCGGGCTGACGGCGAAGGGCACCTTGCTCTCGGTCGCCGGAGCTATCGTGGAGGTGCGCGCACAGACAACCCTCTCTCCGCCACCACCCCCAGGCGCGCACGGCAGGAGCAACCGTCCATGACCCCGTCGCCCGCCACCCGGGACCCTCTCACGATCCGCTATCTCTCGCGCGCCGACGTGGAACGGGCCGGCGTCACCATCGACGCGGTCATCGAGGCGGTCGAGACCGGCTTCCGCGAGAAGGGGAACGGGCGGGTGGAGATGCCGCCCAAGCCGGGCGTCCATCCGGGCGAGGGCGACAACTTCATCCACGCCATGCCGGCCTCCATCCCGGGCCTCGACGCCGTCGGGGTCAAGTGGATCAGCGGCTATCCCGGCAACCAGGCGCTCGGCCTGCCGTACATCACCGGCCTCCTGATCCTCAACGATCCGGCGACGGGGATCCCGATCTCGGTCATGGACGCCACCTGGATCACCGGCGTGCGGACGGCCGCCGCGTCCGCGGTGTCGGCGCGGCACCTGGCGCGACCGGATTCGTCGGTGCTCGCGATCCTCGCCTGCGGCGTGCAGGGGTCGTTTCACGTCGATTCGCTCAGGGCGGTCCTGCCCGGCCTCACGACGATCCGCGCGTTCGATCCGGATCCGGCCCGTGTTGTGGCATTCGCCGCGGGGGTGCGCAGCCGCCACGGCATCGAGGTCACGGTCGCGACCGATCCGGAGGCGGCCGTCCGGGGTGCCGACGTGATCGTCACTTCGGGACCGATCCTCCGCACGCCTCACGCCTCGATCAAGGCGGGATGGATGGCTCCGGGCGCATTCGCCTCGGCCGTCGACTTCGACAGCTACTGGGACGCGGCCGCGTTCCGCGAGCTGGACGTGTTCACCACGGACGACGTCCCCCAGCTCGAGCACTTCCGGGAGATCGGGTACTTCCGGGACGTTCCGCCGATCGACGCCGACCTCGGACAGCTCGTGGTCGGGGCCCGGTCAGGGCGGACATCGCCCGAGCAGCGGACCATGGCCTGCAACCTCGGGCTCGCCCTCGACGACATCGCGGTCGCGCCGCTCGTCCTCCGGGCGGCCGAGGAGCAGGGTCTCGGAACGCTCCTGCCGCTCTAGTCGGACGGAGTCCCGCCGAGCGCGGCTGCGGTCGCGGGCCCCGCGAGCTCCGCCAGCGTGGCGCGGGCAAAGGTGCCGCGGAGCGCCTCCTGGCCCTCGAAGAAGATGTCGTGGACGTCGCAGTGGCCGTCCTCCCCGCACGGCCCGCCGCGCAGGACGCACGAGCGGCGACGGCTGTCGCCCTCGACCGCCTCGATCACTTCGAGCAGGCTCACCCCGGCCGCGTCGCGCGCGAGCCTGTAGCCGCCGCTGCGACCCGCCGACGCTTCCACCAGGCCGGCGCGCTGGAGATCCGCCAGGACCTGTGGCAGGAATCGCACCGGGATTCCCATCGCGTTCGAGATCCGGCGCGCGGACAGCAGCCCGTTGCCGGAGCCCCGGGTGAGGGCGAGCATGGCGCGCACGGCGTAGTCGCCGCGCTTGGTGAGTTCGAGGCGCATCGCCCGGAGTATGCGTCCGAACGGCGGATGGCGTTGCCGGGCGCAACCCCGGCCCTGCCCGCACCCACGTCCGTGGGTGGTATATGGCGGCTTTCCGGCCTCGCGAAACGTGCCGCCGCTCCCGACCACTCTCCCCGAGCGTAGCTGGAGGAAACGCTGGGTCCAGAGAAGGCGCCCGGCCCGGAGTCGGCGCGGGCCCAGGCACCCACCCGCCCGCCGAACCCCCCCGCCCGCCGGGGCGAACCCCGACACCCGGTAGACTCAGCGGATGCCTCGATACTCCTACGGCGGCCAGGCCCTCATCGAGGGCGTCATGATGCGCGGTCGCGATGCGATCGCCGTGGCCCTGCGCCATCCCGACGGCCGGATCGTCTACGAGACCGAACGCCTCGAGTCCGGCGTCCACGGCTTCAGGGGCGCCAAGTGGCCCTTCGTGCGCGGCCTGGTGATCCTGTACGAGACCCTCGTGGTCGGGACGAAGTGGCTGATCCGCTCGGCCAGCCTCCAAGCCGAGGAGGAGGGGGTCGAGATCGGCAAGGGCTCCGTGGCCCTGATGATGGGCGTCACCCTGATCCTCGGCATCGGCCTGTTCTTCCTCCTGCCGCTGGTCGTCGCCACGCTCACCGCCGGGAACATCGACAATCCGTTGGCCCAGCCCATCGTCGAAGGCCTGACCCAGGTCCTGATCTTCCTCGGCTACCTCACGATGATCTCGCGCACGCCGGACATCCACCGCGTGTTCCAGTACCACGGCGCCGAGCACATGACCATCCACGCCCTGGAGGCCGGCGATCCCCTCCGTCCGGAGGCGATCCGCAAGTACCCCACCGCGCACTCCCGCTGCGGCACGGAGTTCCTGGTGATCCTCATCCTCCTGTCGATGATGGCCTTCGCCCTGGTCGGCAAGCAGCCGGCGCACGTCATGGTGGCAAGCCGGATCATCCTGATCCCGGTGCTCGCGATGATCGGGTACGAGCTGCTGCGGTTCGGCGCCCGCCACCGCTCCAACCCGATCATCAAGGTGGTCATGTGGCCCGGGATCCTGGTCCAGATGATCACGACCAAGCAGCCGACCGACGACATGATCGATGTGGCGATCGTGTCGATCGAGGAGGCGCTCCGCGCCGACGGTGAGGCCATCCCCGAGGGCGGCCTGGGCCTGGCCCGGGACCCGATGCCGCAGCCCGGCGAGACCGCGGCCGCCGTCCGCAAGGCGCAGGCCGACGCCGAAACTGACGACGTGGGCGACGCCGCCGACAACGACGCCGCCGTTCCCGCACTGGCCGCCGCCGTTCCCGCACCGGCCGCCGTCCCGCTCGACCCTCCGGCCACGCGCTGAGCCCGGGCCCAGGTCCGCGCCATGGCCGAAGAATCGGGTCTCGACACCAAGCTGGCGGGCCTCGCCCGCCAGTACGACGACGTCTCGGCCCAGCTGGCCACCCCCGAGGTCCACGCCGACCCCAACCAGCTCCGCACGCTGGGCCGCGAGCTCGCGCGCCTGGAGCCGGTGGTTGCGGCCTTCCGCGAGCTCAACGACGTCCGCGCCCAGCTCGCCGGCGCGCGCCAGATGCGCGACGCGGAGTCCGACGACGAGATGCGGGACCTCGCGCGTACGGAGATCACCGAGCTCGAGGCCCGCGAGACGCAGCTCATCGAGGACCTCAAGGTCTCCCTCCTGCCGCGTGATCCCAACGACGACCGGAACGTCATCGTGGAGATCCGGGCGGGGGCCGGCGGCGAGGAGGCCGCGCTGTTCGCCGCAGAGCTCCTCCGCATGTACACGCGCTACGCGCTGGAGCACCGCTTCCACACCGACCTGATGAGCGTCAACGAGACGGGCATCGGCGGCATCAAGGAGGCGATCCTGGAAGTCGCCGGCGACGGCGCCTACAGCCGGCTCAAGTTCGAGGGCGGCGTCCACCGCGTGCAGCGGGTCCCGTCGACCGAGTCCAGCGGCCGCATCCACACCAGCACAGCCACCGTCATCGTGCTGCCCGAGGTGGACGAGGTGGAGGTCCACATCGACGAGGAGCGGGACCTCCGGATCGAGGTCAAGCGAGCTTCCGGGCCCGGCGGCCAGTCCGTCAACACCACGGACTCGGCGGTGCGGATCACGCACCTCCCGTCGGGCCTCGTGGTCGAGATCCAGGACGAGAAGAGCCAGCACAAGAACAAGGCGAAGGCGATGGCGGTCCTGCGCTCCCGCCTGTACGACCTGGAGCTGGCGAAGCAGCGCGAGGCCCAGAGCGCCGAGCGGCGGACGATGGTCACCGCGGGCGACCGGTCCGAGAAGATCCGCACCTACAACTTCCCCGACAACCGGGTCACCGACCACCGCATCGGCGTCACGATCCACAACGTGCCCGGCGTGCTGGAGGGCCAGATCGACCCGCTGATCGACGCGCTCGTGATGGCTGACCAGGCCGATCGTCTCCACGACCTGACGGAGTCGGGCGGGTAGCCCGCCGTGACCGATTCCACCCTGGCGCCAATCCCCACCGTTGCGGCGCTGCTGGCGCTCGCGGTTGACCGCCTGACGGTCGCGGGATCCGGCTCGCCACGCCTGGACGCGGAGCTCCTGCTGGCGCACGTCCTGGGCACGGACCGATCCGGGATCCGGGCCCACGCGGAGGCGCTGGTCGGGGATGGCCCCCGGGAAGCCATCGAGGCGCTGCTCGCCCGGCGGGAGCGAGGCGAACCGGTCGCCTACATCCGCGGCTTCCGCGAGTTCCACGGCCTGGTCATCGCCACGGACGAGCGGGCGCTGATCCCGCGACCCGAGACGGAGCTGCTCGTGGACACGGCGCTGGGGGTCATCGGTGCCCGCTTGACCACGGCTCCGCGGCCGGAAGGCACGCCGCCGCTGCGCGTGGCCGATGTCGGCACGGGCTCGGGAGCGATCGCTGTGGCGCTGCTCGTCGCGCTCCGCCGGCGGAAGATGGCGGACCAGGTGCTGGTGGACGCGAGCGACCTCTCCGCCGATGCGCTGCAGCTCGCGCGCGAGAACGCGGTGAGCCACGGGGTTGCGGACCGGATGACGTTCTCGGTGGCCGATCTGCTGCCGGCACGGGTCGAGCCGCCGTACACGGTGATCTGCGCCAACCTGCCGTACGTGGCGACCGGGGACCTGGCGGGGCTGGCGAGGGACCTGGCGTTCGAGCCGCAACCGGCGCTGGACGGCGGGCCCGACGGTCTTGGCGTGGTGCGGCGCCTGCTGGACCTGTTGCCCGGGACGCTGGCGGCCGATGGGGCGGCGCTGCTGGAGATCGGCGCGGACCAGGGCGAGGCGATCGCGCGGGAGGTCGTGACGCGACTGCCGGGGTGGCGTTGCGTCGTGACGGCGGACCTGGCCGGGCTGCCGCGGCTGGCGCGGATCGAGCCGCCTTCTGCGGATCCCGGTGCCGGCGGTGCAGGCGCGGACGATGCTGCCGACGGCGATGTCGCGGACGGCGATACCGCGGACCACGGGTCGCGCGCGTGAGGGATCACCGACCGGTCGTCCGGCCCGAGGCCGCCTTCCCCATTCGCATGATCGCGCTCGACATCGACGGGACGCTGGTCGGGCCGGACACCCGCCTCTCGCCGCGGATCCGGGCCGCCGTCGCGGAGGCCGTCGCGCGCGGCGTGCGCGTCTCGCTCGCTACCGGGCGCCGGCCGGTATCGGCGGTCGGCTTCGCCAACCAGCTGAACCTCTCGGAGCCGATCATCTCCCACCAGGGAGCGGTCATCCGCGCGATGCCCAGGCGGCGCGAGGTGGTCCTGGGCGAGGTCGTGCCGCAGCGTGGACGGGTGGGGCGGCTGCTGTACCACAGGCAGCTGGAGCCGGAGGTGATCCGGGACGCCATCGCCTGGTGCCTGGCCCACGGCCTGCAGGCCCACGTCAACGACCTCGAGGAGATCCTGGCCGCCGCGGACGACCCCCACTTCGAGGACTACTCCGCGTACTACGGGCGAGACGCCACCTTCGTCCCGGACCTCGCGGCGGCCGTGGATCGGCCGATGACGAAGGTGATCTCGTCGGGCGAGCCGCCGGCGCCGATGCGGTTGATCGGCGAGGCCCGCCGCCTGTTCGCCGGCCGGGCCAGCCCCACGGTGTCCCATCCGCGGTTCCTGGAGTTCGTCGCGCAGGGCGTCTCCAAGGGGCGCGCGGTGGCCTGGCTCGCGCACCGCGCCGGGATCCCGCTGGGACAGGTCCTGGCGATCGGCGATGCGCTCAACGACCAGGAGATGATCGCGGACGCCGGGCATGGGGCGGCGATGCTCACGGCGCCGATGGAGCTCTGGCCCTCCGCCCGGTACCTTGCAGCGTCGGTTGAGGAGGACGGCGCCGCCGCGCTGATCGAGGCGCTGGTCCTGGCACCGCCGCGGGAGGCCGCCCGCAACGCCGCCCGCCTGGCAGAGGAGGCCCGGGAGATCCGGCGTGATCGCCTGGACGCGTCGGGGCGGCCACTCGTGGGAAGATAGGCGGTGGCATCAAATCGCCCAGCCTGTCAGCCCGACGACCCCGCCCGGAGGATCCACGTGTCCTACGTCGCCGCCCCTTCGACCGCGTGGGTGTCCCTCGCCGAGGTGGATCCGGAGCTGTGGGCCGCGATGGAGGCCGAGCGTCACCGCCAGACGGACAAGATCGAGCTGATCGCCAGCGAGAACTACGTCTACGCGGCGGTCCTCGAGGCGCAGGGCTCCTGGCTCACCAACAAGTACGCCGAGGGCCTCCCGGGCAGGCGCTACTACGGCGGCTGCGAGCACGTGGACGTGGCCGAGGAGCTGGCCAGGGCTCGCGCTCTCGCCCTCTTCCCGGGTGCCGAGCACGTCAACGTCCAGCCCCACTCGGGCGCCCAGGCCAACATGGCGGCCTACTTCTCGATCCTGCGGCCCGGCGACCGCATCCTGGGCATGAGCCTGGCCCACGGCGGGCACCTCACCCACGGCTCCCCGGTCAACTTCTCCGGGCGCCTTTATGAGGTCCACGCATACGGCGTGGCCCGCGACACGGAGCAGATCGACTACGATGCCCTCGAGGCGCAGGCGAAGGAAGTCCGGCCCAAGGTGGTCGTCGCCGGCGCCTCGGCCTACCCGCGCACCTGGGACTTCGAGCGGCTGGCGACGATCGCCCACGGTGTGGGCGCGCTGCTGTTCGTGGACATGGCCCACTTCGCGGGCCTCGTGGCGGCGGGCCTCCACCCGAGCCCGTTCCCCCACGCCGACCTCGTGACGACGACCACCCACAAGACCCTGCGCGGGCCCCGCGGCGGCCTCGTGTTCGCCCGGGCGGACCTCCCCGCTGGCATCGACCGGGCCGACTTCCCCGCGCTGGGCAGGAGCACGCTCGCGCAGGCGATCGACAAGAGCGTCTTCCCCGGCGTCCAGGGCGGTCCGCTGATGCACGTCATCGCCGCCAAGGCCGTCGCCTTCCACCTCGCGGCCACGGAGGACTTCCGGAGGGACCAGGCGCGCACCATCGAGAACGCAGCCGTCCTGGCCGAGACCGTGGCCGAGGCGGGCGCCCGGCTGGTCAGCGGCGGGACGGACAACCACATGGCCCTCGTGGACGTGACCCCGCTCGGGGTCACCGGGCGCGACGCGGAGACCCTCCTCGACGACGTCGGGATCACGGTCAACAAGAACGCCATCCCGTTCGACGTGAACCCCCCCAATATCGCCAGCGGCATCCGTATCGGGACACCGGCCACCACCACCCGCGGCATGGGTCCCGACGAGATGCGCTCGATCGGCCGCTGGATCGTGGATGCGATCCGGGACCGGGAGGACGCCTCGGCTCACGAGCGCATCCGGGCCGAGGTGCGGGAGCTGGTCGCGCGCTTCCCCGTTCCGGGGCTCCCGCGCGACCGCGCCTGAGCGGGGGACTCCTTCATGCGGCTGATCCCGACGTTCGGCGAGGTGCTCCCGCTCCTCGTCGCGGCGTTCGTGGTCGCCGCGCTCCTCGCGCTGGTGCTCACGCCGCTCGTCCGGCGGGTCGCGATCCGCCTCGGCAACGTCGACCACCCAGGAGCCCGCCGCGTCAACGCCGCACCGATCCCGCGCGGCGGTGGCGTGGCCGTGGCCGCGGCGTTCCTGGTGGTCGCGGTGGCCGGGATCCTCCTGAACGCCCAGACCGGGGCCGTGCCCGTGCCGCGGACCCTCGAGGTCGCGGAGCTGCTCGCGCTGCTCGCCGGGGGTGTCGTGGCGACGCTCCTGGGCATCCTCGACGACACCTTCCAGCTGCGTGCCCGCTGGCAGTTGCTGGGCCAGTTGGGACTGGCCGCGCTGGCCGTGGGAGCCGGGATCACCGTGACGTTCCTGAACAACCCGCTGGGGCCAGGAGACATCAGCCTGAGCGGGCCCTTCGCGATCGGGTTCTCGATGCTGTGGATCGTCGGGATGATCAACAGCATCAACTTCATCGACGGGCTGGACGGCCTCTCGTCCGGGATCGCGCTCATCGCGGCGGCCACGCTCGGCCTGATCTCGCTGACGACCGTGGTGGCCCAGCCGTTCGTCGGCATCCTGTGCTTCGCCCTCGCCGGCGCCCTGCTGGGGTTCCTGCGCTGGAACTTCCACCCGGCGACGATCTTCATCGGCACCAGCGGGGTCATGTTCGTCGGCTACACGCTCGCCGTGCTGTCGATCCTGGGTACGGCCAAGGTGGCGGTTGCGCTGCTGGTCCTGGGGGTGCCGATCCTCGACACCTTCTGGATCATCGTCCGGCGGCTGGCCGGCGGTCGCTCCCCGTTCACGCCGGACCGGGGGCACATCCACCACCGCCTGCTGGACCTGGGCCTCTCCCACAGCCAGACGGTCTTGGTGATCTACGGACTCTGCCTCGGCCTCGCCGCGCTCTCGTTCGTCCTTTCGGGCACCGGCCAGATGTACGCGTTCCTGGGCCTCGCGGTCGTGTTCGGGCTCGTGCTGTTCCTGCTGACCCGGGGCGAGACCAGCGACGCGCTGGAGGCCGAGACGTACGAGGAGCCGGCTCCCACGGAGCCTGCCGGCCGGTCAGGGGCCTGAGCGGCCAGGCTCTGCGGCGACGGTGGCTGCCAGACGCCCGTCGGGTGAGCACTGGCCAGCGCGTCCGGGTCCGGCCGTCCGCAACCACGTGCCATGTGCCCGCGTGCCGGGCGTACGGGCCCGCCCGAGGTCGCCGGGGGCCGCTCCCGGCGCCTCCGGCCGGCCGGTGTCCGGTGGGCGCGGCGGCCAGTGCCCGCCCCATGGTCATCTGGCAGGGGCTCCACACCCGGGGACGGCGGGTGATCGTCGCGCCGTGCACAGACCGCCGCCGCCGATGTCAGGATCGCTGGCCGTCAGGCGGACAGAGTCGCTGGCGGGCGACCTCGGAGCCTGGGGGCGTTCGGCGTGCGGTGCTAGCATCCGATCGTCGGCACCCGGGACACGCCGACACGCCGAGGGGTCCATGCCTCCGCTCCTGTCGATCCTGCTGATCGCCATCCTCCTCGTCGTCGCGGGGGTGTCCGTCGCCTTCCTGGTGCGACGCCGCCGCGCAGCGGTCGCCGCCGCGCAGCGGGTGGCCGCCAACCCCGTGCCGGAGCTGTCCGAGGGCGACATCGCCTGGCGGATCGGCGCCGCCGGTCGTCTTGCCGCACTGTCGTCATCGGCCGAAGCCGACCCCGCTTCGGTCGCCGCTGCAGCTGCCGCGTACGACGCAGCCGAGCGGGAGGCCGAGCACGCGGCCATCGCTGAGGCGGGCGACCTCGGCGGCATGTCCCCGGTGGTGCCGTCGATCATCCCTGGCGCGGGGGCCGTGGTGGCCGGACCGGTGCCGGGCGCGACCACCCGGGCCCGCCCCGCGAAGGCTGCCGCCACGGCCGCGCTCGAGGTTTCCGTGCGCCGCCGCCTGTGGCGCGATTCCGCGGGGGTGCTGCTGGCGGCCTCCCTCGGGATCCTCGCGGTGATCACCTTCGCACCCGGCCTGATCTTCGCGCCGGGGCCGGCCGTGACGCCGGAGCCGACGCAGATCGCGGTGGTGGCCGCGCCCACCCCGAGCCCGAGCCCGAGCCCGAGCCCAAGCCCGAGCCCGAGCCCGAGCCCGAGCCCGACGGTCGCCCCGACACCGGCACCCACCCCCAGGGCGACCCCGCGGAAGACACCGAAGCCCACGCCGACCCCCATGCCCACCCCCAGGCCCACCCCCAGGCCCACCCCCACGCCGAAGCCCACGCCCGTCCCCGTCAAAGCCGAGATCACGGTCGAATGCATCAGTCCCTATGTGCGCAGCTTCAGCAGCGCCGGCTCCACCGGCGCGACCTCGTACGAGTGGGCGAGCGACTACTTCCCCCGATCTACGGACGCCGGAGTGGAGTATGACTACGGCTCGGCCAAGACCGACACCGTCGGTTTGACCGTTACCGGCCCCGGTGGCACCGACGCTACCTCCGTCATCGTCTCAGTCCCGTGCTCGTAAGGAGGCCCATTGTGCGCCGCCTGCTCTCCGCAACCGTGGCCGCTCTCCTTGTCGGTGGCCTCCTGCCCTTCCAGGTCTTGGCGGCTGCGGCCGTGGCCGACGACCAGTCCGTGTCCGTCACCGAGGACGGTTCCCTGACGATCACGCTCACCGCGAGCGGCGGCGGCGGCCCGCTGACGTTCAGCGTGGTGGACCAGCCCCTCCACGGCGACCTCACCGGCAGCGCGCCGGACCTGACCTACACCCCGGACCCCGACTACAACGGC
>CAMTVM010000053.1:0-25761 GCA_947085195.1 uncultured Chloroflexota bacterium
CGAGACCACGGAGACGACCGAGACCACGGAGACGACCGAGACCACGGAGACGACCGAGACCACGGAGACGACCGAGACCACGGAGACGACCGAGACCACGGAGACGACCGAGACCACGGAGACGGCGACGCCGATCGGCACCGTCGGGGCCGCGACCGGCACGCCCGATCTCACCCTGCCGCCCACCGACACGGCCTCGCTCTCCGGCGGCTCGAGCCCGTCGGGCGGCACCTGGCAGCTGCTCCTGGTCGCGATGGCCGGGCTGCTCGCGACGGTCCTCCTGCTCACGCCGGCCACGGTGGCGCGCAAGCGCTAGTACCGGCCCGCCCAACCGGCGCCCTGCGGCGCCGGACCACACAAACTAACCGGCCGGGTCGGGCATCTGCCCCCCGGCCGGTTCTTCCTTGTCGCGGCCCTCGGTTCTGACGTGCTGTTGCGCGACCAGCCGGCTCAGCTCCCGCCGGATACCCCGCGCCACAGTTGACTCCATCCACCTCGACCGGCGACCGCCCGAACAGGTCCGCGAAGAAGACCACCATCTGCTCCCTGTGGTCCATAGGGCCCACGATGACGTCGGTGATCCCCTCTGGCCGCGATGTCCCGGAACACCTGGTCGCGGACCCCCCCGCGGGCGACCAGCGTCACCCCGTCGTCCTGGATCCGCTCCATGATCCGGGTGAGCTGGGTATGCGCCGGGCCGTAGCGCGGGTTTCCGTCGGCGTCCGGCACGTAGGCATAGGCCTCGTACAGCCGCAGCCGGTTGCCTGTGTACGCTGCCCACAGCATCGGTGCGGCACCTGCGCCATTGGTGAAGTGCGGCGCGACGAGGACGATCGCCTTGTCGCTGATCCCCTGCCGGTCGAATGACCTGGAGAACTCCGGTACCTCGGTCCTCGAGAAGCCAGGGGGCGCCGGGATGGCCAGCGCCAGCGCGAGACCCAGCGCAGCCAGACGCGGGGCCGCCCACCCGGGCCGCCGCGTTCGGAGCTCGCTCACGACGACGGCAACGATCATCGCGATTGCGAGCCACATATACAGCGTGAGCGGGCCGGGGATGGTGTGCTCCAGGAGCGGCAGCGGGCTGATCGGCAGCCACGGCAGCGGCAGGTCTGTGGTCATCCCCCCGACGCGCAACGTCTGGCCGAGCGACAGCACGCACATCGCGGCCGCCATCAGTCCGGCGACCCGGATTCGGAGATCGGCCCACCGGCGCGTCACCACGACCCCGAGGATCACCAGCAGCGGCAGGCCAACGTAGGCCGTCGCCTCGTGTTACAGCCCGCTGAACTGGTGCGAGATCCGTGTCGCAGCCTCCGGTACAAACAACTGGTATCGCGTCGGCAGCACGAGGTTGAGCAGGTCCGTCGAGAAGCGCGCCGTGTCCTGAACGCGAGCTTCGATCCGCAGCGGCCCGAGAAACTGCACCGCCAGCGGCAGCCCGGAGACGACCAGCAGGCCTGCCAGGGCCGGGAGGAAGGCCCGGACCACCCGCCGCACGCCGTTGGCGATGAGCACCCGGTCGCGGGCCACCAAGGCCAGGATCCCGGCGAAGACCGCGGCGGCGACCGTGCCCGTGGCCAGGATCTCCTCGAAGATCAGCAACTGCACGCCGGCGATCAGCCCGATCACTGCGCCCAGCGCCGCGGGGCTGCGCCGGCGGCGCACCAGCAACTCCTCAAGCACGATGAGGACCAGCGGCGGCATCCACACGGCAATCAGGTTCAGGTGCAGCGCCGCGTGCGAGGCGACATAGGGTGAGAACCCGTACACCGCACCGCCGAGGAGCGGCCCGGCCAAGCCGTTCGCGTACCGCCGTAGTGCAAGGAAGCAGGCGAAGGCGCTGAACGCGATCGCCGCGACAATCGCCACGTTGTAGGCGACCATGGGCCCGGCCGCGGCGGTCACCGGTGCCAGCACCAGTCCGAACGCCGGTGTCCATGCGTTCCACATCAGGTTGACTCCCGTTGGGGCGTTCATCTGATAGGTCACGAATAGGTCACGAACGGGTCCAGGCCCAGCTCGATCGAGGCCGGGACCCATCGCAGGAACCACATGGTCTGCTGCGGGTCGCAGCATCCGCCGATCCATCGGGTTCCCGGCGACGCCCATGTCTCCGCGGTCAGCAGCACGGCGAGGGAGAGGTACAGGAGGAGCGCGCTCGGAGCGGCGAAGCCGGCGTGGCTGCCGGCGACGGGAGCTCCTGGCAGCGTCGGGCGGGCCAGGGATCAGGGGATCTGACGGAACGGGAAGTAGGCAGCGAAGCCGACGACGTAGGCTGCCACGAACCCCCAGCGCACGAATCGGGGCAGTCTCGAACGGGTCAGGAGGATCGCGATCGCAGCGGCGATCGCCGGGATCGCGGGCAGCAGGTAGTAGATGTACATGATCCGCTGCGTGAGAATCGCGAGCATCACGTACGGCAGGTAGTTGGCCGCCCCCCATGCGACCGCCCACAGCGCGAGGCGGTTACGCGTGCGCCAGGCATACCAGGCTGCGAACAGCGCGCTCAACGGGATCGCGCCTGCGAGCAGCGGGTTGACGGCGCCGCGGAAGTCGATCCTCGGCCGCGAGGAGACCACATCTTCGCCTGAGCGCACGGTGACGTCCACGCGGAGATACGCGATCTGGCACTCGTTGAAGATCCACTGCCACGGACGGCTGTCCGCGCCGGGGCAGTACCCGGTGTTGTCCACTGGCGCATCGAGCCTGGCCCCGTACTCGACGATCCGGCGCAGGTGGTCGAACGGGGTCGCGAACGTCGTGTACCGCGCGCCGAGCGCGCCCAGCCCGATGAGGCCGACGAAGGCGAACGTGAGCCCGAACACCAGGGGGCCGCGCAGGTCGGGCAGCGGGATCCGCCGTTCGCGCCACCACCGCCCGCCCGCCTGGAGCAGGTAGAGCAGCAGGACTGCCGCCACGCCGTAGACCGCCGTGATCTTGATCAGGAACCCGATGGCCACGGCCACCCCCGCCAGGGCCCAGCGTTGGCGCATGGCCAGCCAGGACCCGACCAGGATCGGCGCCAGGACGAGCATGTCGAGGGTGCCGATCCGGCCGTGGACGAGCGTGAGGTTGTCGAACGCGAGGATCCCGACGACGAGGACCCCCATCCACGCCGTCTCGCCGCCGGTTCGCACGATCCGGTACGTGACCGCCAGGACGACCATGCCCGCCACCACGCTCGGCACCCGCCAGCCGATCCCGTTGTCACCGAACACGGCCATCGAGAGCGCGATCAGAAGCTTGCCGAGCGGCGGGTGCTCGGTGTTCGGGTCCAGGCCGGCCAGGCTGCCGGCGTAGTGCGCGCCCTCGGCCACCGGCCACCCGAGCAGGATCCGGGCGGCGTTGACGTAGTACGACTCGTCGAAGATGAGCGCGCCCTGGGGAAGGTTCAGCCACGCGATCCGGGAGACGAACGCTGCGACCAGCACCAGCGGGAGCACCGTGGCGGGATCGCCCAGGTTCTCCCGGATCCGGCCGACGAGCCCGGCCAGCAGGCGCCCAGGCCCGGTCGCAGCCAAGGGGCGGCGCTCGGCGCCGTCCACCGCAGTGGGTTCCTCGGCCGGTTCGACCACGGGTTGCATCGTCCTCCGTTCGTCAGCGATCGAAGCGTAGCCCACGCGGCCGCCGCCGGCCGCCCTTCGAGCGCAATCGGGGTGCTGGAGAACGGTGCCCCGGCCGTTCTTCGTTCCGGCGCCTCAGAGCTCGAACCGGCTCCCCGGCCAGACCAGGTCCACCGGCCCGCCGAACACGGCCCGCACCGAGGCGATCGTGGCGACGGGGTCGCGGCCCATCAGCAGGTGCGTGAGGAGCACGCGGCCGGCTCCCGTGGCCGCCGCGAGCCGCCCGACGGCCGGTCCGTCCAGGTGGAGGACACCCGCGGGAACGGGTCCGGGCCCGAACGAGACCTCCGCCAGGAGCGCATCACCCGGCCGGACCAGCGGGCTCAGGTCATCCGCCCGACCGCAGTCCCCGCTGTACACGAGCCCCGGCCCGTCGTCGGCCGCGACCCGGATCCCGTAGCTCTCATCGGTGTGGGCGATCAGCCGGGCCTCCATGCCCAGCACCCCGATCTGCCGGTGTGACTCGCCCAGCCGCTCGATGTCCAGCGCCTCTGCGGCGAACCCGGGCTCCGCGTGCAGCGCGTCGAGGCGATCCCCCAGCGCGTCCGGCCCGATCACCCGCATCCGGCGCGGCGGGTCGAACTCGTAGCGCAGGAAGTGCCGCAGCGGGACGAGATCGATGAAGTGGTCCGGGTGCAGGTGGCTCACCACCACGGCTGCCAGGTCCGCGGGCGGGACGTGGGGGAAGACCCGCGTGAACGACCCCTGCCCGAGGTCGAGCAGCAGGTGGGTGTCGCCCTCGGTGACCAGGTAGCAGGCGCCCGTGGCCCCGTCCCGGTCGGTGTAGGCGGGGCCGGCGCCCAGGACCGTCAACCGCATGCCGTGCTCCTCCTTGTCGCAGGAGGGTAGCTGAGCCTGCGCCCGCAGGCTCAGGGGATCGCTGCCTGGGCTACGGCGTGGCCTTGCCGCTGCCGCCCGGGTCGACCGGCCCCTTCGTGGGCTTCGGAGGCGGCGTGCGGGCGGGCTTCTGCGTCGGCTCGGTCGCCGGTGTCACTCCCGGCGTCCCGACGCCGTTCTCGTTCCCCTTCCCGTTCCCGGCGCCGTTGCCGCTGCCGACGCCGTTCTCGTTCCCCTTCCCGTTCCCGGCGCCGCCGCCCGGCTTCCTGTCGCCAGCACCCGAGAGCTTGTCTACAACGGTGTCGCCGGCCGCCAGCGCGTGGTCCAGGCCGCTCCGCGCTCGTTGGGGAACCTTGCCGGCGACCCGTTCCAGCACGGCCCGGTGGGAGGCCACGGCCTCCATGGCCCGCGCCGCCGCCTCGCCCGTGGTCGCACCGAGGCTCCCGATGGCGTGCTCGTAGGCGGTGAGGGACGCCGAGAGGGCCCCCTGGTCGTCCCGGCTGGACGCCTCGACGATCTCCGCCAGGCGGGACTGGGCGATGGCGATCTCCGCCTCGACGCGCGCCGCCGCGTCCGAGGGCAGCGTCAGCGTCTCCAGCGCGAGCCGCGCCTCGTACAAAGGGCCGCCGGCCCGCGACGTCGCGAAGGCGGTCGTCCCGACCAGGAGGCCGGCGAGGACGGCGGCGGAGAGGGCGCTCGACAGCCTACGCATGCTCCAGCCGGTGAACGGAAGCCGGCGCCTGGGTGCCAGGACGGGTGCCGCCGCGGACACGGATGGGACGTCGGCGGCCGCGCCCGCCAGCTCGAACCGGCGTCGCCGGGCCTCCTCCATGACGGCCGCACGGGCGCGCCGCGTCCCGGCGGGGCTGGGATCCAGCCTCACCCGCGCGTATCGCGCCAGCATCCGCTCGAGCGACTCGCTCGTCTGCGGCCCAGGTGCCTGCATCTCGTCCTCGTTCATCGGGTCGTCCCTGAGGCCCGGCCCAGCTCATCTGAATCGGACGCCAGTCCCAGCTCCCGGCGGAGCGCCGCGATGGCCCGGAACTGGAGGCCCCGGATGGTGCCCTCCTGGCGGCCCATGGCCTCGGCCGCCTCCCTCGCGGACAGTCCGGCGAAGAAGCGCAGCTCGATGGCCTCGCGCTGCTCGGGCGTCAATCGCCGGAGCGCCGTCGCGACGTTGTCCATCTCCTGGCGGAGCACCGCCAACTCGTCCGGTCCCGCGTCGTCGCCGGAGCGTTCGACGATGAGGTCCAGCGTCGTGTGCTCGCGACGCGTCCGGACATGGTCGATGACGACATTCCTGGCCAGCCGGAAGAGCCAGCCCCCGAAGGGGACACCCCGCGACTCGTACCGCGGCAGTGCCTCCAGGGCCTTGACGAAGACGAGCTGCGCCAGGTCCTCCGCGTCGCTCGGGCGGCCGACGCGGGCGGCGACGTAGCGGTAGACCGGCCCGTGGTAGTGGTCGAAGAGGGCCCCGAATGCTTCGGGATCACCGTTCCTCGCCGCTCCCACCAGCCGCTCGATCGCCTCGTCGTCGATCGTCATAACGATCCGTGCTCCCCGGTGTTAGGGCCCGCTCAGGCAGGCCGATCGCCGCTGGCCGGGTTCGCGACGTCGACCCGCTCGCCGCCGCGCCGGAAGGTGAGGGCCTCGAACCCTGCCCCTGCGGCCTGACGATACGCCTGTGCCAGCCCGTAGGCGAACCACTCCGTTCGGTGCGCGTCCGAGCCGATGGTCACATGCCGCCCGCCCAGCTCCCGGTACCGGGCCGTGATCGACGCCGACGGGTAGGTCTCCCGCGGCAGCTGGCGCAGGCCCGACGCGTTGACCTCGAGTGCCGTGCCGGAGTCGATCAGCGCCGCCAGGACCGGCTCGTACAGCTCGGGCGCGTTCGCGAGGTCCGCGGGCATGACGTGCGGGACCAGGTAGCGCTTCACGAAGTCCAGGTGGCCGAGCGTGTCGAACAGCCCGGATCGCGCGGCGCCGATCACCTCGTCGAAGTAGGGCGCCACGATGTCGCCAAGGGGACGCCCCGCCACGAACCCCCGCACGTTCGACGCCTTGTACGGGGACGCCTCGCTGATGTGCACGCTGCCGATGGTGTAGTCGTGGGGGTGGCGGGCGAGCCAGCCCCGGATGTCGCCCTCGAGCCTTCGCTCATACGTGACCTCCACGCCGAACCGGATCGCGAGCCCGCGGTCCGCCCAGCGCGCGGCGGCCTCGCGAACGTCCCGCTCGCGGTCCGTGAACGAGGAGTAGCCGTAGGCCGGCATCGAGGGGTCGAAGTCCACGTGGTCCGTGATCGCCAGCTCCGCGATGCCCCGCTCCACGGCCAGCGCGCAGTAGGCGTCCAGCATCGCGTTCGCATCCGGAGAGCGGACCGTGTGCAGGTGCGAGTCCAGCGGCAGGTCCCGCGAATCGCCCAGGCCGGCGCCCACGCCGGCCCGCCAGACGTCGAGCTCGATGTCCGCACGGGACCGGGTGTCAGCCGCGTCGGGCAGGCCGAGGGGACGGTGGCTCACCCGGAGATCACGCCCATCTCGCGGCCGACGCGGTCGAAGGCCGCCACCGCCTTGTCCAGCAGCTCGCCGGTGTGGGCGGCGGTCACGATCGTGCGGATCCGGGCCCGGTCCAGGGGCACGGTCGGGAACACGACGGACGTCCCGAACACCCCCTCCTCGAACAGGCGGTTGGAGAACCGGATCGTCGTCTCGCTGTCGCCCAGCATCACGGGCGTGATCGGGGTCTCGCTGCGGCCGATGTCGAAGCCGAGGCGGGCAAGCTCCGACTTGAACCGGCCGGTGTTGGCCCACAGGCGCTCGATCCGCTCGGGCTCCTCCTGCATGATCGCGATCGCCTCCCGGCAGGCTGCGGCCACGGCGGGCGGGTGGCTCGTGGAGAACAGGAACGGCCGGGCGCGCTGGGTGAGGATGTCGCGCAGGGCCTGCGAGCCCGCCACGTAGCCGCCCAGGACGCCCACGGCCTTGGACAGCGTGCCGACCTGGATGGCCACCCGTCCCTCGAGGCCGAAGTGGCTCACCGAGCCCCGCCCGTCCCGGCCAAGGACGCCGGAGGCATGGGCGTCGTCGACCATGACCGCCGCGCCGTACGCCTCGGCCGCCTCCACGATCCCGGGCAGCGGCGCGATGTCGCCATCCATGCTGAACACCCCGTCGGTGACCACGAGGATCAGCCGGTACGGGGCGCCCGCGCCGTCTCGTCCCCGCGTCGTCGCCTCGCGGAGCACCTCCCGCAGCGAGTCCACGTCGGCGTGCCTGAAGAGCCTGCGCGGCGCCTTCGACAGGCGCATGCCGTCGATGATGCTGGCGTGGTTGAGCTCGTCGGAGACGATCAGGTCCGTCTCGCCGGTGATCACGGGGATGACGCCGGTGTTGGCCGCGAACCCGCTCTGGAACGTGAGGACCGCCTCGGCGTGCTTGAACGCGGCCAGGTCCGCCTCGAGGGCCTCGTGGAGGGTCATCGTCCCGGCGATCGTCCGCACGGCTCCCGAGCCCGCCCCGAACCACTCCACGGCCTCGATCGCCGCCCGCTTCATCCGCGGATGGTTCGACAGGCCCAGGTAGTCGTTGGAGGACAGGCTGATCACGCGCCGGTCGTCGAGCGAGACGATGGGGCCCTGGGCGGACGACATGACCCGCAGCGGCCGGTACAGGTGCCGCTCCCGCATCGCGGCCAGCTCGTCGCCGATGAACGCGAGGGGATCGGGTCGGGATGGGGCGGTCACGGGTGCCTCCTCGGCCTCATGCGGTCCAGTCCAGGATGACCTTGCCGGAGTCGCCGGAGCGGGCGGTGGCGAACGCAGCCTCGTACTCGCGGAACGGAAAGCGGTGCGTGATCGCGGGCTTGATGTCCAGTCCGGACTGGATCATCACCGTCATCTTGTACCAGGTCTCGTACATCTCCCGGCCGTAGATGCCGCGGATCGTCAGCAGCTTGAACACGATCTCGTTGACGTCCAGGCTGACGTCCTGGGTGGGGATTCCGAGGATCGCGATGGATCCGCCGTGGGCCATGTTGTCCATGGCCGTGCGGATCGCCGCCGCGTTGCCGGACATCTCCAGGGCCACGTCAAAGCCCTCGACCATGCCCAACTCCCGCTGGACATCGTGGAGGTCCTGGGTCAGCGGGTCCACGACCACGGTGGCGCCCATCCTCGTGGCCAGCGCGCGGCGGACCGGGTTGGGCTCCGACACCACGACGAAGCGGGCGCCGGCGTGGCGGACGACCGCGGTGGCCATCAGGCCGATCGGGCCGGCGCCGGTGATCAGCACGTCCTCGCCCAGCACGGGGAACGCGAGGGCCGTGTGCACTGCGTTGCCGAAGGGGTCGAAGATCGCGGCGACCTCCTCGTCGATCCCGGGCCGGTGGTGCCAGACGTTGGTCAGGGGCAGGCAGACGTACTCGGCAAACGCGCCGTCCCGCCCGACGCCCAGCCCGACGGTACTCGCGCACAGGTGGCGGCGACCGGCCAGGCAGTGGCGGCAGCGGCCGCAGGTCACGTGCCCCTCGCCGCTGACGATGTCGCCCGGGCGGTAGTCCGAGACGTTGGAGCCCACCTCCACGATCTCGCCCACGAACTCGTGACCGGCGACCAGCGGCGGCTTGATCGTCTTCGCGGCCCACGCGTCCCAGGACTCGATGTGGAGGTCCGTGCCGCAGATGCCGGTCCGGCGGACCCGGATCAGGACGTCATTGATGCCGACCACCGGGTCGGGGACGGTCTGCAGGCTCAGGCCCGGGCCGGGAGTGGTCTTCACGAGCGCGAGCATGAGCGCCTCCTGCTTCCCGGTCTTCGACCCGTCGGCGTGGTCAGAGGTCCTGCCGGGGGTCGTCGGTCCAGTCGACGATCGGGTTCTCCACCGCGCCGATCCCCTCGATCTCGCAGCGGACCCGGTCGCCCGGCTGGAGGAAGACCGGCGGGTCGCGGAACACGCCCACGCCTGCGGGCGTGCCGGTGGCGACGATGTCCCCCGGCCGGAGCGTGATCGCCTGGGAGATCAGGCTGATCAGCTGCGGGACGCCGTGGAGCATGTTGGCGGTGCTGTCCTCCTGCATCAGGACCGGGCTGCCGGCGTCCGGGCCCTCGGCCGGGATCCGCCAGCTGCGGAGCACGAGGCCGACCGACGGGTCCACCTCGTCCGGCGTGGCGAACGTCGGCCCGACCGGGAGGAACGTATCGCTGCTCTTGGCCCGCAGCCACTGGCCGTCGCCCTTCTCGCCCTCGCGCAGAGCCTGGGGGTTGCCCTGCCAGTCCCGGGCGCTGATGTCGTTGACGACGACGTAGCCCGCGACGTGCTCAGGGGCCTGCTCCGGCGTCACCCGCCGGGCGGACCGGCCGATGACCACGCCCAGCTCCACCTCGAGATCCAGGGCGCGGGTTCCAGGCGGCCGGACGATGGCCTCGCCATCCCCGACGATCGCATTGGCGAACTTGGCGAAGAGCAGGGGTCGCTCGGGCGTGGCCCGGCCGCCCTCCGCGACGTGATCGGCGTAGTTGAGCCCCACGCAGACGATCTTCTCGCCCAGACCGCCGGGCCCGATGGCCGCCAGGGGACGTCTCGCGTCGAGGCCCACGAGCGGTGCGCCACGCTTGAGCGCCCGACGGGCGGCGCGGGCGACCTCTTCCAGCCAGCCGTCCTGGAACGCGAGCTGGTAGCCGATGCCCAGGCGGGTGTCCACCGCCGGATCGAGGCCGCCCCGCTTCTCCAGCTGCCCTCCCGTGAGGAGGCGGTCGAGCACCAGGACGCCGAACCGCGCGTCCCCGTACCGGTCCTGGTAGGCGTGCAGCCGCATCGTTCTCCTCTCAGCCGCCGGACGGGCCGGGGATGGCGCCGGTCGCTGGAGCCGGGGTCGGGGCCGGGCACTGCGGCTCGGGCGGGGCGATCCAGGTCCCCTCGGCGGACAGCCGCTCGCCGTAGCGGAGGTAGAAGTCGTAGATGGCCGGCGCGTCAAGCGTGTCGAGGTACAGGGCGCGGTTCCAGAGCAGGGCTGCATACTTGGTGGGCATCTGTTCGAACCGGGCGATCACCGGACCGACGGTCCCGGCCGGGACCCCGCACAGGGCGCTGGCCGGGAAGCCCGAGCTGAACGTCCGCAGTGCCGCGAGCGCCGCCTCGTCGCAGGCGCCCTTCTCACACGCGTAGAGCAGGACGAGGCCACCGTGCTCCAGGTTGTGCAACCAGCCGATGGGCGAGCTCTGATCGTCCGGCCCGTAGACCTTGGGCACCAGCGGTCCGAAACCCTTCTTGTTGGCGTGCTGACCGGACGCGGGCGGGCACACCGGGTAGGTGACCTTTTCGCCGATCTGGACGTGGCCGTCGCCCATGTCCGGCTGTACCTGGCCCAGCTCGCCCGTCACGGGTGACTGGACCGTGTCGATCGT
This sequence comes from uncultured Chloroflexota bacterium, assembly GCA_947085195.1. Taxonomy (GTDB): domain Bacteria; phylum Chloroflexota; class Limnocylindria; order Limnocylindrales; family CSP1-4; genus CAIXZV01. Next base: position 10,864 of record CAMTVM010000053.1, read on the forward strand.
CGTGCATGCGTACGCCGGCGCGGTGGCCGTCGTGAACACGAACAGACTGATCCCCACCAGGGCGACGATCACGACGAGGGCAAGGACCGGGGTGCGCAGGCGCTCCAGCGTGGAGACCTCGTCGAGCCGGCGACGGTCGGCGTCGCGGCGGCCGGCGCGCGACGTGCCGGACGGCCCGGTGGAGGGTCGGCGGTCGGCGCGATCCGGCTGGCGGCTTGATCTGGTCACGGCGAGCACTCCCGGCTGGTGTTCGGCGACCGCGGAACGGCGTGGTCGCGAGCGGGCGCGAGGGACCGCGCCGCTGGGCGAAGGGTAGCGCCACGCGCGCCCATGCGCCCAGACCCGCACCGGGCTGGCGCCGCCGGGTGCGCGCTGCCGGGTGCGCGCTGCCGGGTACGTTCCCGTCAGGGTTCGTTGAGCCAGGCGCGGACGGCGGGGCGGGTGAGCCCGGCGAACAGGAGGACGGCGAGCGCGCCGACGATCAGGGCGAACAGGGGCTGGGCCGCGAGCAGCGCGAGCGGCACGGCCGGGATGGTCAGGGTCGACAGGCCCAATGCCAGGCCCCGGGCCGCCTCCTTGCGCTGGAGCACCAGCGTGATCGTGAAGATGGTGTAGGCGAGCAGGACCATGACGACGATGCCAGGGAGGGAGACCGGCGTGCTGATCGCCTGGTCCACGACCCAGCGCAGCGACAGGCCGATGAGGCCCAGAACGAGGAAGGCATAGCCGAGGAAGATTCGGACGCCGGGGGGCATCGAGCGAAGCTGGGCGAACACGTCCTGATCATGCCACCGTCGGGGCGGCGGGGCCGGACGCGGCCCAGGTCGCCCGCCGCGTGGTCCGCCACGCCACGAACTCGCCGCCATAGCCGGACGCGGCCCAGGTCGCCCGCCGCGTGGTCCGCCACGCCACGAACTCGCCGCCATAGCCGGACGCGGCCCAGGTCGCCCGCCGCGTGGCCCGCCACGCCACGAACCCGCCGGACGCGGCCCAGGTCGCCCGCCGCGTGGTCCGCCACGCCACGAACCCGCCGCCATAGCCGGACGCGCGCGGGTCGCACCGGAGATCGTGGTCCAGCAGTCCACGCTTGACGCTCAACCGAGCCGCCGCCCGGGAATCGCGGTCCCGTAGTCCACACCGGCGGCCCGACCCGTCGTCGAAGCCGGGTCCATCGACCCGATCGAGCTGACCGTTACGTCCCGGTCGAGCTGGAAGGACGCCGACGGTCACACGATGATCAGCTTCGAGTTCGATGAGGGCCAGTTCGAGCACGGCGCTGGCCTGGCGCTGGCCTTGTTCGGCACCACTCCTCCGCCCTTTCCGCGGCCGGTGCTGCCTCCCTGAGGACCGACGCCACCCCGCAGGCCTCGACCGCCGCGTAGGTCCCGCCAACGGCGCGCGGGGAGACGGAGGCGGAGCCCCGAACCGCGCCAGTCGCCTACGGCGCGACGGCGCGTCCCTGCTCGTCGATCTTGAACTCGAACCGCTCCCCGGTCCGCGTGTCGACGGCGATCCGGACGCCGGGCCGTCCTCCGGCGCCGAGTTCCGGTGTGAGGAGCACCCAGTCGGGTGGGACCGCGGCTGGGAACGCCCCCGCCGGCAGCACGACACCGAGCGCGTCGAGGGTCGGGAGCCCCTTACGCGCCACCTTGGTCCCCTCCGGCTTCGCCAGGGATGCGGCGACTGACAGGTAACCTGAACGCCCCGTCCTCATGTGTCCTTCCCGGTGCGTTCACGCAGGATGATGCTCTCCCTCTCTCGTCGTCAAGCGGTGTCTTGACGGCGTGTCTTGACGGCGTGTGGACTTGCCGGCTGGCCGTCGGCCAGCCGATCACCGGGCGGATGAGCGCCTTGGCCGCAGCGGCTGGGATGCTCGAGGTGGCGCCCAGCCAGGCGATCCCGGGTTCGGACAGCCGCGAACAGCCGCACACAAGCCACTGTCGCGCACAAGCCACTTGACACCGGCCCCGGTGCTGGCTAATCTCTGCTAAACCGGTTTGCTAAACCGGTTTTGTAACCAGCGTACCGAACCTGTGCTGGGCACGCGGTCCGGCCCGGGTGCCGGAGCCGACGGGGCATCCCGGGTCCCGCACAGGCAGCCCGCAGCGAGGAGACCGTGGAGGAGCGGACCCCGCGACGACCGCGAATCGCCGACGTCGCCCGCGAGGCGGGAGTGTCGAAGACCGCGGTGTCGTTCGCCTTCAACAGCCCGGATCGGTTGGCGCCGGAAACGGCGAGCCGGATCCTGGTCGTTGCGGAGTCGCTCGGCTACCGGCCGCATCCGGTGGCCCGGATGCTCACGCAGCGGTCGACCCACACGATCGGCGTGCTCACGCCCCAGGCTCTGTCGGTCATCTTCTCGAATCCGTTCTTCGGGGCCTTCTCGGAAGGCGTCGCACTGGCCGCCGAGCAGGAAGGCTACGCGCTCCACTTCATCTCGCCGCTCCACGGCTCGCTCGCCCGCGCGATGGGCCGCGCCACGGTGGACGGCGTCGTGGCGATCGGGCTGTCGGCCACCCATCCCGAGGTCGAGCAGATCCGCGCCGCAGGGCTCCCGCTGGTCATGGTCGACTCCAGCGCGCTGCCGGACCAGCCGGGCATCGAGATCGACGACGCGGGCGGCGCCCGCGCGGCGGCGGAGCATCTCCTCGGCCTTGGCCACACCACGTTTCTCGTCGCCGGCGTGGAACCCCCGACGCCCGGGGCCCAGCTGGAGCCAGACGGCGTCATGGGGCGTCGGTTGGGCGGGTACCTTGGGGCACTCGGCGCCAGGGGCATCGAACTCCCAGCCCACGCGATCTGCGTCGGGCCGGCCAGCATCGAGGGCGGCATGGCCGTGATGCGTCGGGCCTGGGAGGACGGGCTCCGCCCGACCGCGGTCCTCGCCATGTCGGACGCCATGGCGATCGGCGTCCTGCGCGCCGCCCGGGAACTCGGCATGCGGGTGCCGGAGGACATCTCGGTCGTCGGCTTCGACGATATCGACATCAGCCAGCACACGAACCCCCCGCTCACCACCGTGCACCAGCCGATCCGCCAGAAGGGCGAGAGCGCGGTGCGCCTTCTCCTGTCCGTCATCGAACGACGGGATCCACGCCCCGAACAGCTCCGGCTCGAGACGCGGCTCATCATCCGCGGCTCGACCGGTCCCGCGCCGCGAAGGCGGCAGGAGGTGGTCGAGGCCCGCAACCAGGCCATCGGGCGGCACGCGGGTGCGTCGCATCCGTCGGCACGCCGCAAACGAACCCGTGGCACGTCGGACGCCATCCCGGCGACCGACGCCGGACCCGGCCGCACCAGCGACGGGCCCGACACCTGATCCAGGCACCAATCGTTGGAGGAGAACAGCACCAGGATGAACACCAAGATCCGGCTCGTTGCGCTCATCGCGGGCGCGGCGATCTTCGCGGCGGCGTGCGGCACCCCGGCCGCAACCACCGCCCCCACCACGGCCCCCCAGACCGGGGCCCCGACCACCACGGCCCCCACCCCCGAGCCGACCGCGGCCGGCCTGAGCGGCACCCTGACCGTCTGGCACGCCTACGGCTCGTCCGGCGGCAACGCGGAGTTCAAGGCGTTCAGCCGGATCCTCGACAACCTCAAGGCCAGGTACCCGGGCCTGAAGATCGACGCGCTGGACGTCCCGTTCAACGACATCTTCACCAAGTTCCAGACCGAGTCCGCCGCCGGCGGCGGCCCCGACCTGTTCATCGCCCCCAACGACTCGTTCGGCGGCATGGTCCGGGGCAACTTCCTCGTGGACCTGACCGGCAAGATCGACGACGTCCTCGCGGGTACCGCCGACGTCGCGAAGAACGGCTCGACCTACGACGGCAAGGTGTACATGGTTCCCGAAGGCCTCAAGGCCGTGGCCATGTACTACGACGCCAAGAAGGTCGCGAGCCCGCCGGCCACGACGGACGAGCTGATGGCATTCGTCAAGGGCGGCGGCAAGGTCGGCGTCATCACCGGCGCCTACTTCGGCTGGGGCTTCTACAACGGCTTCGGCGGCAAGATCTTCGACGCCGACAACAAGTGCGCGGCGACTGCCAACAGCGGCGTCGCGGACGCGATCACGTTCGTCAAGGACCTCAAGGCGGCCGGCGCCCTCGTCGACCCCGACTACGGCAAGGTCAATGACGCCTTCAAGAACGGCGACATCGACATCATGTTCAACGGCAACTGGACGCTCGGCGACTACCGTGCCGCCCGTCCGGACGTCGCCGTGGCCCCGGTCCCCGCGGGCCCGGCCGGCGTGTCCGGCACCATGACCGGCGTCGACGGCTGGTACATCAACGCCGCCGGCAAGAACCAGGACCTCGCCATCGCCTTCGCCAAGGAGATGGTCAACCGCGAGGCCCAGGGCATCTACGTTGACATCGCCGGCCACGTCCCCGCCGACAAGAGCGTCTCGATCGTCGACCCGCTCGTGAAGTCGTTCTCGGACGCGGTCTACCAGGGCGATCCGCGCCCGCAGAGCGCCGAGTTCGGCAACTACTGGGGCGCCTTCGGCGATGCCTGGAGCCAGATCCTCGACAACAACGCCGATCCGGCCACCGCGGTCGCGACGGCATGCGCCACGATGGACACGGCGAACAACAAGTAGCCTTCGTCCCTGACGAGACTCCCCGGGACCGCGGCTGCCGCCCGGCCCCGGGGAGACCCCTGCCGCGACCGGCGATACTGCTGGTGCCCTCGATCGTGCCCCGGAATCGATGAGGAGGAGAGGACCCGCCATGGCCGCAGTGACCTCAGGGGTCCGGCCGGCTCGCCGCCGCTTCCGCGGTGGACCGGGCTCGAAGCGGATCGCGTACCTCTACCTCGTTCCGGCGTTCCTCGTGATGGGGATCATCACCCTGTACCCGCTCCTGTTCCAGGTCTGGATGTCGTTCACCGACTACGGGATCCAGAACCTGCGCCAGGGCGCGCCGGCCCCCAACGCGGTGGGCCTCAAGAACTACGTCGACGTCCTGTCCAGCCAGCTGGCGATTCCCAACTTCTCCTTCATCCGGATCATCCTGTACAACCTGTGGTGGGCGTTCGCCAACGTGATCATCCACGTCATCCTGGGCGTGGGTATCGCCGTCCTTCTGAACACCAAGGGTCTCAGGTTCAAGCGGATCTACCGGGCGCTGTTCATCATCCCGGTGGTCATCCCGCCGATCATCGTGGCCACCGTGTGGCGCAACATGTACGACCCGGACGATGGGGCGATCAACCTGCTCCTGGCGGGTGCGGGCAAGATGATCGGGCTGTCGACGGAGGCGTTCCGCATCGACTGGATGCGCCAGGTCGCGGACCCCATCCCGTTCATCCCGCTGCCGCTGGCCTTCTACGGGATGCTGATCACCAACACCTGGCTGGGCTGGCCGCTGAACTCCGTGGTCGCGACGGGCGCCCTGCAGTCGATCCCCAACGACCTGTACGAGGCCGCCGAGATGGATGGCGCGTCGGGCTGGCAGAAGTTCCGCAACATCACGATGGCCTACCTGCGTCCGGCCATGATCCCGTACGCGATCTACGGTTTCGTGATCACGTTCAACCTGTTCCACCTCTCGTACTTCATGTCCCAGGGCGGGCCGTTCGGGCGAACGGAGCTGCTCGTGACCCAGGCCTACCGCCTGGTGAACGAGCGCCAGCTGTACGGGGTCGGGGCGGCGTTCTCCGTGATCATGTTCTTCATCCTGCTGACCGTGACCCTGATCACCAACCGGATGGCGAAGGCCACCCGGACCTACGATCTCTAGGAGCGACCGATGGCCACGATGACCGCCGACCGGCCCGTCGCCGCGGTCGCTCGCCGGAAGAAGCGGGACCTCTCGCTCAGCCGGCAGGCGCTGCTGCAGGCGCTGTGCCTCCTGATCCTGCTCACGGTCATGTTCCCGGTGGTGTGGGTGGTGGGCCTGTCGCTGGACCCGCTCAACCGGTCCCGGCCCGACGGCCTCAGCCTCATCCCGTCCGGGGCCTCGCTGGAGGCGTACGCCCAGGTCCTCAGGCAGCCCACCAACAACCCGATCTCGTTCCTGGGCCTGGCGCTCAACTCGATCAAGATCGCCCTGAGCACGTCGGTGGTCTCGGTGCTGATCGGGGTGTCTGCCGCCTACGCGTTCTCGCGTCTCAAGTTCCGCGGCCGCGAGTTCCTGATGCTGCTGATCCTCGGCGTCCTGATGCTGCCGGCAGTGGCCACCCTGACACCCCTGTTCACGCAGCTGAACAAGATCAACCTCAACGAGATCCCGCTGATCGGTCCGGTCGTCGAGCAGGTGTTCGGGCCCTTCAACCTCCGGAACTCGCTGCTGGGTGTCGGCTTCGCCATCGTCTCGGGCCTGCTGCCGTTCGCGATCTGGAACCTGAAGGGCTACCTCGACACGCTGCCGCGCGACCTGGAGGAGGCGGCCGCCGTGGATGGGGCGTCCACCAACCAGACCTTCCTCAAGATCATCCTGCCCCTGGCGCTGCCCGCCCTGGCCGTCACCGGGTTCCTGGGCTTCGTGGCCGGCTGGACCGAGTTCTACTTCTCGTGGATGTTCCTGACCAAGGCGGACGATCAGACCCTGGCGATGGCGCTGTACTCGATGCAGGGCCAGTTCGCCAGCACGCCCTGGTCGCTGTTCTCGGCGTTCGCGATCATGTTCGCGATCCCGCCCGCGGTCGTGTACCTGTTCGCCCAGCGCTGGATCACCTCGGGTCTGGCCATCGGGGCCGTCAAGGGCTGAGGACGGAGGGCGGCCCGCCGGGTCCCTCCCCGAGTCCGTTCCGCGCGTCCCCTCCGCGCGTCCCCTCCGCGCGTCCCCTCCGCGACCACGGGCCGCTACGGTCGCAGCCCGATGACGAGCGTCGTCTGGGCCGGGATCGCGGCGACCGGTGTCCAGGCGGCAAAGCCGCCGGCCGGCCCGGGCGTGGGCGCCGTCAGCGGACCGAGATCGGCCGGGCCGTACAGGACGGTCGCACCGCCGGCGGCGCACAGCGGGCCGGCGTCGAGCGTGAGCGTGTAGTCGGTCACCGGCGCCAGGCCCAGGTTGGTCAGCACGAGCACGGACTCCCGGGCGTCGGAGCGCAGCATCGCCACCAGCGAGGTCGGGTCCGCGTCCACGGGGAACGTCGCGCCCGTGCGCAACGCCGCGTGGTCGGTCCGCAGCCGCACCAGGTCCCGGTACGCGGACAGCAGCGACCCCGGGTCCCCCGCCTGTGCCGCCACGTTCGTCTCCGGCCAGCCGTCCGGCATCGGCTGCCAGGGCGCCACCGCGGAGAAGCCGCCGGACGGGGCATCACCGGTCCAGGGCATGGGTGCCCGGAGGCGCTCGTCGGGCTTGCGGCCCTCCATCCCGATCTCCTCCCCGTAGTAGATGAACGGCACGCCCGGGTCCGTCAGCAGCAGCGAGGCACCCAGCCGGGCCTTCTCCACGCGACCGCCGTACTCGCTCATCGCCCGTGTCTGGTCGTGGTTGGTCAGCAGGGCGGCGTAGCCCCCCGCGGGGTACCACTCCAGCACGTCGCGACGGGCACCGGCGAGCGGCGCGATGTCCTCGAGGTTCGGAGCCTGGAGGAAGCCCCGGGCGAGCGGGAAGTCGAAGGTGAGGTCCACGGCACCTTCCCGCACGAACGGCGCCGAGGCGGCGGTGATGTCCATGACCTCGCCCACCAGCAGCACGTCCGGGTCCATCGCGCGCAGGCGATCCCGGAAGGCGGTCAGCCAGGCGAGTGACTCCGGCGTGTTGACCTGGTCCGGGCCGTTCTCGATGAGGTGGCGGATCGCGTCCAGCCGGAAGCCGTCCACCCCGACCTCGGTCATCCAGAAACCGGCCGCCTCGACCAGCGCCTCGGTCACGGCAGGGTTGCGCAGGTCCAGGTCCGGCATGTGGCCCCCGAACGCGCCGTAGTACCAGCGACCCCCATCCGGGTGCCAGGCCGACCGCCCGAACGGACCGGGGTACCCGGGATCCGTGTCCGACCACAGGTACCAGTCCGCCTTGGGCGAGGCCGGGTCGCGTGACGCCCGGAACCACGGGTGGTCCGACGAGGTGTGGTTGAGCACCAGGTCCAGGATGACCGCGATCCCGCGGTCGTGGGCCGCCCTGACGAACGCCTGCAGGTCCGCCAGCGTCCCGTAGTCCCGCTCGACGGCCGTGTAGTCGGTGACGTCGTAGCCGTGATAACTGGTGGCCTCGGCGACCGGCATCAGCCAGATGCCGGTGATGCCCAGGTCGTCGGTGGTGACGGGATCGCCGTCGTTGAGGTAGTCGAGCCTGGCCGTCAGGCCCTGCAGGTCGCCGGAGCCGTCGCCGTTCGAGTCGCCGAAGCTGCGGACGAAGACCTCGTAGAACACCCGATCGCTCCACCAGCGGGCGTCCGTGACGGGCCCGCCACAGGCCACCGCCGGGACGGAGGGGCCGGGTGTGCCAGACGGGTCCGATGCACCGGACGGGACCGGATGGTCCGTCGGCGTGGTTGCCGCTGTCGGGTTGACCACGGGCGTGGGCTGGGGCCCGCCGCAGCCGGCCAGCACCGCCGTCACCAGGGCCACCCGGACGAATGCGCGTATCGGCATCACGCCCAGCAGTCTACGGTGAGCAGTCCACGGTCGGGCTGGCTCATGCTGAGGGTGTTGCGGCCGCTCCCCATACACTCCCCCCATGCCGATGGACACGCCTGACTGGGTCCGCGACGCGGTCTTCTACCAGATCTTCCCGGACCGCTTCGCCCCGTCCGCCCGGGTTCCGAAGCCCGGCACGATGGAGCCCTGGGACGATGCCCCGACCAACCACGGCTTCAAGGGCGGCGACCTGCTGGGGATCGCGGAGCGGTTGCCGTACCTGGCGGACCTGGGGGTCAACGCGCTGTACCTGACGCCGGTCTTCGCCTCGGCGTCGAACCACCGGTACCACACGTACGACTACCTGCGGGTGGACCCGATCCTGGGTGGGGACGCCGCGCTTCGGGAGCTGCTGGACGCCGCCCATGCGCGCGGGATCCGGGTCATCCTCGATGGCGTGTTCAACCACACCGGTCGCGGGTTCTGGGCGTTCCACCACGTCCTCGAGAACGGCGCGGCCTCGCCGTACCGGGACTGGTTCCATTTCCAGGGGGCCGCGCTGGAGGGCCGCAGGCCGTTCCGTCCATACCCCTGGCCCACCGACCACGAGAGCTTCCCGGATGAGCCGGTTCCCGGCGCCACGGACGACGAGCGTGGCGACGAGGCCTTCCGGCGCCTGGGCTACCGGGCCTGGTGGGGCCTGGAGGCGCTGCCGAAGCTCAACATCGACAACCCGGAGGTCCGCGAGCACATCTTCGAGGTGGCCGAGCACTGGCTCCGGTTCGGCATCGACGGATGGCGCCTGGACGTTCCCACCGAGATCCGCGACGAGGCGTTCTGGCAGGCGTTCCGCCGCCGCTGCCGGGCGGTCAACCCGGAGGCGTACCTCGTCGGCGAGATCTGGCACGAGTGCCCTGAGTGGCTGGCGGGCGACCGCTTCGACGCGGTCATGAACTACCCGCTGGCGCAGGCGATCCTGGGCTTCACGGCACAGGCCCACCTCGATGAGGGCGTCGTGCGGGCCCACCACGAGTACGGGCGCACCGTCCTCCGACGTGACGGCGCCGCCTTCGCGGCGGAGGTGGAGCGCCTGATGGCCCTCTATGACCCGGCCGTCACCGGGGTCCAGCTCAACCTGCTCGCGAGCCATGACACGCCGCGCTTCCGGACCATGGCGGGCGGGGACCGGGCCGCTCACCGCCTCGCCGTGCTGCTCCAGGCGACCCTGCCCGGCGCGCCCTGCACCTACTACGGCGACGAGGTGGGCATCGAGGGCAACCATGACCCCGACTGCCGCCGGGCGTTCCCGTGGGACGAGTCCCGGTGGGATCGCGAGGGCCTCGCCTGGACCGCGGCCGTCTACCGCGCCCGGCGCGCGCTGCCGGCTCTACGGCGTGGAGACCTGCGCACGGCGGGGGTCACCGGCGACGCGGTCGCCTTCCTCCGCGGGGCGACCGCCGGCGGATCAGAGGTGCTCGTCGCCGTGAATGCCGGGGAGACCGCGGTGACGATCGCCGTTTCGGTGCCCGGGCTGGCCGGGGCCACGCTGGCCGACGTGCCCCTGCCGGGTGATGCCGTCACCGTCCCGGGCAGCCGGGTGGTCGTGGGTGCCTGGGGTGAGACGGCCGTGACGGTGCCGCCGCGCACCGGACGGATCCTCGTGCGGGAGCCGGCGGGTACCTGAGGCAGCGCTGGCCGTCTCACCCGGTGCGCGCGGTGCGGCGCGGCCGCGTATCCTCGCGGGGACGTGGCAGATCTTCCGTTCCGGCTCGCCGCCCCGCTGGCCGAGCGTCTCCGAACGGCCGCCGACGTCGAGGGCAAGCTCGTCCGTGCCCTCGAGGCGCTCGGCCCGCTCGCGGGACGCGACGTAGCTCTTCTCGACGTGCCCGGTGGACGATTGGCGGACAGCCTCGCGGCCGCGGGCATCACCGGGCAGTCCGTCCCCCTGTCGGACCCGTTCCGGCTGGACGTCCCCGACGGCAGCCTGGACGCCGTCGTGAGCCTCTGGTCCGGGTTCCGGGGCGTGGTCGAGGCGGACCTGGTGGAGGTCGACCGTGCACTCCGTCCCGGCGGGCGGCTGCTCGTGGTCCACGACTACGGCCGCGACGACGTGTCCGCCCTGGCAGATCCGGACGCTCCCGAGTACCGCTCCTGGAGTCGCCGCGACGGCCCGTTCCTGCGCGGCGGCGGGTTCAGGATCCGCGTGGTGCACTGCTTCTGGACGTTCCCGTCGATCGAAGAGGCGCAGGGGTTCCTCGCGGAGGCCTTCGGGGACCCGGGAGCGGCGGCCGGGGCCGGCCTGAAGCGTCCGCGGCTGTCCTGGAACGTCGCCGTCTATCACCGCTGGCGGGGCGGCGAGGCACCGGCCGGGGACGCCCAGTAGGCCCCGAGCAGGCCCGCCTGCTACGCTCGCCGCGATGAGTCGCTACCAGCCAGGTGCCCGCCCGCAGGTCTCGCCCCGGGCTGCTTCCGGCAGTCGTCGCACGGGGCCCCACGTCGGTCCGGTCCGCATCACGCCCGTCCGCGTGACGCTGCTGGTCGCGCTCTCCGGGGGGCTCGGGTTCCTCGCCTGGTCGGTGCTCATCCGCGACCAGCTCCAGGTTCCGCTGATGGCCGCCGGCCTCGCGATCTGCGGCCTGGTGTTCGCCGCCACCGCCGTGCTCTCGGTCGCGGCCGTCGTGCGTGCGGGGCGCGAGGGCCGGGACGGAGCCGCGGTGCTGACCGCGCTGGTCGGGGGCCTGTTCGCGGTGGCCTCGCTGATGTCGCTCGCAGGGGCGGTCATCATGAGCCTCATCTGGAGCGGCACGCCGGGCGCCTGAGGCCGCTCGACCGGCGGGATCGACCCGGCGGCGGGAGACCCGGCGGGAGCGGTCTCGGCGGGAGCCGCGGGACCCCTCTGGTACACTCGGCCGGCCCCATCGGGGATCGGGCCCCCATCGTCTAGAGGCCTAGGACGCCACCCTTTCAAGGTGGAGATCACCGGTTCGAATCCGGTTGGGGGTACCAGCGCCGCTTCTGCCGTCGCGCCCGCGTCGTCAGCCGCCTGCGACGCGCCTGACCCGTAGCCTCCCTGCTATCCTCGAAGGCGATGGAGATCATGGGCGTGACGGTCCGCACGATCGTCAGCGATATTGTCGCGATCCGCTGTGACGGCTGCCGGCAGATCATCCCGGGGACCCCCTGGCGCGTCAGCCTCCTGGACGTCGTGTCCCCCGAGGTCGCCGTCGGCTGGACGGAATCCACGCCGCTGAACCCGGGTCCCCACCAGTTCCACTCGGATCCCGCGTGCGTCCGCGGCTGGATGGCCGAGCGGGGGCACCTGTTCTGCCGGCGGGGCGAGGTGCGCGAGATCATGCGCCCCGTCGCGCTGCCGATCGAGCCGCCCGCCTGGGGCCTGTGCGACGGCCTGCACCGCGACGACCACGAGTTCGTCCCGGCCTGAACCCCTCACCGGGCGCCCTTGCGGGAGCCCGTTTGACGCCCCGTGAGCCCGCCTCTACACTCGCGCGGTCCGGCTGGCTGCGCGTACCAGATTTGCCAAGGTCTTGTGCTCCTCTGAGCGACCCCGGAGCCACGTCACGGAGGTTCCGTGCCCGACGACCGCCCGCCGCCCGACCGCCCGCCGCCCGACCGCCTCGCGCTGGGCGCGGCGAGCCGCCTGCTGGGCGTCGACCCCGACACGCTGCGCCGTTGGGCGGACGAGGGCCGTGTACCCGCGTTCACGACGCCCGGCGGCCACCGTCGATTCGACCGCCGTGCCCTCGAGCGCCTGATCGCGGCCCGGCGGACGGGTCCCGTGAACGGTCTCGCTGGCCTCGGTGCTAGCCAGGATCGTCTGAGTGCGGCGTACCGCCGCCGCTACGGCGAGACCCACGGTCTCGGCCCGGACCCGCGCGCCCACGTGCCGCCTTCGGAGCGGGAGTCGTTCCGTGAGACCGGCCGCCGCCTGGTGGACGCGCTGGTCCGCCATCTTGACGAGACCGGCCCCGGCCGAGCCCGGGCGGAGCGCGACGCCATCGACCTCGCAGCCCACCTCGGCGGGCGGCTCGCACTGAACGGCGTGGCGCTCGCGGATGGCGTCGCCATGTTCGTCTCGGCTCGTCGCCCGTTCCTCGCGGAGCTCACGATGGTCACCCGCCGCCGGGGCGTGGACGCCCAGCGGGTGGGTGACCTGTACGACGTGTCCACCGGCCTGCTCGACCGCCTCCTGCTGGCGTTCGTGGCCGCGCACGAGGTCGCCTCCCGCGAGATCGCCCTCACCGGACCGGACCTCACCGGACCGGACCCCGGCGCCGCTCCGCCCGGTCCCTGACCTCCACGGACGGTTCCTGACTCCGGTGCCCACGATGTCGATCCTCCTGCCCGCCGTCACGTCGCTGCTGGCGTTCCTGTTCGTCCTGCTGCTGCTCGACCAGTGGCGGGACCGGCGCCACGGCTTCCAGCTGGTCTGGGCGTTCGGGATGCTCTGCTTCGCCATCGGTTCGGGCTCCGAGGCGGTCGCCGCGACCTCCGGCTGGAACGAGATCCTGTATCGGGTCTGGTACCTCTCGGGCGCTGTCCTCACGGCCGCCTGGCTGGGTCTCGGGACCGCGTTCCTGCTGGGCCGGACCAGGTTCGGCTACATGTATGCCGTCCTGCTCCTGCTGTCCGGGCTGGTGGCGCTGATGATCCGCAACAACCCCAGCTACGCGGGCGCCGGCCCGTTGCCGCTGCTGTACCTCATCGGGGCGGTGATCCTGGCGCTCGCCATCGCCGTGGAGACCTACTTCGGCAACGACCGCTGGCCGCGCATCGCCGCGGGCGCGATCATCGGGGTGACGGTGCTGGCTGCCGTCATGGCCCTCGCGATGCCGCCGCTGCCCGCGCCCGGCTATGCGCTGAGCCCGGCCACCGGCCAGCCCGTGGGCGATGCGATGCCCGGGTACCTGCGGCTGCTGACCCCGGTGATGAACATCCCGGGCGCCCTGTCGCTGCTGCTCGGAGCCTTGTTCTCCGCCTACACGTTCATGCCCAAGAAGCGCGTGCTGCCGTACTCGCTGGACCCCACCCAGCCCGGCGACCAGTTCCTGTTCAACCTGTTCATCGCCCCCGTGGCGATCGTCGTCAACCTCGCAGCCTCGCTCCCCGCGGCGGCCCGGGACCTCGTCGCGGGGCGCCTCCACTCCCGCGTCCCGGCCACGATCCTGATCGCCATCGGCGCGTTCTTCCCCACGCTCACGGACTCGCTCAACCGGGCCGGCTCGACGGAACTGTTCGGGGCCGGGAAGCTGCTGGGCGTCGTGTTCCTGCTGGCCGGCTTCCTGGTCTCATCCGAGGTCTTCCGGGAGGTGCGGATCCCGTTCACCTCCATCCGCCTGGCCACCGCCCGCCGGGAGCGCACAGGGCCGTCGTGACGGTCGGGCTATCCTGACGGCGATGGACGACGCGCCGATCTCGACCGGCCCCAACCCCTGGACCGCGCTGGGGCCCCGCCACGCTCCGGCGATCGTGTTCCTGCACGGGACGCGACTGTCGCGCAGCCAGTGGTGGCCGCAGCTGCGACGACTCTCCGCGCGCTACCGGTGCGTGGCGGTGGACCTGCCCGGACACGGCGTGCGCGGCGGGGAGCCGTGGTCGATCGAGTCCGCCCGGGCCGGCGTCCTTGCCGCCATCGATGCCGAGGTGCCGTCCGGCCGCGCCGTCCTCGTGGGGCTGTCGCTGGGCGGCTTCATCGCCATCGAGGTTGCGGAGGCCGCGCCGGACCGGGTCGCGGGTCTGGTGCTTGCCGGCTGCTCCGGCGAGGCCTTCGGCGTCCTGGCGCTCCCGTTCCGCGTGTTCGCCTGGGTCCTGGAGCGCCTGCCCGGTCCCGTCCTGCGACTGCTCAACGTCGGGTTCTTCCGGCTCCGGTACGGGCGCGCCGTCGCAGAGCCCATCATCGAGGGCGGGTTCTGGTCCGACGGCGGCGCGCACGCGGTGCGGACCCTGGTCGGGCGCCGGTTTCTTGACCGGCTGGGCCGGCTGTGGACCCCGGTCCTGATCGTCAACGGGGCGCTGGACCCCGTCTTCGGGCCCGGCGGCGACACCTGGGCGGCGTCCTGCCGGCAGGGCCGCAGCGTGGTCATCCCGTGGGCCACGCACCTCTCCAACCTCGACCGGCCGCGGGCGTTCTCGCGCCACGTCGCCCGCTTCACGGACCGGGTGTCCGGTCGATCCTGAGTCTCGACCGGCCGTGTGCCATGGGGCTGGGCCGTGACCACCGGGACGGGTTGCGGCAGGGTGACGGGTATACTGGGCCGACTCCCGCTCCCTTCCCGAGAGGTTCGATGCGCGTCCGCAAAGCCGTCTTCCCCGCCGCCGGCTGGGGCACCCGCTTCCTGCCCGCCACC
>CAMTVM010000054.1:0-23138 GCA_947085195.1 uncultured Chloroflexota bacterium
CAGCTCCTGGAACAGCATCACCTGGGCGCCCTGGGACGCGGCCTCGTGGGCGGCGGCCTCGTGCTTCTGGATCATCGACTCCTTGTCGCCGGTCCAGCTGGCCTGCAGGAGCGCACCACGGACGTTACGGGGCATCGAGACTCTCCAGTGAGGTCGGGGCGACCGGTCGTGGCCGCCTGCCGTCAGGCCCTCAGGATCGGGCACCGGCGGCTGGAGGGAAGGGCCGGACCGCACGTGAGAAACGGGCGCGGCGGACCATCCAATTCCGGGATCGCACGGTCCGAACGGAGCACATCTTCGGGACCGGAGGCCCTCTGCCGGCCGAGCCGCCGATGCTCTCATGGGCCATCAACCGCGACGCTCCCGTGGGCGAGGACTCTCGGTTTGGCGCTCGGTGCCCGGTCGGGGCCTGCGCCGACACCTTTCGCGGACGCGCCCGACGCGTCAGTATTTACGGAGACCCGCCTGAAGCGGTGCGGCGGATCGCCAGTACGCCGTCGCAGGGAGCGACGTCCAACATCGGTGCTGGGCACCGGCCAAAACCTTCTTGGAGGGAGGCTCATGGCAGTGGCGGAACAGATTGTCCGGTCCGACGGACGGGTAGAGCTCAGTCCGGAGGTCGATGCAGGCCTCGGGGGAGCGCTCCACAACGAGGATCTGGCCCCGGTCCCGATCGCCAAGCGGACCTGGACCACCTACAACTACCTCGCCCTATGGGTGGGAATGGCGATCAACATCCCGACCTGGCTGCTGGCCTCCGGCCTGATGGCCCTCGGGATGGCCTGGTACCAGGCCCTGTTCACCATCTTCCTTGCCAACGTCATCGTCCTGATCCCGATGCTGGCCATCAGCCACGCAGGGACCAAGTACGGCATCCCCTACCCGGTGGTGGCGCGGGCCTCGTTCGGCGTCTTCGGTGCCAACCTGCCGGCGCTCATTCGCGCCGGCGTGGCCTGCGGCTGGTTCGGGATCCAGACGTGGATCGGCGGCTCGGTGCTCTTCGCAGCCACCGGGGCGCTTCTCCAGACGTTGACCGGCGGCAATTCCGGGTGGACGGACGCCGCGGCCGTGGGCGACAAGCCGTGGACCCTGTGGCTCTGCTTCGCGATCTTCTGGGTCCTCAACATCATCATCATCCTGTGGGGCATGGAGGCGATCAAGAGGTTCGAGAGCTGGGCTGCCCCGTTCCTGATCGTGGTCTTCCTGGCCCTCATGGGCTGGATGCTCATCCAGGCCGGCGGCTTCGGCCCGGTCGTGCAGGAAACGGGCACGCTGGGCTGGGGCGAGGGCTTCTGGAAGATCTTCCCGGTGTCGCTCATGGGCATGATCGCGTTCTGGTCCACCCTGTCCCTGAACATGCCTGACTTCACCCGCTTCGGACGCAGCCAGCGCGAACAGGCCATCGGCCAGAGCCTCGGCCTGCCGACGACGATGACGCTCTTCCCGCTGGTGGGCGTCCTGACCACGTCCGCGACCGTGATCGTCTTCGGCAAGGCCATCTGGGATCCGGTCGAGTTGACCAGCATGCTGGAAAACCCGCTCGCCCTGATCATCATGCTGGTGGCGCTCGCGCTTGCCACGCTGACCACCAACGTCGCTGCCAACGTCGTCAGCCCGTCCTACGACTTCTCGAACGCCTGGCCGAGGGTGATCTCCTTCCGAACCGGCGGCATCCTCACGGGCATCATCGGCATCCTGATCCAGCCCTGGAACCTGCTTGCCGATCCCAATCAGTACATCTGGACGTGGCTGGGCACCTACGGCGGAGCCACCGGCCCCATCGCCGGCGTCCTGATCGCCGACTACTGGTTGATCCGCCGCAAGAACCTCAAGCTCGCGGATCTCTACCGGACGGACGGTGTCTACAGGTACGTCAGCGGTTGGAACTGGATCGCCGTCGTGTCGCTCCTGATCGGCGTCGTCATCGCCATCGGCGGGGCGTACTCCCAGGTCGACCTCAAGCCGTTCCCGGCGGACGGCCTGATCCCGTTCCTCAAGCCGTTCTACGACTTCAGCTGGATCGTGGGTCTCGTCGTCGCCTTCGTCATCTACTGGGCGCTCACCGCCACCGTGGGCAAGAAGCACATCGAGGCGCAGGCCGCGTAGTCCATCGGCCGGCTCCGCCGGCCCCACGAACCGTCGCAAGAGACCCCTCCACACCGCGGAGGGGTCTCTTGGTGTCACCGGGGATCGCGATAATGGCTCCAGGGCCACACCGCCCGACCAACGACGCACGCTCCGCAGGAGGCCCGCCATGGCCGACGACCGCGCCCAGCACATCCGCAGGCTGATCGAGCCGCTGCGCATCAGGCCCGGCCGCAAGGTCACGCTGCCCGCTGACTTCGACCCCGGGTACAGCGCCGACTTCGTGGCCAGGGAGGACGCGGAGGAGGTCCTGGCAGAGAGTGTGCAGCTCCTGTCCGAGTACCAGCGCCGACTGGCCGCCCAGGACATCCACGGGCTGCTCGTGATCTTCCAGGCGATGGACGCCGCGGGCAAGGACGGCACCATCCGCCACGTGCTCAGCGGCGTGAACCCCCAGGGCGTGGAGGTGACCAGCTTCAAGGTCCCGTCTGCGCTCGAGATGGACCATGACTACCTGTGGCGGGCGGCGCTGCGGCTCCCGGCCCGCGGGATGATCGGCATCTTCAACCGCTCCTACTACGAGGAGGTGCTGGTGGTTCGCGTGCACCCGGCGATCCTCGAGGGCCAGCGGATGCCCGCGACGGCGAAGGGCGAGGACGTCTGGAGGCGGCGGTTCCGGGAGATCAACGACTGGGAGCGCTACCTGGTCGACAACGGCTTCCGGATCGTGAAACTGTTCCTCAACGTGTCCAAGGACGAGCAGAAGCAGCGGTTCCTGGATCGGATCGAGGAGCCGGAGGCCAACTGGAAGTTCGCGGCCGGCGACGTCCGGGAGCGTGCCTCGTGGGACGCCTACCAGGCCGCATACGCCGACATGCTGTCCAACACGAGCACCGACCACGCGCCCTGGTACGTGATCCCGGCGGACCGCAAGTGGTTCATGCGGGTGGCCGCGTCGGCGGTGATCCTGGATGCGCTGATGGACATCGACCCGCAGTACCCGGTCGTGAGCGACGAGGCGCGCGCCGAGATGCTGCGGGCCAAGGAGGAGCTCCTCGCGGAGGGGTGACCCGGAGGCCGGCGGGGCGGCGGGGGCGGCAACGGGGGCGGCGCGGGGCTGCGCGGAGCTGCTCCTGCGCTGATGCCCCCCCCGCGCGCGTCCCTCCGCCCTCTCCCCGCGCGTGATGTGCGGAGCCTCATCGAGCGCGAGGGTGGTGTCCGGCGCCGTGCGTGAGCCGGGTGAGGTCAGCGCCCCAGCCGCCACTGCCAGCGGCGGGCGACATGCAACCGCGTCTGGAGCTGTGACTCGGTCGCCTCGGTCACGCGGCGACTCCCGGCCTGGCGGTTCAGCTCCAGGTTGACCTGCGCGAAGCTCAGCCCGGACACCCGGGCGATGTCCTTCGCCGCCTCGGCATTCGCGGCGCGGAGCCGGTCCTTCGCCTGGCGCCGGGTCAGGCCGGACCCGTCGTCCGGTGACGCCGCGATCGGCGGGGGCGGCCCCAGATCCAGCTCGATCGACCGATCGGAGGCCTCCGACCACTCGTCGGACAGCGGCTCGTGCCACGGGCCGTACGGGCTGCCGACCACCGCCACGGCAGACAGGGCGGCGAACAGGCTCATCTGCTCGCCGGTGGTCGGCTCGGCCTCGGGGCCGCGCCCAAGGCCGTCATCGTCCTCGCGGGGCGTGCGCCGGAGGGAGTGGCGCCGCTGCTCGGCGATCTCCGCGGCACCGATGCGGGGACGCGGGTCGTCGGGGATGAACAGCCAGGCGCGCTGGTCGCGGATCCCGGGCACCCAGCGGACGAACCGGCCCACCGCCTGGCGGAAGAACAGGTCGGTCGTGGTGGTCGTGGCGTAGACACCAACCCGGAGCCTCGGGATGTCCACCCCCTCGCCGACCATCCGCACGGCCACCAGCCACGGATCCCGCCCTGCCGCGAAAGCCGCGATCTTGTCCGAGGCGTCCGGGTCGTCCGAGGTCACCACCACGGACGGCGCCCCGACCTCCCACCGTGGGCAGCCACTCGCCGTCGATCGAGAGGGCCGTGCGGAGCCGCTGGTTCGCCAGCTGCGTCGCGAGCGGGTCGTCAAATGTGGCCGCGTGAACCGCCCCGTCCGGTGCGCTCCACTCCATCTCGCCGCCGACGCGCGGGAAGTAGACCGGCCGGACCGCGGACATGCGTCCGGAAGGTCGGCGCGCTCAGCGCAACCTGCTGGTAGCTGGTCACCACGCCGTGCATGTCCGATGGCAGCGCGCCCTCCGACGGCGACCAGGCGGGGTCCAGGTGAAGTTGCAGGCCGGCCGCCGCGGCCGCCCACTGGACCTTGAGGTGTGCCGTGGGCGCCACGACGATGACCCGCGCCGGCCGCTGGGCGAGGGCCGTCCGCAGGGCCGTCAGGGCGAAGGTCGTCTTGCCGGCGCCCGGCGTGGCGACGGCCAGGAAGTCGGATGCCCGGGACGCCGAGAAGCGGGCGAGCGCGGCGTGCTGCCAGGGGCGGAGTCGGACGCTGCGGGACATGGCACACCGGGGGCTGCGAGCGTGGGAGTGGACGGTGACGCGCGGTGACGGGCGGCCCGCGGCGAGTTCGCCAGTGTCGCACGCCTCGGCGGCATCGACGGCCGCCACTGCCGAAGGGGGTCACGCGACGGCCTGGGTTCCGCAGATGCCCGTGTGATGTCCGAGTCCGGGCGCCGTGACGGGTGCACGGCCGCCGCGGCGTGGCGCGCTGCGGGGGCGCATGATACGCAGATGCCGGAACCGCCCGCGAACCGCTACCGCTACAGCGTCCTGCGCGACCTGATCGCGTTCCTCATCGTCGCTGTCGCCTGCCCCGTCGCGCTGTTCGGCGGGTCGCTGCTCGGCTGTGTCGGCCAGGGCTTCACGGCCGCCTGCGCGACGTCGGCGATCGCCATCTCGCCGGTGATCCTGCTGTTGGCAGGCATGGTGGCGGGCAGCGTCACGCGCGGCTGGACCGGCCTGCTGGTCGGGTTCCTGGGCAACATCGCCGGGATGAGCGCGATCCTCGTCATGTCGTTCGGCGTCGGCGAGCCGGTACCCCTCGATCCGATCTCCGGGATCATCGCCACGGCCTGGTTCGGGTTTCCCAGCCTGACCGGCTACGGCATCGGCCGGCTGATCTGGCGGCTGGTCGGCCTGCGGGGCTCTGCCGGCGCCTGAACGCCCGGGCCTCAGCAGATCCGGGGCAGCTGCTCCCCCACCAGCATGTCCACGATCCGCTCGCTGCCCACGATCGTGCGGATCGTCACCATGCCCGGGTGATCCGCCACCACCTCGCCGATACGGGCCGCCAGCGCCCCCTCCGGCGTGGCGCGCATCACGGCGAGGACCGCATCCGCGGATGACGCCGGCACGATCGCCACCAGCTTGCCCTCGTTGGCGACGTGGAGCGGGTCCAGGCCGAGGAACTCACAGGCGGCCCGGACGGGGCCCGGGATGGGGATCGACGGCTCGTCCAGGACCATGCCCACGCGCGAGGCCGCCGCGATCTCGTTGAGCGCGGACGACAGCCCACCGCGGGTGGGATCCCGGAACACCCGGACGCCCGGTTCAACGGCCAGGATCGCCGCCACCAGGCCGTTGAGCGCCTGGGTATCGGACGCGATCTCCACCTCGAACTCCAGACCCTCGCGGACGCTCATGATCGCCACGCCGTGCAGCCCGATCTCGCCCGAGAGGATGACCACGTCGCCCGGCCGGGCCCTGTCCGCGGACGGGGTCACGCCCTCGGCAACCAGCCCGATTCCCGCGGTGTTGACGAACAGCCGGTCCGCGGCGCCCCGCCCGACCACCTTGGTGTCGCCGGTCACGATCCGGGCGCCGGCCTTCGCGGCCGCGGCGGCGGCGGACATGGTGATCAGCCGCAGCTCCTCGAGCGGCAGCCCCTCCTCGATCACGTAGGCGAGGCTGATCGCCGCGGGCGAGGCGCCCATCATCGCGAGGTCGTTGACGGTGCCGTTGACAGCCAGCTCGCCGATGTCGCCGCCCGGGAACCGGATGGGCGACACCACGAACGAGTCCGTGGTGAACGCGAGGCGGGCGCCCCCGATCTCCACCACGGCCGCGTCGTTGAGGACGCCGCCGGGCGCCGCTGCGGCGAGGGCCGGCGCGATGAGATCCCGCATCAGCGCGGCGGACAGCCGGCCGCCGGACCCGTGGCCCAGGATCACGCGCTGGTCCTCGGGAATGGGTGCCGGGCAGGCGACGCCATCCGCGTCGATCGTGACGATGGGCGGCTCGGGGACGGTCATCGCGGGATCTCCGCGGCCGGGCTGACCTGCACCAGTGGCATCGCGCCGCTGAACCCGCCCGTGGCGTTGAGGCCGCGGCCTGCCGCATAGAACGCGGCACAGGTGCCCTCGGAGCTGACCATCGGCGCACCCAGGGGCTTCTGCGGGTTGCACAGGGTCCCGTAGGCGGCGCAGTCGAGCGGCGTCTTGTCACCGGTCAGGATCGCGCCGGCGATGCAGGCCGGGTGCTCGTTGGTGTGGATGTCGCCGACGTCGAACTTCTGCTCCGCGTCGAACCGCGAGTACTCCGCGCGGAGGCGGTAGCCGGAGAGCGGGATCTCGCCGATGCCGCGCCACTTGCGCGGACCCACCTCGAACACCGCCAGGACCTGCTGCTGCGCGAGCGGCACGCCATCTCTGGTGACGGCGCGCTTGTACTGGTTCTCCACCTCGAAGCGGCCCTCTTCCAGCTGGCGGATCGCCATCAGGATCCCCTCCAGCAGGTCGAGCGGCTCGAACCCGGTGACCACGATCGGCACCCGGTACTTGGCGGCGATCGGCTCGTACTCGGTCCAGCCCATGATCGCGCACACGTGGCCCGCGGCCAGGAAGGACTGGATCTGGTTCGTGGGCGAGTCCAGGAGCGCGGTCATCGCCGGCGGCACCAGGACGTGCGACACGAGGACGCTGAAGTTGTCGATGCCGCGGCGGGCGGCCTCGGCGACGGCCATCGCGTTCGCGGGCGCGGTTGTCTCGAACCCGACGGCGAAGAACACCACCTGCCTGGCCGGGTTCGCGAGCGCGATCTTGAGGGCGTCGAGCGGGCTGTAGACGATCCGGACGTCGGCGCCGCGGGCCTTGAGGGCGAGCAGGTCCGTGGAGGAGCCGGGGACGCGGAGCATGTCGCCGTAGCTGGCGAAGATCACGTCGGGGCGGGCGGCGATGGCGAGCGCCTTGTCCACCTGCTCCAGGGGCGTGACGCAGACCGGGCAGCCGGGGCCGTGGATCATCCGGACGCCCTCGGGCAGCGCCTCGTCGATCCCCTGCTTGACGATCGTGTGCGTCTGGCCGCCGCAGACCTCCATCAGGGTCCAGGGCTTCGTCGTGATCCGGTGGATCTCGGCCAGGAGCTTCTTCGCGAGCACGGGGTCGCGGTACTCGTCGAGGTACTTCACGAGCGGGGCCCTCCGATGGACGACGGCGGAAGTTCCGGGTTGAAGGTGAGGGCGCCGGGCGCGTCGTCGCTGACGATCGCCGGTTCGTCCATGCCCGGGCCCAGGGTCATGAGCTCGGGGCCCATGACGCCCATGCTCTCGAGGATCTCGAGCGTCTTGAGCGCCTCCGCCTCGTCCACCCGCGAGATGGCGAAGCCGACGTGGATGATGACGTAGTCACCGAGCTTCGCCTCGGGCAGGTAGGCGAGGCACGCGTCCTTGCGCACGCCGCCGAAGTCCACCTTGCCCATGGCCAGCCCGGCCTCGTCGCGGATCTCCGTGATCCGGCCCGGGATCCCGAGACACATTGCGTCATTCCTCCTCGTGCGGCGCGTGGGACGCGTGCGGCGCGCCGGATCCCAGCCGGGCCGCGGCCACCGCGGCCTGCCCGTAGCTCACACCCCCGTCGTTGACCGGGACCTGGCGGTTGATGAACACCCGGAACCCGTCCCGGGCGAGGTTCCGCAGCAGCGCCGACGCCAGCCGGCGGTTCTGGAACACGCCGCCCGACAGACACACGGTACCGAGCCCGGTCAAGACGCGCGCGCCATCGAGGATCTCGCGGGTGACCTCGATGATGGTGGCCTGGAATGCGGCCGCCAGGTCGCCGGCCGTCCGGCTGCGCGCGGTCCCCTCCAGCAGGGCGGCCAGCGTGGGCCGCGGGTCGTAGACCACCAGGCCGTCGTGGCGGACCAGGCGGTACGGCAGCGGCGGCGCGACCCGCTCGCCCGCGGCGAGTTCCAGGTCGATCGCTGCCTGCGCCTCGTACTCGGCCACGTCCCGGATGCCGATCAGGGCCGCGGCAGCGTCGAACAGACGGCCCGCGGACGAGGCGACAGGCGCGTTCAGGCGCCGGGCTACCTGCTGGCGGACGATGGCGATCTCGCGCGGGTCCAGGCGCGCCAGGAAGGCGGCAGCCGGGTGACCCGGGTCAGCAGGATCCGCGCCGGCGCCGGGCCAGCCAGCCGCGCCGGCGATGCCGGCGGCGCCGTCACCGAGCTCTTCCGCGGCGAGCAGGTAGCCCAGGGCCATGCGATACGGGCGCTTCACGGCGAGGGCGCCCCCGGGGAGCGGGGCGCGGCCGAAGCGCGCGAGGCGCCGGTACCCACGCAGGTCCGCATCGAACACCTCGCCGCCCCAGAACGTCCCGTCGTCGCCCATCCCCAGACCGTCATAGGCGACACCCAGGAACCGCCCCGTGACCCCGTGCTCCGCCGCGCAGGAGGCGACGTGCGCGTGGTGGTGCTGGACGGCGATTCGCTTCGCGGCCGGGAAGCGGTCCACCGCGTACTTCGTGGACAGGTACTCCGGGTGGAGGTCGTGGGCGACGACCTCGGGCTCCAGGGCCAGCAGGCGCGATAGGTGCGCCAGGCCGTCCGTGAACGCCCGGTGGGTGGCCAGGTCCTCGAGGTCCCCGTTGTGCGGCGCGACGTGCGCCCGGCCGCCCCGCGCCAGGGTGAACGTGTGCTTCAGCTCCGCGCCAACGGCGAGCAGCGGGACCGGCGCGGCCACCGGCAGGGGCATCGGCTCCGGGGCGTAGCCGCGCGCCCGACGGACCACCGACTCGCGCCCCGCGACCACGCGCGTGACCGAGTCGTCGTAGCGGGCCCGGATCTCGCGGTCATGGGCCAGGAACCCGTCCGCGAGTCCGGCGAGCCGGGCCAGTGCGTCGTCATCGTCCGTGGCGAGGGGCTCGTCGGTGAGGTTGCCGGAGGTCAGCACCACGGGGCGCCCGAGCGCCTCCAGGAGCAGGTGGTGGAGCGGCGTGTAGGGCAGGAAGACCCCCAGCCGCCGGTTGCCGGCCGCCACGGACGGCGCGAGGCGCGGCAGGCCTCCCCGGCGGGCCCGCAGCAGGACGATCGGCCGGGCGGGGCCTGAGAGCAGCGTCCGTTCCAGCGCCCCGACGCGGCACAGGGCCTCGGCAGCGGCGGCGTCCCGGACCATGATCGCGAATGGCTTCGCCCACCGGCGCTTGCGATCCCGGAGGCGGCGCACGGCGTCCTCGTCGGTCGCGTCGCAGGCGAGGTGGTAGCCGCCGAGGCCCTTCACCGCGACGATCGCGCCCGCGAGCAGGGCTGCGACGGCCGCACCCAGCGCATCCTCGCCGCTGGCGACGGCCGCAGGCGCACCCGTAGGCCGCCACGCCAGCCTGGGACCGCACACGGCGCAGGCGACGGGCTCCGCGTGGAAGCGGCGGTTCGCGGGATCGCGGTACTCCGCCGCGCAATCGGGGCAGAGGGGGAACGCGCGCATCGTCGTCTGTGCCCGGTCGTAGGGCAGCTCCTCGATGATCGTGGCCCGTGGCCCGCAGTTGGTGCAGTTCGTGAACGGGTAGCGGTGGCGACGGTCGGCCGGATCCCGGATCTCCGCCAGGCAGTCGTCGCAGGTGGCGATGTCCGGCGGGAACAGCCGGTCCACGGCCGATGAGACGACGCTCTCGTCGATCTCGAAGGCGGCCGGGAGATCCGCGGCGAGGACGGGATCGAGTGCCAGGACGGTGACCCGTTCCACGCGGGCGCGGGGAGGGGCGTCGGTGCGCAGGCGCCGTGCGAACGCGTCGAGGGCCTCCGGGGTCCCCGCGGCCTCGATCTCGACGCGGCCGGCGGCGTTCCGGACGCGGCCGGCGAGCCCGAGCTCGGTCGCCAGGCGCCACACGAACGGGCGGAAGCCGACACCCTGGACCACGCCCTCGACGTGGAGGGCCCGAGCGGCAGGCGAAGAGGTGGCGGCCGGTACGAGCACCACCGGATTGTGGCGCATCGTCGGCTGGCGTACCGTGTGTGGCGTTCGCCCCGCCGTGGAGACCCTCATGTCGCGACCCCGCCTGCTGGCCCTCGCCGCCGCCGCCCTCCTGGCCCTGCCCTCGGCCGCGTCTGCCGCGAGCGGCATCGATCTCGCCGGCACGGTCACCCGGGACGGCACACCCGTCGAGAACGTCGCGGTCACGGCCTGGCTGGACGGCGGGGACATGATCCTCTCGGCCACGACGGACGCGGACGGCGCCTTCTCGGTGCAGCTGGAGGGGGAGGTGGGCGGCGTCGTCCAGATCCGGGCGACGGGTCCAACCGTCACCTTCCCGCCCGACGCGCGGGGCTGCGTCCGATCCGAGACCCCGACAGGCCGCTCGACCGTGACCCTCGAGGTGCTCCCCGTGCCGCCCGTGGCAGTCCTGCTGGACAGCGTGCGGGTGAGCAACGTGTGCGGCGCCACCGCGACGCCGCGGCCGGCGATCACGCCTCCCGCGACGGACGCAGCCCGGCCCGGTGCCGGACCGCGCGGCACCTCCACCGGCGCCCTGGTCGGCCTGGTCGGCCTCATGGGCCTGGTCGTCGCCCTGGCCGGTCTGCCCGCGCGCCGTCGCCGCGGCTGAGGGACGGCGGGCACGCCCGACTAGAGCGCTGGGGCCCCGACCTCCCGCGACTCGTCGGACGCCATCGGCACGGAAGCCAGTGCACGGGAGGCGGCGATCCGGTCGCGGTTGACGAGCAGCACGTCCTGGCGCACGGGTTCCGAGTTGCCCTCGCCCACGTCGATCGTCGCGTCCGTGACCGGGACGAACCGCGCCCAGCGGCTGAGCGCGGCCAGCGGCTGGGCGCTGGGCGGGCGATGGAGGTTGCCGGTGACGGTGAACGGCCCGACCTGGAGCGCCACGCGCTCGGCCACGGTCCGCAGGCGGCGGGTCGGGTCGCCACGCCGCCCCGAGACCTCGATCAGGTGCAGCTCCCGTCGCTCGACCTCGAGTTCCCTGATCTCGACCCGGTGACCGTCGTCGAGCGCCTCGAGCGTCGCATCGAAGAAGGTCAGGATCTCACGGTCGTTGACCTGGTCGCTGAGACGCCCGTCCCCGAGGTCGATGCTGCCCCGGACGACGCAGTCGCCCGACCAGGCCACCAGGGGTTCGCGCACGTTCCGACCCTCGCCCGGCGAGGGTCGCGAGTGACGACCGGCACGCCGTCTGACGAGCATACGCGCGTCCTGCCCGGGAGGGAAGGGGGCAGTCCGGGGCAGTCCGGTCGGGAGAGACCGTGAAGGCGGCCGCCCGCCACCAGGCCTCAAGGCAGGGCAGCGACGGCCTGGGCGGCCAGCTCCGGGCTCGCGGTGGTGATCACGATCACAATCGCCCCCTTCGAGGTGACGTAGTCGAGCGAACCCCCATCGCCATAGTCGATCCGCATGAGCTCCCGGCCGGACAGGGTCACGGTGTCGGTCTTGACACCGGCGCCGGTCGCCGCCAGCCAGGACTCCAGGACGATCGTCAGGACCTTGTCCTTGCTCATGCCGTCCACGCCCACGGCCAGGATCGAGAGGTCGGCCTCGGCCGTCTCGTCGTAGGCCTGCGCCACGGCGAGGTCATCGGGCTCGCGCCCATCGGCGCGCAGGGCGGCGGTGATCGCGCGGCTCCCCTGGTCCTCGCCCAGCATCATGCTGCCCGTGGCGCTGTCCACGAGCAGGATCACGTCGCCGACCCTGGTCGGCAGCACGGCCTCCAGGTCCGGGGCGGCGCGATCGGACGGTGAGGCGGCGTCGCTCGGAGCCGAGGTCTCCGGCGCCGTAGGGGTGACCGCGGATGTGGTCGCCAGCGGCGTCCCGAGCGCCACCGCGCCGCCGTCCCCGCCCATCGCGCGGTCGAACGCGGAGGCGAGCTGGTCGACATCGGCCGCGGTCGCATCGCCGGAGGCCGCGAGGTACACGACGACGCGATCGTGGCGGAACTGGAGGAACGTGGCGCCGGAGTCGTCGGCCGCGCTGAAGCCCCCGTCGCCGAGGTCGTTCCGACTGATCAGCGCCTGGCCCGCGGCCGTGGCCGCATCGGCCGAGCGGGTGACGGCGTCCGCGGCTCCCTCCGGGTAGCAGGTGATCGTGGCGTAGACCACGGCCTGGCCCATGGACTCGTCGGTGGGCGCGGGACCCAGCAGGGACATCGACTTGCGAGCGATGTCGTACTGGCTGGACGCGACGGTCCAGCCCGCGGGCAGGTCCTTCGCGTCGGGCGTCGCGGACCACGCGGCGGATTGACAGCCACCGTCGGCCGGCGTGAGCGCACCCCACGCCGCGACGCCGAGGCCCACGACCGACAGCACCAGCGCGGCCACCGCCAGCCGTCGGGAGGTCCTGGCGGCCGCCTGGAGCGCCTGCCGTTCATCGGCCGAGCGGGGCCTGGGTCCACCGGGTTCGGGGCGCGGCATCCTCGGGGTCGTCACAGCGTAAAGCATGCCCTGCCCGGCTCAGGGCTGCCTGAGAACGCCGACGCCCGCTCCCTGGCGGGGACGCACCCACGGCGGACACGGTAGGCTCGCCGTGAGTTGGCCCGGTCCAGTCCGGCCATGGAGGTCCGCATGCCGATGACGCCCCGCGAGCGCGTGCTCGCGACGCTTGCCCACGAGACGCCGGATCGCGTCCCGATCGTGCTCGGGCCGAGCAACGCGACGGGCATCAAGATGTCCACGTACCGCCGCATCAAGGCGCGCGAAGGCATCGAGGCGCCGGACGAGTACCTCTACGAGTGGCCGGAACTGGGCACGGCGAAGCTGGACGAGGCGACGTACCAGCGCCTCCACGCCGACGTCCGTGGTGTCCTGGACCACTTCCCGGCTGCGGTGCGCGCCCGGAACGCCGCCCGGGATCCGCACTCCCCGTTCATCGACGACTGGGGCAGCGGCCAGGTGGAGGGCGCGCCCGGCGTCTGGTTCGCGGGCTGGCACCCGATGGCGGACGCATGCACGGTGGAGGAGATCGACGCCTATCCGTGGCCGGACATGACAGACCCCACGCGCTACGAGGGCGTCCGCGCGGAGGCCCGGCGCCTGCGCGACGAGAACGTCTACGCGTCGATGGGCACGCCGTGGCTCGCGTTCCCCCTGGAGCGCGCATTCGCCATGCAGGGCACGGACAACTTCCTCGCCAACCTCGCGGGTGAGCCGGAGTTCGCGGAGGCGCTCCTGTGGAAGACGCAGTCACTGTGCAAGGGGCTGATGGACGGCTTCCTGCGCGAGTGCGGCGACCTCATCGACATGGTGAAGATCGGCGATGACCTCGGGTCCCAGGTGGGGCTGCTGATGTCGCCGGCGATGTACCGGCGGATGCTCAAGCCCATCCACGCGGACCTCATCGCGTTCATCCGGGAGCGGACGAAAGCGCCGATCGTGTTCCACACCGACGGCGACGTCTACGACCTGATGGGCGACTTCATCGAGATCGGCGTGGACGTCCTCAACCCGGTCCAGGCGTCGGCGGGCGGCATGAGCGACTTCGCGGGGCTCAAGCGGAAGTTCGGCGACAAGCTGGTGTTCTGCGGCGGGATGGACACGCACCACGTGCTGCCGCTCGGCACGCCGGACGAGGTCCGTGCGGAGGTCAGGCGGGTCATCGGGACGCTGGGGGCCGGCGGCGGCTACATGCTGGGCGCCGTGCACACGGTCATGGACGACGTGCCGCCGGAGAACGTGCTGGCGATGGTGGACGCGGTGGAGGAGTTCGGGCGGTATCCGCTCCGGGGTTGAGCCCGCTAGCATGCGGGGATGCAGCCTCCCGCCGTCGTCAGGTGAAGCTCCACGCCATCGCGTGCGACGTGGTCGCCCGCCCCGTCTACCTGTGCGCGGCCCGGTCGCCCCACGTCGTCGATGTCACCCTCTACAGGCGCGGCCTCCACAACGAGCCCGTCAACCTGCGGGCACAGCTCCAGGCCGGCATCGACGCGACGCCGCCCGGCTACGACGCCATCGTCCTGGGCTACGGGCTCTGCGGCGGCGCGGCGGCCGGGCTCGAGGCCCGAGACATCCCGGTCGTCCTGCCCCGCGCCCACGACTGCATCACGCTCTTCCTCGGTGCGCGCGAGCGGTACGCGGAGGAGACGAACGGCGCGGCCACCTACTGGTACGTCCACGACCAGCTCGAGCGCGGCGATGACGATGCCGGCGGGACCTCAGGCCTCGCCATCGGCAGCGACACCGATGCGCAGATCGAGGCGACCCGCGCGGAGTACATCGCCAAGTACGGCGAGGACAACGCGGACTACCTGATGGAGGTCCTCGGCGGCTGGAAGGCGCACTACGGCCGGGGGGCGTTCGTGACCATGGGGGTGACCGACGAGACGGCGAGCGCCACGATCGCCCGCGAGGAGGCTGAGCGGCGCGGCTGGGCCTTCGAGAGCATCGAGGGCAGCATGATCCTGCTCCGCCGCCTGCTCGACGGCGACTGGGAGGACGACATGCTGGTCCTGCAGCCGGGCGAGCGCCTGGCGATGAGCTGGGACGACGACGTGGTGAAGGCGGTGCCGGCGGAGGTCGCGGGCGGCTGACGGCCGTGAACGAACTCTGCCGCACGAACTGGCCCACTCGTGCCAGACAACCCATGAGGGGATCAGCAGTCTCGATCATGGTGCTTGCGCTCGCCCTCGGGGGCTGCGCCGCCACCGCGCCGGGGGACGCCGCGGACGGGGTCGTCTCACCGCCGGTCACGGCTTCACCTTCGATCGCGGCCACGCCGTCGTCTGCCGCTCCCCCGCCGTCGGTCGCGCCACCGACGTTCTGCCCGGGCAGAACGTGGCCGCCCTACGAACTCGGAGGCATCCCAGGCATCACCGCGATGTCGAGGGATCGCGCGACGATCGAGATCGCCAACCACTCCGACCGAACCTACTCCTACCGCGTCACGGGCTGGCAGCCTGCCCAGTTCGAGACGTGTCGCGCCCTCGGCGAACAGCAAGTCCAGGAGGGACCGATCGCCCGCTACATCGCCGCCTACGGCAACAAGGCGCGCGACTCCTCGAAGTTCGGCGACAACCAGCCATGGTGCTACTTTCGCCCTGCGGATTCTCAGACATGGGACTGGTGTCCGTGATGCGCCGAGCCCTGAATGGCTTGTTGCTGACGCTTGTGGCGGCAGTCCTATTCGGCTGTCATCCAGCGTCCTTCTTCTGGGGCCAGAACCGATCGCCCCAGGACGTCTACGTTCGCTACACCGAGGGAGGTGATGTCCGGGTCTTTGCGCTCCCCGCGGTCTCGAGTGGGTACCTGATGACCGTCAACGGAGAAGCGAACGGCTATCTCGAAGTGCTCGACGCTGACTGCCTGGCCATCTCTGGGCACCTGATCCCGAAGAGGCTGGGGGGAAACGAGGTGGTCGTTCCTGCTGACGGAGCGCCCGTCATCGCCAAACATGAGATCCCATCCACGATCGACGACCCGCAGCTGCCGGAAGTCACCGACAGGTGCGGCTCGACGCGCTAGCGCCCCGCTGTCAACGACCCGGCGAACGCGACCGACTTCAGCTGGGCCTACCGTGGCGACGGAGCGCCCAGCCGCTGCGGACAGCCCAACGGCAACACGACCGCGCTCGGGTACGACACCCCGGGCCGCCTCACCAGCAAGGACACCCCCGCCGCCAGTCCGGTCAACCGCGCCCTGTACGCCTGGGCCGACGTCGGTCCCGACGTGTACGTCCGGCGCGGCGGGGTCTGGGTGAAGGCGTAGGTAGGTTGCCCTATTGACTTGTGGATGGCTCGACCTGAGACGATGGCGTGGGTGCGTCACCGGTGTCCCATGACGCGGAGGGAGGTCGTCATGGTGCGGTCCCGCGTCTCGTGGAACCTGGGGCTGACCGTGCCCCTCGTCGCCATCCTGGTGCTCGCGGTCGCGTCCGGGTTCCTGCGGGCCGGGCCCATGGCCGCGGCGGCGGGATCATCGGCCGATGTCCAGCTCGACACCGCGGCGACCCAGATGGAGGCGTCCCTCCGAGGCACGGGCTTCACGTTCACCGTCGTGAGCCGGTCGACCCTCCATGCCCGCCCGGGTGGCCCCAAGATCGAGGTGCCCCACCCGACCGACCGCTTCAAGACGATCGGGCTCGCCGACGAGTACTACGTCGGTGCCTCGGTCGCGACCGGCATCGTCACGCCCGATGGCTACTTCCTCCTGATGCGCCGCGGCCCGGCGGCGCCCGACGAGCCACCCGACTTCGAGAAGGCCGAACCGACGCTCGCCGCGCTGGTGACCGGCGGCAAGACGTTCCGCAACGACGGCGAGGGGTGGTACGCGACCGACACACCGCCCGGGATCGGGCTCGATCCGCGCACCGCGGCCCTGTTGCCCAAGCTGCTGCGCAACGCGACCGACGCCACGGCCGACGGCACGAAGTTGGTCGACGGCCTCGCGGCGACGACGGTCGCCGCACGTGGCAAGGTCGCCGATGCGCCAGGCCTCATGGCGATCGATGCCGAGCCGTTCACCGAACTCGCCGCGCCGATCGAGTTCGCGCTCGACGCCCAGGGCCGGCTGGTCGAGCTCCACGCGCTCCTGCGCAACACGAACCAGGAGACGTTCGACCTCCTCGTCGACACCGTCATCACGATCTCGTACGACGACCCGGGCAAGCTGCCCGAGCCGGTCCCGACCTGGAACCCGGGAAGCTGAGGAGACCCGAAGATGCGCCGTCTCCTCCCGCCGCTCCGTCTCCGGGTTATGGTGCTGACCGCGGTCATGGTGAGCACCATGCTGGGGCTCGAGGCTGCCCCGCTGCCCGCGCCCGCCGATGGGCCCGCCAGCGCCCCGCTCCCGTTCGGCCTCGGGCCCGACCCGGTGCTGGCGGCGTACTGCGCTTCGAACCCGACCCTCACCGGCCGGCTGACGGCATCGGCGTCATCGACCACGGCCGTGAGCCGGATCACGAACGCCAACGTGTACGGCTACATCAGCAGCGTGAACAGCGCCTGGTCGTGCACCCTCTACCGGCGCTACAGCGCGATCGCCTGGAACACGACCGCGACGACCGGCCGGTTCAACTGGGGCACGCTCATCAACTCGACGAGCGTCGCCTGCAACTGGGTCGTCGGCTCGACCGACTATCTCAAGGCCAACGACACGGCCGACTGCCCCGACACCGACGCCGAGTACGCGATGCAGGTCACCCTGACCGCCGAGCGCGTCTACCAGGCCGACGTCAGTCACAACGGCGTGGGCGACTTCAGCTTCGCTCACGCCGACTGCGACGCTACGCCGTACTACGGCGATGAAATCGGCAAGGGCACCGAGGCGAGCCCGGTCAGCTTCAGCACTGGCACGACGGCCAACCGCCCGGGCGCCAACTGCGACCCGATCACCCTCGATGGCACCGGGACGAGCCAGACGATCACGTACGACAAGACGGCCCCCGTGCTCGCGTTCACGACGCCCGCGGCAGCCGCCTACCCGGCCGCCGCGGGGGCCTACTCGGTCACCCTCGCGGTCACCGAGGCTGTCGCGGGCTTCAGCACGGGCAGCCCCTGGAAGGCCCAGCGCCAGCTCGCGGCCCTGACCGGCCCGAACGCCTGCGGGACGTTCGCGAACGACCCCGCGACCGGCAACCTGACCACGGGCACCACGACCGGCGCGAACACGTTCAGCCAGACGCTCGCGGCCGCGACCTGCTACCGCTGGGTCGCGAACGCGACCGATCTCAACGGCAACGTCGCGACGCAGGTCGTGTCGCCCACCGTCATCCCCGATACCGTCGCGCCGGCGGCCGACTTCAGCGCGCCCAACGAGGGGACGACGAGCGTGCTCAACGGGACGTCGACATCGGTTGCCTGGAGCGAGACCGACGCGCACAGCGGGATCGCGAGCCGCTCCCTCCAGCGCCAGATCGTCACCGCGTCCGGGACGACGTGCCCCACGACCTGGGCCAACGACGGCAGCGCGGTCACGACCGCGAGCCCGGTGTCGGTCTCGGGGCTCGTCGACGGCAAGTGCTACCGCTGGATCGTGACCCTCGCCGATCGCGCGGGCAACACGGGTTCCGCGACATCGGGCACCATCCGGGTCGACGTCGGCAGCCCGTCGGCGAACTTCACGACGCCCGACGAGGGCACGACCACCTTCAGCAACGTGACCACGTACTCGGTCGCCTGGACGGAGTCCGCGGGCTCGGGCTCGATCACGGCCCGCTCGCTCCAGCGCCAGAAGGGCACCGTCGTGTCCAACGGGACCTGCACCGGGGTCACCTGGACGAACGACGGCACGGCCTCGACCGCCGTCTCGCCGGTCAGCGTCACGGGCCTCGTGTCCGGCACCTGCTACCGCTGGGTGCAGACGCTCACGAACTCGGTCCCCAAGACCGCCGCGTCGACGTCCGGGATGGTCCTCGTCGACACCGTTGCCCCGACGGCGACCCTCACGCTGCCCGCCGCCAACGCCCCGGGCGCCGCCGACGTCACGATCACCGGGACGGGCTCCGACGCCCTCTCGTTCAAGGAGTACCAGCTCGAGTACGGCGCGGGCACCTCGCCCGCCTCCTGGGCGACGATCGGGACGTACACGACCGCGGTCACCGCCAACACCCTCGCCACGTGGGCGACCGGGCAGACGACCGGCGCCTACACGATCCGCCTCACGGCGCGCGACAAGGCGGCGAACTCGAGCACGGCCACGCGGCTCGTGTACCTCGACAACACCGGGCGCGGCACCGAGTCCTACCGGACCCGCGTCCCGTTCGACCTCGGCGGCGGCTGGGGGCTCGACGTCGGCGTCGCGAACGGCGAGGCGCGGCTCGCGCGCGACGTCTTCAGCATCCCGTCCTACGGCCCGTCGCAGGCCCTCTCGCTCACGTACAGCTCGGCCGAGACCGGTGCCGCCGGCAAGTTCGGCGTCGGCTGGAGCTCCAATCTCACCCAGTACCTCACGTTCGAGTCGGGCTTCGTCGTCTGGCACCGCGCCGACGGCGGCCGGGTACCCTTCGGCAACGTCGCCGGCACCTGGACGCCGCTTGCGGGTCACTACGAGACGCTCACGCGCGGCACCAACGACACGATCACGCTGCCCGATCAGAGCAAGCTCGTGTTCGAGAACACGGGCGCCGGGCGCCTGCTCTGGATGGAGAACCGCTTCGGCAAGAAGCTCACGATGAGCTGGGGCACGAGCTCGGCGACCGCGACCGATGCGTCGGGGCGCATCACGACCCTCGCGATCGATTCCACGAACGCCCGGATCACGAGCGTCACCGATTCCGCCGGCCGGGCCTGGACGTTCGCGTACACAGGGACCGGCACGAGCTCCGATCTCACGTCCCTCACCGAGCCCGATCCCGACGGCGCAGGCGCCCTC
This sequence comes from uncultured Chloroflexota bacterium, assembly GCA_947085195.1. Lineage (GTDB taxonomy): Bacteria > Chloroflexota > Limnocylindria > Limnocylindrales > CSP1-4 > CAIXZV01. The sequence continues at coordinate 19,623 of CAMTVM010000054.1, forward strand.
GCGGCGCCCGCCACCACGCTCGGCTACACGGCCCATGCGCTCACCTCGGTCGCGCGGACCCGCAGCCGGGTGTCGGGATCCCCCGAGACGCTCACCTGGTCGGTCGGCTACACCGCGGGCAAGGCGACGAGCGTCACCGATCCGATCGACGGCGCCGCGGCCACGCCTGCGCGCAACAAGGTCACCTATGGTGCGGGATCCACCACCGTCGAGCTCCTTCGAGAGTACGGCGCCACGCCGGCCTGGAACACCTCGGCCTACACCCTCGACACGCTCGGCCGGGTCACCGACCTCGTCGATCCCGAGGGGTACGAGACGACCACGACGTACGACGCCAACGGCAACGTCACCGCCCTCGCCCGGCCGATCGACGCCACGACGTCGGCGACGACGACCCGGACGTACGACACCCGGGGCAACCTCCTCACCGAGACGACCCCGATCGACGCCTCGACGAGTGTCGTCACGGCCTACACGTACAACGCGACCAACGACGTCACCAGCCGCACCGACGCCGACAACGACGCGGCGACGCGCACGGTCACGACCTACACGTACGACGGCTCGGGGCACCTCACGAGCACCGACGTCAACTGCACGAGCAGCGGCACCACGATCCCGGGGGCAGGTGCCGGCGGCAGTTGCACGGGGGCGGGGACGCAGGACGCCTCGACCAACCTCATCACGAGCTACGCGTACACCACCAACGACCAGCTCAGCCACGAGCAGGACGCCCTGGGCCGCGTCACCCGGCACGTCTACGACGCCAACGGCAACGAGACGTCGGTCATCGCGAACTGCACCTCGTCGGGCACGACCCCTCCCAGCCCGTTCAGCTCGTGCACCGGTGCCGGCACCGCCGACCACCAGACCAACGTCGTCACGGCGACGGCGTACGACGGCGCGACGATCGCCGGCAAGACGGGCCTGCCCACGAGCGCGACCGACCCCGTCGGCAACGTCACGACGTTCACGTACGACACCCTCGGCCGCCGGACGACCGAGCTCCTCCCCGGCGAGACCGGCGCCGGCGCCTCGATCCCGGCCCTCACCCGCACCACCACGTACGACGAGCTCGGCAACGTGCTCACCGGGACGGAGTCCTGGACCCCGGTCGGCGGAGGCAGCGCCGTCACCCGCACCACCCAGCACGCCTACGACACCGCGAACCGGGAGACCGCGACGACGGTCGTCACCTCGCCTGCGAACACGGTCACGACGACGACGTACGACGCGGCCGGGAACGCCGTCTCGACCGATGCCGGCGGCGTCGTCACGACCCGCACCTTCGACGGCCTCGGGCGGGCGACCAGCGAGTCGAACGACGCGGGCACGACGACTCACACCTACGATGCGGCCGGCAACGAGCTCGAGACGGGCGCGGCCGAGGGCGGCACCACCTCGCGCACCTACTCCTACACCGGCTGGATCCTGACGGAGACGACCGATCCCGACGGGACGCCGCTCGTGTCCACCCACGCGTACGACCGCCTCGGTCGCGAGACCCAGGCGACCGAGGCCGCGATCCTGCCGGCAGTCGGTGCCGCGACGAGCCACACCTACGACCGCGTCGGCCGCGAGCTCACGACCACCACCCCCGCGGGCACGACCACGAACGTCTACGACCGCGCCGGCAACCTCGTCGCCACGAAGAACCTCGACGGCTCGGTCACGGCGTCCGTGTACGACCCGCTCGACCGGACGACCGACACGATCGCCAACTGCACGAACACCGGCACGACGCAGCCCGCCGCGGGCGCGACCTGCGCGGGCACCGGCACCGCCGACGCCACGACGAACCTGCGCACCACGACCGCCTACGACGCTGCGGGCACGACGATCGCGGTCACCGATGCCAGGGGCATCACCGCGCGCACGATCCCCAACGTCCGCGGCCTCGCGAAGACGACGATCGCGAACTGCACCGACAGCGGGACCACGCCGACGGCCAACCCGCGCGCCTGCGCCGGTGCCGGCACCGCCGACGCCACGACGAACGTGAAGACGACCACCGTCTACGACGGCACGGGTGCGGTCACGGGCTCGACCACGGCGGTCGGGACCGGGGCCTCGGCCACGACCGAGACCGCCTACGACGCTGCCGGGCGCGCGATCGCGGTCAAGGATCCGCGGGGCACGATCAGCCGCAACGTCTACAACGCCGACGGCCAGCTCACGACGACCATCGTCAACTGCACGAGCTCGGGCACGACCGTCCCGACCACCAACTGGGACGCGTGCACCGGCGCCGGCACCCAGGACGGCACCTACAACGTCACCACCACGTATGCCTACGATGCGTCGGGCAACCCGACGAGCGTCACCGCGCCCAATGGGCGCGTGACGACGAGCGTCTATGACGCCGAGAGCCGGCTCATCACGAGGATCGACAACGACGTTGCGAGCCCGTCCGGGCCGACCCAGGACGTCACCACGAGCTACGCCTACGACGCGGCCGGCCGCCAGGCGGCGGTCAGGGCCCCCTCGGCCGACGGCTCGACGTTCGTCGTCACCCGCATGGTCTACGACGCGGCGGGCCGGGTCACGCGCACGATCGCCAACTGCGTCGACACCAACGACATCGCGAACTGCGGCGGCGCCGACGGCCAGACGCTCGGCGGGAGCGCGTTCGACCAGAACGTCGTCACCGACTACGCGTACGACGACGCCGGGAACCTCGTGAAGCAGACGGTGCCTGACCCCTCGGCGGCCGCCGGGGGCACGGGCGGCGTCACCACGCGCTACGCCTACGACGCCGCGAGCCGGCTGTGCCGGGTGCTCGAGGCCTCCACGATCACCGATGCCGCCTGGACGACCGCGGGCTGCTCGGGGGCCGTCAGCGGCACGACGACTACGAACCTGTCGACCCGCTACACGTACGACGCGGCGGGCAACCTCGCGACGGCGATCGACGCGCGGGGCAAGACGACGAGCTACGGATACGACGCGGCCGGGAGGATGACCTCGGTCACCGATCCCGACGGCGGCTCGCTCGTCTGGACGTACAACGCGCTCGGCCAGAAGACCGCGCAGCGCAACCGGGTCGACCCGGTCCTCACGAACAGCGTCGCCTGGACGTACGACGGGGCGGGCCGGATCCTCACCCGGACGGCCGACGCCGCGACCACCACCTACACCTACGACGAGAACGGCAACAAGCTCACCGCATCCGCGGGCAGCTTCACGATCACCGCCACCTACGACCGCCTCAACCGGGTCCTGGGCGTCGACGACGAGGATGCGGGGACGACCGCCGACACGACCTACACCTACTCGCTCACGAGTCCTGGCTGGACCGATCCCACGGGCACCTACCTCGTCACCCTCGACGCCTTCGACCGCCCGACCGCGCTCGACGAGCCGGTCAGCACGACCGCGTCCTTCACCTGGTCCTACCGGGCCGACGGCCAGCCACTGACCCGCGGCGAGCCCAACGGCAACACGACGACCTTCGGCTACGACGCGCTCGGGCGTGCCTCGACCAAGGAGACGAAGACCGGCGCGACGAGTCGTGCC
>CAMTVM010000055.1:0-29492 GCA_947085195.1 uncultured Chloroflexota bacterium
CTAGGTAGCGGCGCGGAACCGCACACGGCCGCCGCGCGTTTCAGGGGCGATGCCGGCCACGCCCGTACAATCACACCCGTGACTGCTCCCCTCCCCGAACTGATCCTGTACGGGCGCCCGGGCTGCCACCTGTGCGATGACGCGGACGCCATCCTGGAGGCGCTGCTGGCGCGCCGGGCCGAGACGGGAATGCCGGTCCCCGCGCTTGTCAGGCGGAACATCCTGGAGGACGAAGCCTGGCACCGCCGCTACCTCACCACGATCCCGGTGCTGGCGTTGGGCCGCCGGGAGCTGGCGCTGGCCACGAGCCCTACGAAGATCGGCCTGTTCCTGGCCGATGCGTTGGACGGAACGCCGGCACGGTGAGCGGCGACTACACGATACTGGCCGCCATGGCCGCGGGGCTGATCTCGTTCCTGTCGCCGTGCGTCCTGCCCCTGGTCCCCGCCTATCTCGGGCAGCTGACCGCAGTGGCCGTGGCCGCACGGGGTGACGGCACCGGCGCTCAGCCCTCCAAGTGGGCGTCGGTGGGCCACGCGCTTGCCTTCGTGGTGGGGTTTGGGACGGTGTTCACGCTCCTGGGCGTCACGGCAGCCTTCCTCGGCGGCGCCATCGCCGACTACTTCAAGCCGATGCGGATCATCGGCGGACTGGTGCTGGTGGTGATGGGCCTCAGCCTCGCGGGCATCCTCCGGATCCCGCTGCTGGAGCGCACCTGGCGCCCCCTCGATGCCGGCGCCTCTGCCAGCCTCGCCGCGACCACCGGCGGGATGTCGCTGGCCCCTGTGGATGGCGATGGCCTGGGTGGGCGAGTCGGGAGTCGGCTGGTGGCGGGCCGGACGGGCCTGGGTGCCGCGTTCGTGTTGGGCGCGGTGTTCGCGGTCGGGTGGACGCCCTGCATCGGCGTGGTCCTGGGCGGGATCCTCATGATGGCCGCAACGTCCGAGGGCAGACTTGGCGGAGCCCTGTTGCTGGTGGGGTACACGATCGGCCTGGGGATCCCGTTTGTCATGCTCGCGGCCTTCTACGACCGCGCGCGTGGCCTGATGCGGTTCCTGGTCCGGCACGGGCGGATTGTCTCGCTGGTCGGCGGGCTGCTGGTGGTGGCGATCGGGCTGGCGATGGTGTTCGACCTGCTCGTGCTGCTGCCGAGATACTTCCAGTTCACTCCGCTGCTGTGACCGGCCCGACGCTGGACCCGACCGAATCCGCGGTCCGTCTGGATCCGCCGTCTATGAGGCCGCCGTCTCCGGAGCCGCCCTCCCGTCGCGGCGCGATCGGCCCGTTCTCCGGACGCCAGCTGTTGACGGTGGCCGCGGTGATCGGGGTGGCCGCCCTGGCGCTGACGCTGGTGACCCGGCCCATCGGCACCGTCCCGGTCGGCCCCACCGCGCTCCCCGCCGCCACCGCATACCTTGTGGGTCCGGCCGTGGAGGGGCTGCGTCCGGGCGACATCGCGCCCGAGCTGGAGGCCGAGCGAGCCGACGGAACGAAGGTCACGCTGACCGACCTCGACGGCAACCCCGTGCGCCTCGCCGACCTGCGCGGGAAGCTGGTCTGGCTGAACTTCTGGGCGACCTGGTGCCCGCCGTGCCAGGCGGAGACGCCGGTCCTGCGCGACACCGCAGCCGCCTACCGGGACCGCGGGCTCGTGATCGTGGGGATCGCCGTCCAGGAGACGACCGTGGACGACGTCCGGGCATACGCCGAGCGGTACGATCTCGGCTACACGATCGCCTTCGACGCGTCGGCCGACATCTTCCACCGGTACCGCGTGTTCGCGCTGCCGACGCAGGTGTTCATCGGCCCGGACGGCCGGATCCTGGCGGTGATGAACGGCCCGTTGGACATGGCGGCGGCGGAGCGCATGGTCCGGACCTACGGCCCGCAGGATCCGAGGCCGTCGTAGCACCCGGGGTGCTCGTTGACGACGGTCTGGTGCCGGACTGGGTCCGGGTTGGCTGGAACCTGGCGGATCCCGTCGGCGGGAGCACCGGGGGTGCTGGATGACGGGCTGGATGACCACCAGGGCTCGGCACCTGCCCGCGTCCGACGGATGCGAGCACCGGGGGTGCTCAGCCGGGGTCGCCAGCACCAGGAGTGTTCAGCCGGGACGGGCGTCCGCGCCGTAGTTCCCGGCCCTCCAGGCCACGCGGGGCGCATCGCGGGAGAGCCCCTACAGCGCCTCGAACTTGAACCGGTCCCGGTCCGTGACCAGCTTCCCCACGGGCGATCGCGCCTCGTGGGACATCGCCACGATCCAGTCGTCCTCGACAGCCCGCCGGAACAGCTCCCCCTTCACCGAGACACTGTCGAGCGGGAAGTCGTCGAACGCCGTCACCCAGCGGGGGTTCGCGGCCCAGGGACGCATGCACAGGTCACCGAAGAAGGCGAGCGTCCGCGCGCCGGGCCCGGTCCCCCGCACCACGATCGCCTGGTGCCCCGCGGAGTGTCCGCCGGTCCGCACCACGGACACGCCCGGCAGCAGTTCCCGGTCACCCTCCGCCCAGCCCTCCGCGCCCCAGTCCGCGACCAGGCGCAGTTCCGGCTGGTCATAGGAGGCCACGAGCCGGCTGTTCCCGCCCAGGGCGACCTCCCACTCGGATCGCTGGGCCACGATCCGCGCCCGGGGAAACGCCTTCGACCCGTCGGCGAGGAGCAGGCCGCCCGCATGGTCGAAGTGGAGATGGCTCAGGGCGACGATATCCACGGTCCCCGGGTCGAACCCGGCCCCGCGAAGTACCGGTACGATCGGGCTCCCCAGGTACTCGCGCATCGCGGTGTTCTTCGCGTCCAGCCGCTCCCCGATCCCCGTCTCGATCAGGACGCGCCCGGCGGGCGTCTCGACCAGCAGGCAGTTGAGGGCCTGGAGGAGCCGCCGGTTCGCGTCCAGCTCGCCCTCGGCCCAGGCGCGCCACAGGATCCATGGCACGGGTCCGAAGATCGCGCCGGCATCCGTCCGGAAGGTGCCCGCCTGGACGAGGGCTGCGCTGGTGACGCCACCGAGATCGGTCCGCCAGTGGACGGCGTCGTTGATGCCCGTGGTCACGCCCCTTCCCGCTGCTTCCGCCCACGGGCGAAGTCCGCGTGGAACGCGGATGCCGTGGGCTCGGACTGGCCCTGGTACTTGGACCCGAGCTCCTTGCTCCCGTAAGGCCGCTCCACTGGGGAGCTCATCCGGAAGAAGCTAATCTGGCCGATCCTCATCCCGCTGTAGAGGGCGATCGGCAGGTTGGCCACGTTGGACAGCTCCAGCGTGAGCGTCCCCTTCCACCCCGGGTCCACGTACCCGGCCGTGGAGTGGATGAGGAGGCCCAGGCGGCCCAGGCTGGATTTGCCCTCGAGCCGCGCCACCAGGTCGTCCGGCAGCTCCACCCACTCCACCGTCTGGCCGAGCACGAACTCGCCCGGGTGGAGGATGAACGGCTCGTCGTCGGTCACGGTCAGCAGCTCGGTCAGGTCCGGCTGCGGCTGGCGCGGGTCGATGTAGGCGTAGCGGTTGTTGCGGAAGACGCGGAAGCTGCGATCGAGGTGGAGGTCCACCGACGACGGCTGCAGGTCCGACGGGTCGTACGGATCGATCCGGACGCGGCCGGCCTCCAGCTCCGCACGGATGTCGCGATCGGCCAGGACGGTCATGGGCCGCGCTTCCCCCTCTTCGCCGTGCCGCCCTCCGCGAACAGCGAATCCACCTCGCGCTTGAGGTCGGAGAGGTCCTCGAAGCTCTGGTACACGGACGCGAACCGGATGTACGCGATGTGGTCCAGCGCCCGGAGCTTCTCCATCGCCAGCGCCCCCACGCGCGAGCTCGGGATCTCTGACAGCCCCGATGACCGCAGCTCGCCCTCGATCACGTCGGCGGCCCGCCCGGCAGCGTCGTCCGGCACCGGGCGGCGGGTCAGGGCCTTGGCCAGCCCCTGCGCCAGCTTGTCCCGGTCGAACTCCTGCCGGGTGCCGTCCCGCTTGACGACCACCAGCCGGGCAGCCTCGACGCGCTCGTGGGTGGTGAACCTGGACAGGCAGGCGGGGCACTCCCGGCGGCGCCGGACGGTCGCCGCCTCATCCAGGTCCCGCGAGTCCACGACGCGCGAGTCACGGGTGCCGCACTGAGGGCAGCGCATGGGCCTTGCGTCCTCCTCAACCACTATCCCTTGTGGTGTCGGCCGAGGATACCACTACATGCGGGGTTCAGATGGCCCGTCGGGGTCCCGGTCGCCGGCTTCGAAGAGCGCCGACGGGACGGTCGTGGCGGTCTGGGCGGTCCTGATCGGGGCGCGGAAACGGTTGCCCGGACGAACGGCAAGATCGACCGGGCGGAGCGCCGCCACCTCGGCCGCTGCACGTGCGAACGCCTCGCGGGCATGCCGCAGGTTGAGTGCGCCCCGCTTGAGCGAGGTATGCGCCTCGAGATCCCGATGTCCACGAGACGTGAGCAGGGCATCCAGGCCGTGTACCACCAGCTCCGCGGCCCGCACCGCGCGCTCCGTCTCGTGGATCATGACCGCCTCCTGGCCCGCGAGGACGGCCGGTACACGGAGGGCCGCGGTCTCCGCGGCGAGCTCTTCGAGGATCGCCAGGGCCGGCCCCAGGTCCTGCGCCAGCGCGTGGGGATCCCCCGAGTGCCGGCGCACCTCGTCGAGGTGCGCGACCAGCGGGTCGCTGGTGGCGGCCAGCCGGCGGTCGATGCTCTCGACGGAGCGCTGCACGCGCTCAAGGTCCCTGGTCCGCGCGATCAACACGGAGATCCGGCGGGCGAGGACGACCAACAGCCCGAGCAGGACGACGAGGAGCGCGAGCCACAGGATCGCGCCGGCCGTCATCTCCTCGTCCCCGTCCTGCTCGTCTGTTCAGGCGCCGCGCCGGGCGCGGAGCTCCGAGACGAGCGCCGGGACCACCTCGAGAAGGTCGCCCAGGACGAACAGGTCCGCGATCTCCGCGATCGGAGCGTCGGGGTCCCGGTTGATCGCCACGATGGCCTCGGACGCCTGCATGCCGACCCGATGCTGCATGGCGCCGGACACGCCTAGCCCGACGTACAGGGCCGGCTTGACGATCTTGCCGGTCTGGCCGATCTGGCGAGCATAGGCGATCCAGCCCGCGTCCACCGCCGCACGCGTGGCCCCGACCACGCCGCCGAGCAGCTCGGCCAGCTCGTCCGCGAACGCAAAGCCCTCGGGACCTCCGATGCCGCGGCCGGCGGTGATGACGACGCGTGCCTCCTCGAGCGAGACGGCGGCGCCGGCTTCGGCAACGCGCTCGAGCACGGACACGGCCGGGATCACGGGCGCATCCGCGCCGGCACGCGCCTCAACGCTCCCGGTGGCGTCGGCCTCGACGGCGGCCACGGCGCCCGGCGGGACGGTGATGATCCCGGTGGCACCGGCAAACGCACTGCGGGTGATCGCCTTGCCGCCCAGGACGCTCGCGTGCACGACCGGACCGTCGCCGTCCCACGTGGCGCCCTCGGCGTTGGCGAGCAGGCCCCAGCCCAGCAGCGCGACCAGCATCCCGCCCACGTCACGGCCATCCGTCGTCGTGGGCAGGATGACGTGCGTGGCGCCCTCGTCCACCAGCCGACGGAGCTCGGCGGCGGCGTGTGGCGCCCAGGTCTCACGCCCGGTGGCGGGAGACGCGACCGCGACCACGCGTGGCAGGTACGCCGCAAGCTGCGCCGCGGCAGCATCCGGGGCGGCATCGACGACCAGGCCCGCGGCAGACCCGCCGGCCTCCCCGGCGAGGGTCCGGGCGAGCGTGGCGATCTCGGTGGACAGGCGCGTCAGGGCTCCGTCGGCAACCTCCGCCACGGCGACGATCATCGGGGTCATCAGATGAGCCTCCGGTCTGCGAGGAAGTCGGCGATCTCCCTGGCGGCATCCGCGGGGCCGGCCGTGACGGTGCGTCCGACAGCGCGCGCCTCCGGTGGGGCCGCGGACAGGACCTTCGTGGCCCAGCCGCGATCGGCCGGGGCGAGGCCTTCGGGGAGGTCCGCGAGCGAGCGGACCGCGATCTCCCGCGATCGGGCGGCCATGATCCCCTTCAGTGACGGGTAGCGAGGCTCGCCGAGCGCCTGCGTGCAGGACAGGACCGTGGGCATCGGTGCTTCGACGACGTCGTACCCCTTGGCGGACAGGCGGCGGACACGAACGCTGCCGGCGGCAAGATCGGGCTCGATAAGCGCGGCGGCCGAGCACAGTGGCAGGCCCAGGCGAACGGCGATCCCGGCCGCGACCGCTCCGCCGTTGCCATCGGAGGTGTCGAAGCCCGCCAGAATCAGGTCGAAGGGCTCGGGGGCGGCCGCGATCGCCGCCGCCAGCACGCGGATGGTCGTGGGCAGGTCCGCGCCGGCGAGCGCCGGGTCGGTGATCAGGATCCCCCGGTGGGCCCCCATCGCGAGCGCCTTGCGCATGGTCTCGACCGCATTGGCCGGCGCCATCGCGAGGATGACCACCTCGCCACCGTGCGCCTCCACCAGCCTCAGAGCCGCCTCGAGCGCGTACTCATCGTTGCCGTTCACCACTGTCGGGGACGACGCCCGGTCCAGCCGCAGGTCTGGGCCGAGCCGCTCGGCGCCGGCAGCCGGGTCGGGTACCGGCTTGGTCAGGACGAGGATTCGCACGCGTGCACTACTCCTGGTTGGGTCGGGCGTCCGGTCAGCCGCTCCTGGCGAGCAATGACCGGGCGACGATGAGCCGCTGGATCTGCTGGGTCCCCTCGTAGAGCTGGGTGATCTTCGCGTCGCGCATCATCCGCTCCACCGGGTACTCGTCGATGTAGCCATAGCCGCCGAGGACTTGGACGGCGTCCGTCGTCACCCGCATGGCCGTGTCGCCGGCGACGAGCTTCGCGATCGAGGCCCACCGGGCGGCATCGGGCGTCCCCGCCTCGATCTCCTCGCAGGCCGTGTAGAGGAGGTGGCGCGCGGCCTCGGTCGCGGCGTCCATGTCCGCGAGCATCGCCTGGACCATCTGGAGCTCACCGATGGGCTTGCCGAACTGGCGGCGCTGCGTGGCGTACGAGGCCGCGACCTCCAGGGCGCCCTGCGCGATGCCGACGGCCTGGGCCGCGATCCCGGGACGCGAGCGCTCGAACGTCTGCATCGCGATCGCGAAGCCCTGCCCCTCCTCGCCCAGGCGGTTGGCGACCGGGACACGTACACCGTCGAAGGCGAGCTCGGCCGTGGGTGAACCCCGGATCCCCATCTTGTGCTCGAGGCGGGTCACTGCGAAGCCCGGTCGGTCGGTTTCCACCAGGATCGCGGAGAGGCGCCGGCTGGGCTTGTCGGCCCCGGGGTTGGTGACGGCGAACACCACGACGTAGGACGCGACCGACCCTTGGCTGATGAACCGCTTCGTGCCGTCGATGACGTACTCGTCCCCGTCGAGGACGGCCTTCGTCCGGATCCCCGACGGGTCGGACCCGGCGTCCGCCTCGGTCATGCCGAAGGCGATCAGCTTCTCGCCGGACGCGAGCCGGGGAAGCCACCGGTCCTGCTGCTCGGGCGTGCCCGCGACCTGGATCGGGATCGCGCCCAGCGCCTGGACGGCGAGGATGAGCCCGGTCGTCGCGCAGTGGCGGGAGAGCTGCTCGATCGCGAGGCACAGCGTGAGCAGGTCTGCGCCCAGGCCACCGTGCTGCTCCGAGAAGGGGATCGCGAAGACGTCGTGCTCACCCAGCAGGCGCCGCATGTCCTCGGGCCACACGGCATCGCGGTCGATCGCCGCGGCGCGCGGGGCGACCCGCTCGTCGGCGAGGACACGGACGGCATCGCGCAGCAGGATCTGCTCATCGCTGAGCCGGACCAAACCCGGGGCGGGCGCGTTCATGGTCATGACCGGCATCGTAGCAGCGCCGCGGTGCGCCGAAGGTCATGGGTGACAGCCGCGGAGCGCGGGCCTACCCTATGGTCACACCGGCATCGGCGCGCCTGACCGCGGGGGTCCCGGGTTGTCGAGGCTGGGGAAGGTGCCTTCGTGGACCAGATCTACCTGCTCGTCCTCTTGATCGCCGTCGTCGCGCTCGTCGCGCTCGTCGCCATCCGGATCCGGTCCCGGCGGCCACCGGCGCTCGACGGTTCCGATTCCCCGTTCGCCGTCTCCACGGAGGGCATGAAGGTCTGTCCGATCTGCGGCATGGGCAACCTCTGGACGGAACGGACCTGCATCTCCTGCAGCGGGCCGCTCCGCGGCTGACGAGCGGGCGGCGGAACGGCTCACGAGCCGGTCGACCTCCGCGGCACCGCGCCGCGGCCGACGGGCCAGCGCCGGCGCCGCTCAGACGACCGGCAGCGCGCGGCCGGCCGGCACGTCGCGCCCGGCCAGCGACGGCCCGGGAGCCAGTGCCGCCGCCAGCACCTCGGCGATGTCCTGCGAGGACACCGGGCTCTCGGCATCCGGGCCCCGGCCGGCATCGGCCAGGCCGTCCCGCAGCATCACGATGCAGAACGGGCACGCCGTCGCCACCGTTGCAGCCCCCGTCGCGAGGACCTGGAGCGTGCGTGCCGCGTTGACGCGCGTGCCACGGGACTCCTCCATCCACATCCGTCCGCCGCCGGCGCCGCAGCAGAACGTCTGGCGCCCGCTGTCCCCCATCTCGCGAAGCTCGATGCCCGGGATCGCGCCCAGGACGTCGCGCGGGGCGGCCATCACGCCGTTGTACCGCGCCAGGTAGCACGAGTCGTGGTAGGTGAACGAACGCCCCGGCAGGCCGTCCGCCCCGATCACCAGGCGCCCGCTCTTGACGAGGTCCGCGAGGAACTCGCTGTGATGGCGGATGGCGAAGGTGCCGCCCAGCTGGCCGTACTCGTTGCCGATCGTGTTGAAGCAGTGCGGGCACGCCGTGACGATCGTCCGCTCCCCGAGTCCGTACCGGTTGAGCGTCTCGATGTTCTGGCCAGCCAGCATCTGGAACACGTATTCGTTGCCCATCCGCCGTGCTGGATCGCCGGTGCAGTTCTCCTCCTGCCCCAGGACCGCGTACGAGATCCCGGCCGCGTCAAGGCACGTGGCCACCGCCCGGGCGACGCGCTTGTTGCGGTCGTCGAACGCGGCGGCGCAGCCGACCCAGTAGAGGACCTCGAGGCCATCGAGCCGGCCGGCCGCCTTGACCTCGGCCACGGTCCGCACCTTGAACGCGAGTCCCCTGGTCCAGTCCATGCGCGCTGACGGCGGCTGGCCCCACGGGTTGGCGACGCTCTCCATGCCGCGGAAGGCGGCCGTCAGCTCCTTCGGAAAGCGGCTGTCCTCCAGGACCAGGTTCCGGCGCAGGCCGACGATCTTGTCGACGTGCTCGATGGTGACCGGGCAGGCCTCGACGCAGGCGCCACAGGTGAGGCAGTCCCAGACTGCGTCGTACGGGATGGCCACGTCCACAAGCGGCCGGGCCGCGGCTTCCGGACTGAAGCGGTCGTCCAGCCCGAAAGTCTCGCGCACGGACGGCGAGTTCGGGATCAGCGGCACGCCGGCCTCGGCCGCCACCGCCTCGTGGCGGATGTTCATGATCAGGGCCTTGGGGTTGAGCGGCTTGCCGGTCGCGTAGGCCGGGCATGCCTGCTGGCATCGCCCGCACTCGGTGCAGGTGAACCCGTCGAGCAGGTCCTTCCACGAGAGATCGGCCACGGTCCGGACGCCGAAGGTCGCGTCCTCGGCCTCCAGATCCATGGCCGGCAGCTGCCCTCGGGGCGCGACCTTGCGCAGCAGGATGTTCGGGATGGCCGTGGCGACGTGGAGGTGCTTGCCGTAAGGCAGGTAGCACATGAAGACTGCCACGGCGACCATGTGGAGCCACCACATCAGGGCGAACAGCGCACCCGTGATCCCGGCGTCGATGCCCGCCAGCGCCCCACCGGCCGCGTTGGCGATCAGCGCCCCCTCGACCGCTCCATGGGCCGCGACCTCGAAGACCTGCGCCAGGAGATCCGCGGCGACGACCACGCCGATCAGCCCGAGAATCACCAGCGCGTGGGCGTTGAGGGTGAGTCTCGCCGGCCGCTCCACCACGCGCCTCCAGGTGGCATCGGCCAGCGCCGCGAGGATGACGATCGCGACCACGTTCTGCATCGCCTTGACGGCCGCCCACAGCAGCCCGTCGAAGGGCGACGAGACGACCGCCTGGATCAGTCCGCCCAGGGCGATGTTGGCGGTCCCGATGGTCAGCAGGATGAATCCCCAGAAGATGGCCGCGTGCGTCAAACCGGCGCGGACGTCGCGGAACATCCGGGTCTGGACCAGGCCGTAGCGGATCGTCCCCAGCAGCCGGGTCAGCGGGCGGTCGGTGGGCGACGCCGTGCGCGCCGCGGCGAAGACGCGCAGGTGGCGCGCCATCGCCAGGCTGAAGAAGGCAACTGCGCCCCAGAAGAGGGGGAAGACAAGCGGATAGAGGGGAACGTGGGCGAAGCTCACGAACACGGGGTCAGGCATCCTCCGGCATGCCGGGTGGCAGGTCCTCGCGTCCCGCATCCCGGGCGGCCGCGTGGTCGAACGAGCCGGCGAGGGTCTCAAGGGCGTGGTCGAGGAGCGGGACGAGGATCTCGAGCGACTCCATTGCTCCCCGGGGCGAACCGGGCAGGTTGGCGATGAGCGCGCCGCCACGGACGCCCACGACACCCCGCGAGAGGGCGGCGAATGGCGTGGCGCGGCGGCCCTCGGCGCGCATCGCCTCCGCGATTCCGAGCACCTCGTAATCCAGGATCGCGGCCGTCGCCTGCGGCGTCACGTCCCGTGGCGTGAGGCCCGTGCCGCCGGTCGTGACGACGAGCCGGTGGTCGCGGGCGCCGGCGACGATCGCCGCTGCGATGGCGCTCTCGTCGTCAGGGACGACGCGCCGCTCGACGGCGAACCCGAGCGCCGCCAGCCGGGCTGCCAGCAGCTCGCCGGAGGCGTCCGGACGCGTACCGGCCGCGCTGCGGTCACTCGCCGTCAGGACGAGCGCGGAGCGCCCGGCGGAACCCGCGGCGGAGCCCGGCGCAGGATCCGGCGCGGATGGCGCCATCAGAGAGGCTTGCGCTTCCCGACCCGGCCCGCGATCCGGTCGCCGGGCCGCCGGGCCGGGCGGGCGGACCCGTCATCGGAGGGCGTCGGCCGATGCCAGTCGCCGCTCTTGCCGCCGGTCTTGGACAGCAGGCGGAGAGACCGGATGTCCACCCCGCGTTCGACGCCCTTGACCATGTCGTACACGGTGAGGGCGGCCACCGACGCCGCGGTCATCGCCTCCATCTCCACGCCGGTCTGGCCGACCGTGGCGGCCTCGGCGCGGATGCGGAGCACGCCGGCGGCGCGGTCCGGGGTGATCGCGACGAACAGGTCGGTCAGCGGGAGCGGGTGGCAGAGCGGGATGAGCTCTGCGGTCCGCTTGCCCCCCATCACGCCGGCGAGCTCGGCTACCGTGAGGACATCGCCCTTCTCGTTGCCCCCGTCGATGACGAGGCTCATGGTCTCGGGCGAGACGACCACCTCGGCTTCGGCGACCGCTCGCCGGGCCGTGGGGATCTTCGCGCCCACGTCGACCATCCGGGGTCGCCCGCGCCGGTCCACGTGGGTCAGGCGTCGGCGTTCACTGCGCGGGGCGTCGGGGCGATCCATGAATCCTCCTGCTGGCCACCGATCCTAGCGGGTCGGCGACGCTCACCGCCACGGGCCCTGGGCGCTCGCGGGCTCCCGCTCCTCCTGGCGACGCCGGATGAGGTCGGCGATCGACTGCCGGACGACCATCCCGACGAACAGCCCGTCGTCGAGCACGGCCATCCCGTCGAGGCCAGACACGTTCAGCGTGTCCACGGCGTCCCACAGCGCGTCGCCTGGCGCCAGGAACGGGGCCTCGGGCGGGACCGCCATGACCTCCGAGGCGCGCACGGACCCAAATCTGCGACGCCCCAGCCGCTGCAGCCGCCTGGCGCCGATGACGCCCAGCACGACATCGCCCTCGACGACCGGGATCGCGGTGACCGCATCAGGCCCCTGGAACCTGTCGGCGAACGTGTCCACCGTGAGGCTCGGCCGGATCTTCGGGCCGTCGGCCTGCATCGCTTCGCCGACGGTGGCCCCGCGCAGCAGGATCTCCAGGTCCAGGCGCCGGTCGAAGGCGCGCCCACCCGACGCAACCAGCCAGCCGAGGGAGAGGAGGAGCAGTCCCCCTGCCAGCTGCCCAGCGAGCACCGTCGCGATCCCGACGCCCACGGTCGCCCAGCCGAACAGGCGCCCGACGCGGGCGGTGAACCGCCCGGCCCGGTCCGGATCGCCGCTGCGGGCCCACGCGAGCGCGCGGACCACGCGCCCGCCATCGAGCGGGAGCCCGGGCACCAGGCTCACGAGTCCGAGGATGAAGTTGAGCCCGCCGACCACGGCGAGCCCGCCGGCCACCGCCCCGAGACCCGGGCCGGCCAACCCCATCACGATCGCGACGGGCAGGGCCACCAGGGCGACCGCCAGGGACAGCAGCGGTCCCGCCAGGGCGATCGCGAGCTCGTCGGCCGGTCTGCGCGCCTGGATCGACAGCGGGGCGAGCCCACCCACGAACCCGAGCTGGATCGAGTTCGACGGGACGCCACGGCGACGTCCGACCAGCGCATGCGCCAGCTCGTGGGCGACCACCGAGGCCAGGAAGCCAAGTGCCACGGCCACGCCGATCACCCACTGCACGGGCGACGCGATGCCGGGGGCCATGATGGCGGCTTGCTCCGCGCCGATCACGGTCACGAGCGCAGCCAGCACGGCCCATCCGAGGGAGATGCGGATCTCGATCCCGAACAGGCGCGCGATCGGCACACCGCCATGGGTCACGGGTCCAGCCTCGCCGCACGGCGGCCGGCCAGCACCGCCATGGCGAGGGAGAGGACGACGACGACGATCCCGACGCCGAACGTGGTCTCCACCCAGAACTGCTGCGGGAAGAGCTGGACGAGACGGTCGGTCCTCGGGTCGAAGAGGTACGTCCCAGCCGGGAAGAACAGCCGGTGGAAAATCTCGAAGGCGATATCGAAGAAGATCATCGCCGCGAGGCCGCCGACGATTGTCACGACGGCGACGGCCTTGCCGCTCGTCGACAGACGGCGCCAGAACCCGGCGCGAGAGCGGACACCCAGCGCACGCGCCACGCCGGCGAACACCACCAGGACGCCGCCCGCGACCAGCGCCGCCATGTAGAACGAGGCGAACACCCGCCGGACGTCGCGCATGTGCTCCCGCTCGCGCTCCACGAGGACCGGTTGCCCGTTGAGCTCCACGTCAAACGCCGGCGGCCCGATGATCAGGTCAGCCAGGATCCCGTTCGTGACATGGGCGAGATCGTTCGGTCCGAACCCAGTCCACGCCTGCGCCTGAGCGCGGCCCTGCTCGAAGCCGACCCAGACCGGGTTGAGGAACGGGAGGATCGCAAGCGCCACGACCACCAGGGCCGTCGCGAAGCCGGTGACGAGGGCGGCCAGCGCGCCGCGGAGGGATGCCATCAGGCGCCGATGGTACCGGGTGTGGGACGGGTCCCCCTCCGACAGGGGCCCCGACCTGTTCACTCCTCCTCGAGGGTGCGAGCCTGCTCCCACCAAGTCTCGACCATCAGGTCCGGCGGCAGCTCCCAGTTGAGCTCCGTCGCCGCGCGGGCAAGACGGATCCGGAAGGCGGCCAGCTCGATATCCAGCAGGTCTCGCAGCCCGCGGAGGCCGGCCTGGACCAGGAGCTGGTGCTCGCGGGGGCCAAACCCGGCGAGGTTGAGCATGAGCGCCTCGTCCCGCCAGGTCCCGACATCGTTGGGCGTCGCCCTGACGTGGTCTGCAAGGGTCTGGCGACGGGCGGGCGTCTCCGAGACCTCGAGCAGGATCCCGGTGGTGAAGATGCCCTGCTTCTCGAGCCGGGCGAGGTGCACGGGCTCGATACGGGAGAGCTCGGTGATGGGCGGCACGGGCGGTGCGGGCCTCCGGTGGGACGGGCGGATCAGGACGCCCATTATCGCGGGTCCGCGGCGACGACGTGCGCCGATGCCCGGACCTCAGGTTCGCTCGTCAGCGCGGAAGCGACCCGTCCTCGAGCACCACGTCCCAATGCGCCTCCAGGATTGCGAAACGCCGCTGCTCCTCGGCCTTGAACGTCGCCTGGTCCGGGTACAGCCGCAGGACGATGTCGCCGTCGGAGTGCTCCTGGATCGCCGCCCAGTCCCGGTAGGTGATCGAGACCATCACGTCCCAGCCGGCCTCCCCCACCCCGTGAAAGCGAGGCGTCCGGAGCCGGACGTCGGTGTAACGGCCGGCGGCCTGCTGCTCGCGCAGGATCGGCCAGTGGTTGCGCTTGAACAGTTCGACGAACTCGTCGTGATGGCCCCATCTGGTGCGGTAGAAGTAGAGGATCTCGACCGGTTTCGACATGGCGGGTGCTCCTTTGGTCCCGGGGGCTGGCACTCACACGTCCAGGCGCGCGGCGTGCACCTGGAGCAGCTCCCAGGCCCGCTCCACGTGCCGCGGCTCGGTGTGCAGGTTGCCGATGGCCATCCGGAGCGTGAACCGGTCCCGGAGGCGTGTGTGCGAGAGGAAGATCTGACCGGTCCGGTTGACGGCATCCATGAGGCGGGTGTTGAGGTCGTCCAGGGCGCTTCGGATTCCGGGTTCGTCCTCGCGGCCGCTGAGGCGTGCCGGACGATAGCGGAAGCAGACGGTCGAGAACGGGGCCGGCGCGAGGCGCTCCCAGTCCGGATTGGCATCCACCCAGGCTGCGAACGCGGCGGCGAGGTCCAGGTGGTAGGCGATCCGGCGGCGCATCCCCTCCATGCCGAACCAGCGGAGCTGCATCCAAAGCTTGAGGGCCCGCATCCGACGGCCGAGCTGGGGCTGGTACTCGCTGTAGTCCAGGACCGGGTTCACGCGGTCGAGCGTGCGCAGGTACTCGGGAACGAGGCTGAACGCGGCCCGGAGCTGGTCCATCCGCCGGCTCAGCAGCAGCGACGCGTCGAGCGGCGTGAACAGCCACTTGTGCGGGTTGACGACGATCGAGTCCGCGCGCTCCCAGCCGGCGAAGGGCCCGCGGCGATCCGGCAACAGCGCGACCACACCGGCATACGCGGCGTCGACGTGGAGCCAGAGACCCTCGCGCTCCGCGATGTGCGCGACGGCGGCCACCGGGTCCGCAGAGGTGGAGGATGTCGTGCCGACGGTCGCCACGATGGCGATGGGGCGAAGGCCTGACGCCCGGTCGGCCTTGACGGCGGCCCGGAGCGCGGCGGGGTCCAGCTCGTACCGGTCGTTGGTGGGGATCTTGACCAGCGCCGCGCGCCCGAGGCCCAGCGTCATGCACGCCTTCTCGACCGAGCTGTGCGCCTCGGCGGAGGCGTAGACGCGCGGCCGGGCCACGTCCTCGCGCGCCGCCAGGCCCTGGGCGGAGGCGTCCAGCCCGGCAGCCTCCCGTGCGGCGGCCAGGGCGCTCAGGGTGGACGTGGACGCGGTGTCCGTCAGCAGACCCTCGAAAGCGTCCGGCAGGCCAAGACCCTCGCGCAGCCACCGGACCACCACGCCCTCAAGCTCCGTGCCGATCGGCGAGGTCCGCCAGAGCATCGGGTTCTGGCCCAGGGCGGCGGTGAGCATCTCGCCCAGGACGCCCGGGCCGGACGCGCTGGTGGCGAAGTAGGCGAAGAACCCGGGGTGCTGCCAGTGCGTGGCGTTGGGGAAGACCAGTCGGTCCACGTCGGCCAGGATCGCGTCGATGGCCTCCGGCCCCTCGGGCGCGTGCTCGGGCAGCTGCGCTGCGATCGTCCCGGGCTCGATGGGCGGGAACACCGGGTATCGCTCGAGGTCCGCGAGGTAGTCCGCCAGGCGGTCGACCACGGCGTGCCCGGCCGCACGAAACGCCTCGGGGTCCATGTCGTTGCGGCCGGTGAGCTGCTCCTGATCGAGGCGCGCGTCGTCGCTGGTCACCGGCCCAGTCTACCGGTGGGCCGCGTGGTCAGGCCTTGATGCGAAGCCGGACCGGGTCGTACATCGGCCGGACCGAGGCCCGGGCCGGGTACCGGACGCCGGCGACGTCCACCTCGAACCTGCCACCGTCGATGGCCCCGGCCGGAATGCCGGCCTCGTCCTCGACCATCGCCAGGCCGATCGCGCCGCCCAGCGTGTGGCCGTAGCCGCCCCAGCGAACGTGGCCGAACCACTGCCCGTCGCGCAGCACGGGCTCGGCGCGGTAGAGGATCGGCTCCGGGTCCTCCAGGAGCACCTGGACCAGGCGCCGCTTCGGGGGCCCCGGCCGGCGAAGCGCGAGCAGCGCGTCCCGGCCGATGAAGCCACCGGGCTTGTCCCAGGCGACGGCAAACCCGAGGCCCACGTCAAGCGGCGTGTCGCTGTTGTCGATATCCAGGCCGAAGTCCCGGTATGCCTTCTCGAGGCGCAGGCTGTTGAGCGCACCCATACCGACGTTCCGGTATCCCATGCCAGATCCGGCCTCGAGGAGCGCGTCGTAGACGGTCAGCGCCTGGTCAGCGGGCACGTGCAGCTCCCAGCCCAGCTCGCCGACGTAGGTGACGCGCATGGCCAGCACTCGGGCATAGTGGAGGTCGATCTCCTGCGCCGTGAGGTATGGGAACGTCTCGTTGGACAGGTCCGCGCTCGTGAGCGAGGACAGGAGCTCCCTCGACCGCGGACCCTGGACCGACATCAGCGTGACCCCGGCCGTGATGTCGGTCACGGTCACGAATTCGTCCTCGCGCGTGTGACGCTCGATCCAGGGCGCCATCCGGCGGTGGATCGTGTCGGTGACCACGAGCAGGAACCGCTTGTCCGCCAGCCGCGTGACGGTGAGGTCGGCGATGATCCCGCCGGCCTCGTTGAGCCACTGCGTGTAGACGAGGCGGCCCACGGGGACGGACACGTCGTTGGCGCAGACCCGGTTGAGGACACGCTCCGCGTCCCGACCCTGCACGAGGAACTTGGCCATGCCCGACATGTCGAGCATGCCGACCGCCTCGCGGACGGCCCGGTGCTCCTCCGCCATGTAGGCGAACGAGGCGTTCCGGCCGAAACCCTGCGGCAGATCGGGGTTGCCGTGGTCGATGTCGAACCAGTCCGCATACTCCCAGCCCGACGACGCCGTGAAATGCGCCCCATTGGCCGCCATCCGGTCATGGATGACCGAACGGCGCACGTTGCGCGCCGACCAGGCGTGCCAGGACGGGAACACCGCGTCCCCGAACAGGGCCCCGAGCTGCTCGACCGCGCGGTCCTTCCGGAACCGGCGGCTGGTCTCGAAGGTCTGCGTCCGATCAACCGTCAAGCCGGTGACGTCCACCGGCGGGACGCCGTCAACGATCCAGTGCGCGGTCAGGCTGCCGATGCCGCCGCTCAGGATCATGCCCAGGCTGTTGAGGCCCGCGGCCACGAACAGGTTGCGGACCTCCGGCGATTCACCGAGCTGCGGCATCACGTCCGGCGTGAAGCTCTCCGGACCGCAGAACATGGTCCGGATCCCGACCTCGCGCAGGGATGGGAGGCGGTCCATCGCCGTGTCCAGGAATGGCCCGATGCGATCCCAATCGGGGGGCAGGCTGGCGAAGGCAATGTCGCTCGGGATGCGGTCTACGGACCACGCTGCCGCCTTGGGCTCGAACAGGCCCACGAGGATCCCGCCACCCTCCTCACGATAGTAGCCATAGCGGTCCTGCTCCTCGATGACCGGCAGGTCCGGGTGCGCCCAGAGCACGGTGTCGGTGATGAGGTAGTAGTGCTCGGCCGCCTGGAGCGGGACGGACACGCCCGCCATCGCGCCGACCTCGCGGCCCCACATGCCTGCCGCGTTGACCACGTACTCGGCGCGGATCCGCCCCTTGTCGGTCTCGACGCCCGTGACGCGACCGCCGGCCTGCGTGATGCCCGTGACCGTGACGCCCTCCACGATCCGGGCTCCGTTCATGCGGGCGCCCTTCGCGTAGGCCTGGGTCAGGTCGGCCGGGTTCGCGCGACCCTCGTCCGCCACGTAGAACGCGGCCAGTACGTCGTCGGTCCTCGCGGCCGGCCACATGCGCCCGAACTCGGCGACCGAGATCTCCTCGTTGGGCACGCCGAAGCCGCGGACGAACGCGGCATCGCGACGCAGGCTCTCCAGCCGCTGCGGCGTCGTGGCGAGGTTCAGGTGCCCGATCGGCCGGAAGCCCGTCGCCCGACCCGTCTCGGCCTCCAGTGACTTGCACAGGTCCAGCGTGTACCGGGCCATCCACAGGTACGTCTCGGAGGTCATCCCCGCGGATGTGATGAGACCGGCGGCGTGCCAGGTGGTCCCCGCGGTGAGCTGGCGCCGCTCGAGCAGCAGCACGTCCTTCCAGCCGACCTTGGCGAGGTGGTAGGCGATGCTGGTGCCGATGATGCCGCCGCCGATGATGACGGCGCGAGCCTGGTCAGGGATCATCCCCTTGGCATGGGTCTGCGGGATGTCCATCCGGGCGCGTGACCTCCATCGTTGCGGGACCCGATGGTAGCCCGCAGAAGCTCAGCCAATGGCCACAGTAGTCCGCCATGTTGTAGCCGCAGCCGGGTGGGCCTCTTAGCAGGGCGCCGTTCCCCCAGTCTTGCCGCTCGGCGATCCGACGGCGAGGGCCGAAACGGTCCGCCGGGCAGGCCGTCCGGACCGAGCGGCTCTGGAGACGCTCAGCACGTGGACGCCAAAACGGAAGCCCCCGGAGTCGCCTCCGGGGGCTCCTTCGTGCTCAGAGGTTGGTCGGGGCGGAGCGATTCGAACGCTCGACCTCCTGAACCCCATTCAGGTGCGCTACCAGGCTGCGCCACGCCCCGAGGCCGACGAGTCTACCATCCGGCGGCGACGCCGCCGGTCTTGGGTCGCCGGTCTTGGGGAAGCCACTCGGTGCGAGCCGTGGCGCCACAGTCCACGAGATTTCCCTCACCGGCGCCGAGGCGGCGCGTCAGGCCGAGGTCGTGGCGTGGGGCGCCACGACGCTGCCGTCCGGGGGCGGCAGGCGGCCCGTCAGGGCGGACTCGTGGCCTGGGGCGCCACGGCCGCCAGGGGCCGGAGCCGAGCCGGTCGGCGGCGCCCCGCATTGCCACGGCCCGCGACGCCTCAGCTCCCCCAAGGTCCCGCGATCTCAGCGGCTTCGCCCCGGCCGCGATCCCGACGCGGGTCATCCTCCCTGCCCTGCGATCAGCCCCGCCTGGTGCGCGACGAGCGTCCCTTCGGGCGCTGCTCGCGGACCTGCTCCCGGAACACCAGACGGATCGGGGTCCCGTCGAAGCCGTACGCCTCGCGGATCCGGTTCTCGAGGTAACGCCGGTAGGAGAAGTGGATCGAGGTGGGATCCGTGGCGAACAGCACGAACGTGGGCGGCGCAACCCCGGCCTGCGTGGCGTACCGGATCTTGGCGCGCTTGCCCTTGACGATGGCCGGCGGGTTGCGCTCCACGGAGGCCGAGATGAGGCGGTTCAGCTCCCCCGTGCCGATGCGCCTGCGGCGCTCGCCCCAGACGTCCACCGCCAGCTCCAGGACGCGCTGCACGCGCTGCCCGGTCTTGGCGCTGATCGAGACGACCGGCGCGTAGTCGATGAAGGGCAGCTCGCGCCGGAGCGTCGCGACAAACTCGTCGAAGCTCTTGTGGGTCTTGTCCTCGACGATGTCCCACTTGTTGACGGCGATGACGAGGCCGCGCCCCTCCTCCACCACGTACCCGGCGACGTGCGCGTCCTGGGCCGTGAGCCCGTCGTGCGCGTCAAGCACCAGGACCGCGACGTCCGCCCGCGAGATCGCCTTGAGCGCCCGCAACGTGGAGTACTTCTCCGCCGCGGGCCCCGACGCCACCTTGCCGCGCTTCTTGATGCCGGCGGTGTCGATCAGGACGATCTCGCTCCGGCCCCACGGGATCGTCGTGTCGATGGCGTCGCGGGTAGTTCCCGGGATCTCCGAGACGATCATCCGGTTGTCCCCGAGCAGCGAGTTCAGCAGGCTGGACTTGCCCACGTTGGGCCGGCCCACGAACGCGATCGCCGGCGGCTCGTCGTCGTCCGCCGCCATCGCGGCGTCCCAGCGGGCCGACACGTCGCCCACGGAACCCGGCTCGTCGGCAGCACCGCCCGCATCGTCGTCCTCGTCGTCCTCGTCCACGGCGTTCGCCGGATCACCCACCACGTAGGGCGCAGGCTTCGCGCGGGCCATCTCCTTGGCCCAGGCCTCTGCCTCGTCCTCCCGCACCTTCCGCGCGATCTCCTGCTCGCTCTCGGGCGGCATCGCCCACACGATCGCGTCGAGCAGGTCGCCCACGCCGCGCCCATGGTTGGCCGAGATCGCGAAGGTGTCCTCCCAGCCGAACGCGAAGAACTCCGTCGCATCCATCTCGCGCCGCGGGTTGTCGGCCTTGTTCGCGGCGACCAGCACCGGTTTGGTCGTCCGGCGCAGCAGCTCCGCCGCATCCTGGTCCGCGGGGGTGGGTCCCGTCGCCGCGTCGACGAGGAACACGATCACGTCGGCCTCGTTGATCGCAAGGCGAGCCTGGAGCTGCACGGCGGCCTCGATCGCGTCTCCGGGGGCGGCCTCCAGCCCGCCCGTGTCCACGATCACGAACCGGCGGCCGTTCCACTCCGCCCGGCCGTAGAGCCGGTCCCGGGTGGTCCGCGCCCGGTCCTCGACGATCGCCGCGCGGTCATCTCCGACGATCCGGTTGAACAGCGTGCTCTTGCCGACGTTGGGACGACCGACCAGGGCGACGACCGGGAGACCGGCCGAGCGGGCGGTCACGGGATCAGGCCACGCCGGCGGGGACGGGCAGCGTCGGCAGCGAGGTGGTTCGTCCGGCGGGGGTGGCGGCCGCGTCGAGCGCGCGCCGCGCAAGCTCCGCCGCCTGCTCCCGGATCTCGGGCGCGCCGGCGATCGCGAAGATGCGCTCGGCGACGTCCCTCAGGTCCTCGATGGGGGTGGACGTGCCACCGGTCACGCCGACCACGCGGACCATTGTGAACGGCGCCTCGTCCACGATGTCCCGGGCGTTCTCGATCTGGATGGCAGGCGTGCCGGCGATCGAGCACAGCCGGGTCAGCTCCTTGGTGTTGGCGGAGTGGCGGCCGCCCACCACCACCATCAGCTCCACGTTGCGCGCCGTCTCCATCGTGTCCTCCTGCCGGCGGATCGTCACCGGGCAGACGGTGTTCACGATCTTGAGCTCGTGGGCGCGCGAGACCATGAAGGCCGCAAGCTTCTCGAACTTCCACGGCGGCTGCGTGGACTGGGTGATCAGGGCCATCCGCTTGCGGCGCGGGATCCGGCCCCAGTCCTCCTCCTCGTCCACCACGATGACGTCCGGGGCGAAGCCCAGCAGCCCGACGACCTCCGGGTGCTTCGGGGTGCCGAGGAGCACGATCGTATAGCCCTCGTCGACCAGCTCCTGCAGCTGGCGCTGCTCCTGGATGACCCAGGTGCAGGTGCCGTCGATGACGTCCAGCCCGCGGGCCTCCGCGCGTTCGAAGACCTCGGGCTTCACGCCGTGGGCGCGGATGACCACGGCCGCGCCGTGCTTCACCTGGTCGAGCGTGTCGACGCTCTCGACCCCGTGCTGCTGCAGGTTGCGGATGACGCCCTCGTTGTGCACGACCTGGCCGAGGGTATGCGTCGCCTTGCCCGCCGCCGCCGACTCCTTCGCCTTGTCGATGGCTTCCCGGACGCCGTAGCAGAACCCCGTGCGGTGTGCGATTCGGACTTCCGCGACCATGCCCATAGCCCCCGATGTTCGCATACGTCGGAGGTTTCCGCCGTCGAGGGATCCCCCTCGGTCAGGGTTTCGGCGTGATGTCTTCGTCGCCGGCCCCAGCGTACGCGCCGCGGTGGCGGGGATCCAGGAGCGTCGCGATGCGGCCCATGATCGCGGTGGTGGCGACCGCCCTGGCCGCCCGCCCGTCGATCCCGGGCGGCACCAGGAGGCCCGCCTCGAACGGTTCGCCGACCCGCACGGTGATGGTGCGGCGTGGGAACGCGCTGGGCATCCTGCGACCCTTTGGCCACACGGCATCGCTGTTGTTGATGCCGATCGGGACGATGACGGCGCCGGTCCGCAGCGCGAGGGCCGCCAGGCCGTCCTTCGCCTCCTGGAGCCGGCCGGTCGGGCTGCGGGTGCCCTCCGGAAAGATCATCAGGACGAAGCCGGACTCGAGGATCCGGGTGGCCAGCCGGAAGGCCTCGACGTCGGCCGTCCCACGCTCCACCGGGTGCACCCCGCAGCTGGCCGCGATCCAGCCGAAGACAGGCCAGTCGAACAGCTCGCGCTTCCCCAGCCAGTGGATCCGACGGTGGTCGAGTGCGGGCGTGATCCAGGCGCCGATCACGACGGGATCGGCGTTCGATATGTGGTTGGCGGCCAGGATGACCGGGCCAGTCCTCGGGATCCGATCCAGGCCCTCGAGGCGGACGCGCGCGAACGCCCGGGCGCCCATCCTGGCAACCAGTCCGATCATGCGCACGAGGAGCGTCTGGGCGTTGTCCATGTTCATCGCGATCTCGAGGACGCGGCTGCGCTTCGCACGACGCGCAGGTACGGGTGCGGCGGGCGAGGCGGCGGAGGGGGCCGGGGTGGCATCGGCGGCGGACATGGCCTCGGCGGCGCGCACGATCGCGGCGACAACGAGCTCGACCGTCTGCTCGAAGTGCAGGCCGTCCGTGGTGATCACCACCGCGTCGTCGGCCGGGCGGAGCGGCGCGACCGGGCGGTCCCGGTCCTGCGCGTCGCGGCTCCGCAGCTGGTCGCGCACGACGTTCGCCTCGCCGCCCTCGGGGTCCAGGCCCCGCTCCGCGATCCGGCGCGACGCCCGCTCCTCCACCGAGGCGTCGAGGTACAGCTTGAGCGGCGCGTCCGGCAGCACGACCGTCCCGATATCCCGACCGGCGAGGATGATCCCGCCGCCGGCGGCCATCGCCCGCTGGCGCCCGAGGAGCGCGGCCCGGACCTCCGGCAACCGCGAGACGGCGGACACGGCGGCGTCCACCTCCTGGGTGTGCACGAAGTGCGTGGCGTCGTGCCCGTCGAGCAGGACCCGGGCCAGCCGGCCGGCTCCGTCGTCACCCAGCGCCACCCGGTCCACGAGGGCCACCAGGGCCGTCGCATCGTCCGTGGCCACGCCTTCGCGCAGGGCCACCGCCGTCAGGGCCCGGTAGATGAGGCCGGTGTCCGCGAACCGCAGGCCGAGGCGGCTGGCGGCGGCCGATCCCACGCTGGACTTGCCGCTCGACGCCGGCCCGTCGAGGGCGACCACGATGCTCGACGCGGGCGGGTCCGTGGGGTCTGTCATCACCCGGAGCATAGCCGGGTCAGGCGCCGACGGCGGGCTCGAGCGTGTTGAGCAGCTCGAGGAACTCGTCGGGTGGCCACGCCTCCACCTTCCTGCCGTCGAACAGGGCCTCGATCGGGGTGAGGGCCCCGCCGTGCCACCAGAGGACCGTCGGGATGATCGACCCGGGGCCGTCACGGTGGAGCTGGGTCGCAAGCTGGACCATCACCGACAGGGCCCCGACGGCGTCCGCGCTCCGGATCGGGTGCGCCAGCAGCGTGTGCCGGTTGGGCACCGCCACCAGCGCGTGCTGGCTGCCGCCCAGGTCCACCGCCTCGGGGAGCATCAGGAGCCGCGTGGCCACGAAGAAGCTCTCGCCTGTCAGGGCGGTGATCGCCCGGGGCGGATCCCCGATCAGCTCGACGTCCGGAGCGGCCTCGCCCCGGACGTTGTCGAGGGCGATCGCGTAGAGCTCGTCCACCGGAGGCCAGCCGTCGATGTCCTCGCGGGTCAGGGTGTTGACGGTGGTCGGCAGGTCCATCGCGAGGGCCGCCACGATCCCGGGTGCCACGGGATAGGTGGCCACGCGGTCAAGCTGCGCATGCTCGGGCCCGAACAGGCGCAGCTTGAGGATGGCCCGGGCATCCTCCCACGCCGCCGGCTCGTCGACCGGTTCGGTGCGCAGGGCATGCATGTGGTCGAAGTGGGCGCGGACGATCTCGGGCCAGGCTTCTCGCTCTGCGCCCCCGCATACCTGCGCCAGGTTGGTGAGCCCGTACTCCCACGGCTGATCGCTCTCCGGGTCGTCGACGTAGAGCCCATCCTCCTCCTGGCGGTAGGTCCAGCCCCGCGCTCGGAGATCGGCGTCGAGCGCCGCCTGGAACGCGGCGTAGGCCTCCGGCGCCAGGAACGAGGCCCACTCAGGGGACGGACGGCGGAACACCCGCCGCAGAAAGCTCAAGACCCGTCCCGCTCCACGGCGCCGACACCCAGCCGGCGCACCTCGGCCGGGGTCAGCGGGCGCACGTCGCCCGCGGCGAGGCCCTCCAGCCGGAGCGTGCCGATCCGCACCCGGACCAGCCGCCTTACCGGTGCCCCGACCTCCGCGAACATCCGGCGGAGCTGGCGCTTCCAGCCCTGGTGGATCGTCACCCGGACCCACACCAGCCGCTGGTCGGGCGCGGGCTCCAGCATGTCGGCGAGCCGCCGGTCCTCCGTGTTGGTCTGGCCGCGGAGCCCGGTCACCGTGGCCACCCCCTCGGACAGCTCCACGCCGGTCTCCAGCGCATGCGCCTGGTCGCGCGTGAGCTGGTGGGCGAGGCCCACGGCGTACTCCCGCTCCACGCCGAACCGCGGGTGCAGGACCCGCTCGGCCCAGTCGCCGTCGTTGGTGACCAGGATCAGCCCCTCCGAGTCCTGGTCCAGGCGGCCCACCGGATAGAGCCGGGCACCACGCGCCAGCTCGGCCGGGACGAGGTCCACGATCGTCCGCTCGGCGTGCCGGTCCCTCACCGTGGACGTCACGCCCATGGGCTTGTGCAGGGCCAGGTGGATCGGGCGTCCTTCGGGCAAGCGCAGGGGCCGGCCCGAGACCTCGATCCGCTGCGTCTCAGGATCCACTCGCTCCCCCAGCACGGCCGGGCGGCCGTCGACGGTGACGCGGCGCGCCGCGATCAGCTCGTCCGCGCCACGCCGCGACGCCACGCCCGCCGAGGCCAGGACCTTGGACAGACGCTCCGCCGGCACGGCTCAGGCGTTCTCGTCCGGATCGCGGCCCGGGAGGTCGCCTGGCCGCCCGACCGTGCCGGCTGCGACGGCCGCCGCAGCGAGGTTCGCGACCGGGTCGCCCGTCCCGTCCGGGCCGTCCACCAGCCGCGCGGCGACATCGAGGTCCAGCGGCGGCAGGTCCTCCAGCGAGGTGAGCCCGAAGCGCTCGAGGAATTCGAAGCCGGTGCCGTACAGGATCGGGCGGCCGGGAGTCTCCGCGCGGCCGAGCTCGGTGACCAGGCGCCGGTGCAGGAGCGCGCGGATGCTGTAGTCGGAGTCCACGCCGCGGATCCGCTCCACGCCACTCCTGGTGACGGGCTGGCGGTAGGCCACGATCGCGAGCGTCTCGAGTGCCGCCGGCGACATGCGGACCACGTCCGCGCCAACGTAGCGGGCGATCAGCGCGCCGGCCTCCGGTGCCGTGACCAGCTCCACGCGATCCCCGGACAGCGCCAGCCTGATGCCACGACCCGACAGGGCCACCTCGAGGTCGCCAAGGCGCTCGTCCACGGCCGCGCGATCCACCCCCGCGATCGCGGCGATCTCGTGTCGCGAGAGCGGGCGCTCTGCCACGAACAGCAGGGCCTCGAGCTGCGCCTCGGTCAGGCTGCCGGCGGGCGGCAGAGAATCCTCCGCGACCGTCACCTCGTCCTCCCCGGGTGCCACGACGCCCGGCCCCTCGATCGCCTCCCGGGTCATGCGAACGACTCCAGCGACTCGTCCAGCGGGGCCTCCTCGATCGCCCCGCTGATCCCTGCGGCGGCGCGCTCCTCGGCGGTGGTCCGGCGGGCGATGATCGGACCGAACGGCTCTGCCTGCTCCACCACGATCTCCCGCCGCTTCATCAGCTCCAGCATGGCGAGGAACGTGAGCGCCACGACCACCCGGTCACGGACGTCCCGAAGCAGCTCCTGGAGGACGACGACAGGAGCCTCGTCGAGCGCGCGGCGGATCAGCGCGGCCCGTTCCAGGAGCGTGATGGTCCGGCGGATGGTCTCAGGCGGCCGCGGGGGCGGCGGCACAACCCGGGCGATGCCTTCCAGCGCCCCGACCAGGATCGCCGGCGACAGAGGCTCCGCCGCGGGCGGACGAGCGCCGGCGAGACCAGCGGAACGCGAGACCGTGGGCTCCCGGTGGAACAGCCCGACCCGCGCCTGCGCGTCCTCCAGCAGCCGGACGCCGCCGTCCCGGAAGGCGCGGTACAGGATGAGGCGGGCCCGGAGCTCGGCCTCGGGATCGGATCCCTCGTCGGGCAGCGCGACAACGCCCTCGACCGCGCGGCGCGGCAGCAGGGCCCGGGACTTGATCAGGATCAGCTGGCTGGCGACGGCGACGAACGTGGACACGCTCCCCATCCGGTCCCCGTCAAGGTTCGCCACCGCATCCAGGTAGGCTCCGGCGAGCGCACCCAGCGGCACGGTCATGACGTCCAGCTGCCGGGCCTCGATGAGGGCGAGCAGCAGCGCCAGCGGGCCGTCGAAGGCGGGCAGCGTCACGCGCGTGGCGGACTCTGGGCGGCGTCCTTCGTCGAACGCGATGGAGGGTTGGGTGACGGGCGACGCGGCGAGCATCATCAGCTGGCCTCGTCCGCGGCGTGGAAGCGGGCACCGTACTCAGGGTCCCGCGGTGCCTCCTGATACCGGACGAGGTCGACGGCGCGGGCCGGGAGGCCGGCCGCGGCCAGGGCATCCGCGGAGGCGTCCGCGTGGTCGCGGAGACGGTCCATGGCCGCGGCCCAGCCGGGCAGGCGGGCGGCGGCGGCGTGGACCCACGGGCCCAGGATCTCACCCAGCGACCACGCGATCCGGGGCCCGGGCCCGGTGTCGCCCTTGGCGCAGTCGTGGAGGAGCCCCGCGGCCAGCACGTCCCGGTCCAGCACACCGGCCCGCCGGAGGTGGGCCGCGACGTCCAGCCCGTGGCGGCGATCCGCGACGTGCATGGCATCGAACAGGGCCAGTTCTGCGGGGCGGACCCAGGCAGCCAGCGCGGCACGCTCCTGGGGGCTCACGCGCGCCACCAGGTGCGACCCGAGCTGGCGAACCCTACGCGCCCACCAGGAGATTGGTGACACCGAAGATCCATCCGCCGAGCACTCGACCGAAGAGGATGAAGATGCCGATCAGGATGATGAAGCCGTACTGGGCCAGGATCGGCCGGATCTTCCAGGCCTGCTGGGGCGACAGGAAGCGGAACAGCAGCGCGGACCCGTCAAGCGGCGGCACCGGGATCAGGTTGAACATCGCCAGCAGGACGTTGAACGCGACGAAGTAGTAGAGGGCCGCAGCCGCCAGGAACGGCACATCGAGACCCAGTGAGACGATGATCCTCACCACGATCGCCCCGAGCACGGCCATCATCAGGTTCGAGGCGGGACCCGCGAGCGCGACGATCACGTCGCCGTTCCGCCGGTCCCGGAAGTTGGACGGGTTGACCGGCGTGGGCTTCGCCCAGCCGAAGAGGATCGGGCTGAACATGATCGAGAGCGCCGTCAACGTGCCGCCGACCCGATCGAAGTGGGCGATGGGGTTGAGCGTGAGTCGGCCGAACAGCTTCGCGGTGGCGTCGCCCTGGATGTAGGCGGCCCAGGCGTGGGCGAACTCGTGCACCGGGAAGGCCACGACAAGGAAGATCGCGACGAGGATGATCGCGAGGACGGGTTCCTGGAGCAGCAAGGGGACCTCGGCGAAGGGTCGGGGAAGGGCCCGCGTATCCTACCCGGCCTTCCGGGTTACAGCCGGGCGAGCATCTCCTTGCGCTTGGCCTCGAACTCCTCGGGCGTGATCAGCCCGCGGTCCCGCATGTCGGTCAGGCGCTCGATCGCGGCGGCGACCTCGTCGGCCGTCATCGAGTCGACGACGGGGGCGGCCATGATCGGGGCGGGCTCCTGCGTCCGCATGGCCGGCATCGTCGGCCGCGACACCTCGATCTCCAGCTCGTGCTTGGCCTCCAGCATCGCCTTCTTGAAGTTCTTGGCGTCGCGCAGCATCCGGAGCTTCTCGTCGCCACTCTCGGACGCCGTCAGGACATCCAGGTCTCCGAAGCCGAAGATGCGCCCGAAGATGGACTCCGTGAGGACCGCGTCGTTGATCTTCTCGAGCGAGGAGTCGGTGGCCCTCTTGTTGATCACGCCTTCGACATGGATCAGCCGGCGGGTCGTGACCAGGTACTCCTCGTTCCGGTAGCGCAGGTAACCCCACCCCATCCAGACGAGTCCCAGCACCACGAGGACCAGTGTCGCCCAGCCCATGAGGTCGAACAGTTGCCCGGTGCCGCCGGAGACGAGCTTCACGATCAGCAGGACGAGCGCCACGACCAGGGCCAGGACCGCGGTCTTCGCGTTCCAGGCCAGCATGAACCAGTGCTGGCGGGCGCGGCGCAGGACACGCTCGCCCGAGGCCATCAGTGAGTCGGTGTAACCCATGTGCTCCCTCAACCTCCCTCAGGCCCGCGGGTGGGCGCGGGCGTAGACCTCGCGGATCCGTTCCCCGGTCAGGTGCGTGTACAACTGTGTCGTCGCAATACTGGCATGTCCCAGCAGCTCCTGGACGACGCGCAGGTCGGCGCCGCCCTCGAGGAGGTGCGTCGCGAACGAGTGGCGGAGCGTGTGCGGGGAGACGCGATCGCCGAGACCCGCGGCGATGGCGGCGTCCTTGGTCGTCCGCCAGGCCTGCCCGCGTCCCACGCGATTCCCGCGGCTGGTGACGAACAGCGGCGACCGCGGGTCGTCAAGGGTGGGCGCGACGGCGAGCCACGCAGGGCGCGGCCAGGAGACGTACCGTCCGAGCCAGTCGAGCGCCACGTCCCCCACCGGTACCACCCGCTCCTTGTCCCCCTTGCCGATGACCCGGACGATCCCGTTCTCGAGCGACAGGTCCCCCAGGTCCAGGCCCAGCGCCTCCGAGATTCGCAGGCCTGCCGCGTACAGGAGCTCCAGCAGTGCCCGGTTGCGCAGGGCGGCCCCGTCGGCGTCCGTGGGCGTGCGGTCCGGCGGGGGCTCGCCGCCCGAGGCCTCCAGCAGGCGGACCACCTCATCCTCGGTGAGGGTCTCCGGGAGCAGGCGCGACTGGCGCGGCAGGTCGAGGTGCGCGGCGACATCGACCGGGATGATCCCGTCGCCGAAGGTGAAGCGGTAGAACCCGCGGATCGCCGCGGTCCGGCGGCGGAGGCTGGTGGGGGCGAGGCCAGGGTCTGCGCCCTGGCCGCGCCGGGCCCGGGCCGCCAGGTACCGGTGGGCAACCTCCGGACCGGCGGCCCAGTCCCTTGCGACGCCCCGGCTCATCGCGAAGTCCGCCAGGTCGGCCCGGTACGCCGCGAGGGTCGCCGGGGCCAGTCCCCGCTCGAGCCGGAGGTAGGCCAGGAAGCCCTCGATCGCCTGGGCGAGGTCAGGTCCGGCGGTGGTCATCGGTGAGGTCAGGCCACCGTCTCTAGGAGCCGGGCGCCGCACCAGACTCCGGCGCGGTCCAGAAGCTCCCGCGCGGACAGGTGCGATGCGTCGCCACCGTCCGGGCCGCCGATC
>CAMTVM010000056.1:0-9437 GCA_947085195.1 uncultured Chloroflexota bacterium
CGAACACCCTGATCGGTCGCGGCCTTCCAGACCGCGACAGCGTTGCCCTCGCGGCTGTTGACGTCGATCTGCGCGAACAGGTCACGGACCCAGGCGACGCGCGTGTCGAGCGGCGCATGCTCGAGGATCCTGGTCATCTTGCGGATCGTCTCCCCGACGAGCTTCGAGGTGATCCGGAGCGGCCGTTCAGTCCGCTCAACGTCGCCGAGGCGAGCGGTTGCCCCGGCGAGACCCGTGCTCACCAACTCGATCTCCAGAGTGCGCGGCTACGAACCTGCTGTTCGAGTGGATGTGCGATCAACCCGGACGCTACGATGGCGCCGAGGCGTACGATCCGTCCCCCATCGCCACATCGACAGGTACCACCAGTGTCAGGAGGGGATGATGACTCGGCCGAGCGCAGGCGCACCCCCGGATGGTCGCGGGACTGGCCCCTCGCGGCGGCTCGCTCTTGCGCTTGTCCTCGCCCTCCTTGCGACGACCGTTCCAGCCCCGGCGCTCACACACGCGACCGCCCCTCCCAGCCCGATCCTCAGTCTGCCCTTTGATGAGGGAACCGGCGTCGTTGCGGGTGACGTGGCCGGGGGTGCCAACCATGCGGTCCTCACAGGGGCGAGCTGGATCGCGCGAGACGGGGGCCATGCCATCCGCCTGGATGGTGTCGACGACCGGGTAGACCTGGCCGCGAACGCGCTCCACCACCGCGACGCGCTGACGATCAGCCTGTGGATTCGCGCGCACGACGGGCCTCCGACGCCTGGGGCGGTCGTCTTCGAAGCCGGTGCCGTCGACTGTGATCGCGCGACGTTCGGCCTGTATGCCACGGACGGGGGGATCGAGTTCCGCACTCGCCCGGACGCTGGCTTGTCGGGAAGCCTCATCTTCGACCATCCCCGCTACGACCACATCCAGATCTGGGATGGCGCATGGCACCACGTCGCGGCGTCCATCGACCGGTTCGGGAACAAGTTGCTGGCAGTCGACGGGTTCCAGCTCGGGATGGCGAGCGGGTGGGTGAACTTCCTCGACGAGACAAGTGACGATATCGCGCTGGGTGGCGCGATCCCTGGCCCGTCTTGCGGGCGCCCGGCCTTCCGGGGTGACGTTGACGATCTGCGTCTCTACGACCGCGCACTCGATCGCGAGCAGGTCGGCGCGATGTTGCCGCCGGTGCCTTCGACGATCACGCTGTCCCAACCCGACCCGATCTACCCGCGCTGGATGAGTCAATGCGTCGACGTCACGGTCGATCCACCACCGCCGGGCGGACGCGTGCGGGTCGAGCTTCGCTACCCGGACGGGAGGTTGGCCAGCGTCGGGTACAACAACGTCACCTGTTTCGGACGTCCTGTCCTGCCCCTGGGCCGCTACGCCGTCCCTCTGGACGTCGAATGGGCGGGCGACTACCAGGCGGTCGCGATGTTCGAGCCCGGTCTCCCGTGGCTGGCGTCGCAGACTCAACCCGTGCCGTTGTCGGTGCTCCGGCGCCCTGTGTCGCTCCAGGTCTTCGCGAGGAACGTCATGCCGGGCCACGAGATCCCGGTCGACGTCCGGATCGGCTTCGGCGACAACGATCCTCGCGGTGGTACCGTCACCCTCGTCGATCGGACCGGTGGCGGTGAGATCGTGCTTGGGGTCAAGACCGTCGAACCCGTGCCGTCGACACAGGACGGCACCGCCAGCTTCGCGGTCCCGGGCCGGTCCGGTGGCTCCTACACGTTGGAAGCAAGGTTCTCGGGGACTCCAGATCTCTGGGCACCCGCCACCTCCACGGCGACGGTTGACGTCGACGACACGCTCGGGAGCCGGGGACCGATTTCGTTCGGCATATCGCCGACGTACTGGACCCGCGACGTCCTCGACGTGCATGCCCCGGCGGAGCACGCGCAATACGTCGAGGTCCGGGAGCCGGGTGGGTCCTGGTTCCGGCAGGGGTATCACCTTCCAGTGGTCTACCCGCTGGACACCTTCGCCTCCACTCCCCGCGACGGACCGGTCACCATTCAGGTCCGCTGGGAGGACGACGGAGGGCGGCTGTCAGAGATCCACGAGCGAACACTGCTTCTCGACCGGACGGCGCCCATCGTCACGGCTGGCACGGTGACGGTTCGGGCAAGCACCGTCGCGCCTGCGACCGTGCCGGTCCGTGTGCCTTGGGCGGCGAGCGATGCCACCTCGGGCGTTGACACGCACAACATCCAGGTGAGCAGGAACGGCGGTACGTACCGCACCGTGGACAGTGCGATCTCGACGCAGGCGATCTCGCAGGGCCTTTCGAGCGGCGACACGTTCCGATATCGCATCCGCAGCCGCGACACCGCGGGCAACCTCTCCCCCTGGGTCTACGGGCCGACGCTCAGGCCCTCGGGGTACAGTGAGGCGTCAGCCCTCGTTCGTTACGCGGGAACGTGGTCCCGGGTCTCCGCGAGCGGCTATCTCGGCGGGGCCGTGCGCACGTCCTCGCGCTCAGGTGCGAAGGCCAGCGTGACCTTCACCGGGAGGTCGTTCGCCTGGGTCGCGACCACCAGCCCGACGCGCGGCAAGGCGCGGGTGTACGTCAACGGCACGTTGCTGCGCACCGTCGACCTCTACGCTCGCACCGTCCGGCATCGTCAGGTCGTGTTCACGATGACGTGGACGACCTCTGTGGCCAGGACCGTGGAGATCCGGGTGCTCGGCACGGCGGGTCGGCCCCGCGTTGACATCGACGCGATCCTGCTGATCCGCTGAGGGACTGCCACGGAGTAAGGCTCCTCATTCCTGGGTCCGACGACGGCCGACCTGCAGATACTCAAGGCGCCTTGAGTTTCAGACACAAGGGCGCTTGCGCACCCTCCCGGAGATCGCTACCATGTCGCCCGAGGCCAACGTGGCTGCCACTCCCATCGGAGGATGATCCCTTGAGCGTCCCGCGGCACGCAAGCGCCCGCCGTCTCGTCCTGCTACCGGTCGCGCTGGCCATTGCCCTCGCGTTCGGCGCGTGCGGCGGCGCGCCGGCGACGAACGACCCCGACACCTCGCCGAGGGCCGTCGCCACGCTGTCGACGGAACCGTCGCCCGACACGTCCGCCTCTCCGGAGCGGAAGGTCGTCGTCTACAGCGGCCGCAGCGAGGAGCTCGTCGGTCCGATCCTGCAGCGGTTCGAGGACGCCAGCGGGATCAGGATCGAGGTCCGGTATGCCGGCACGTCGGAGCTCGCCGCGACCGTCCTCGAGGAGGGCGTCAACAGCCCGGCGGATGTCTTCTTCTCGCAGGACGGCGGCGCCCTCGGCGCCCTCGAGGCGCAAGCGTTCCTGGCGCCCCTGCCCCAGGACGTGCTTGCGCTCGTCGACCCTCGCTTCCGTTCGGCCGACGGCCAGTGGGTCGGCGTCTCCGGTCGTTCCCGTGTGCTCGCCTACGACACGCGCGAGCTGGCCGAGGGTGACCTGCCGGCATCGGTGCTCGACCTGGCCGACCCCGCGTGGAAGGGCCGGATCGGCTGGGCGCCGACGAACGCGAGCTTCCAGACCTTCGTGACCGCGATGCGCAGAGGCCTTGGTGACACGGCGACGAAGGGATGGCTGGTGAAGATGCAGGCAAACGAACCGCACGTCTTCGAGGGCAACTCTGCGGCGCTCCAGGCCGTCGCCGCGGGTGAGGTGGACGCCGCGCTGATCAACCACTACTACCTGTTCCAGGCTCAGGCGGAAAGCGGCCAGGCGCTCCCGGTGGCGAACCACTACTTCACCGGGGGCGACCCGGGCGCGCTGGTGAACGTTGCAGGTGTCGGGATCCTCGCGACCGCGGACCACCCGATCGCCGCCGACCGGCTCGTCCGGTTCCTCCTGTCCGAGGACGCCCAGCGCTACTTCTCGGGCAGGACGTTCGAGTACCCCCTCGTCACCGGGATCGACGCCGATCCGCGCCTCCCGTCGCTCAAGGAGATCGAGTCGCCGGAGCTCGACCTCTCGGACCTCTCCGACCTCAAGGGTACGCTCCGGCTCCTGCAGGAGGCCGGCGTCCTGTAGGGGACGCAACCGGCCGCACGCGAAGTGCAGGAGTCCGCGGGCGGGTTGCCCGATCTGGCCCGTCGCGCCGCAGGTCCCGCCCGCCGGCCCCCGATCGCCCTCGTGGCGGCCGGGGCCGGTGTCTCGCTGCTCGCCCTGGTGCCGATCGCCTATCTCGCCGTCCGGGCGGCCGGCGTCGCCGACGGGTCGCTGGACCTGGTGTTCCGGCCCCGCACGGCGGAGGTTCTCGGCAACACCCTCGTGATGGCGCTCCTGGTCGGGGTCGGCGCCGTGGCGGTGGGCCTGCCGATCGGGCTCCTCACGGCGCGGACCGACCTGCCGTTCCGGCACGCGATCACCGTCCTCGCCATCGTCCCGCTGGCGGTGCCGTCGTACGTCCTCGCGTTCGCCGTGATCGGGATGGTCGGCCCGTCCGGCACGCTCGCCGCCCTCCTCGCCCCGCTCGGGGTGGAGCGAATCCCGACGCTCTACGGGCTCCCCGGCGTCGTCCTGGTGCTGACGCTCGCGACATATCCGTACGTGGTCCTGGGGGTCCGCGCGGGTGCGCGGCGGTTCGACCCGGCCATCCTCGAGGCGGCTCGGACGCTCGGTGACGATGAGGGCGCCGCCTTCCGGCGGGTGGCGCTGCCGATCCTCCTGCCGGCGGTCACGGGCGGCGCGCTGCTCGCCGTCTTCTACGCGCTGGCGGACTTCGGGTCCGTATCACTCCTCCAGTTCGACAGCCTGTCCCGCGCGATCTACGTCCAGTACCGGGCGACCTTCGACCGCTCGCTCGCCGCGGTCCTCTCGCTCGTACTCGCGGGGCTCGCGCTCGCTGTGGCGGTCGCAGAGGCCCGCGTCCGCGCGGCGCGGCCCCCCGCGGTGGCTCGCGCGCGCCAGCGTCCGATGCCGGTCGTCCGCCTCGGGCGCTGGCGCTGGCCGGCGCTCGCGTTCTGCTGCGCGGTCATCGCGCTTGCGCTGGTCCTGCCCGTGGGGACGCTGCTGGCGTGGCTGATGCGAGGCCTCGCAAACGACGAACCGCTGCGGCTGGTACCGCTTGCGGTGTTCAACACCCTCACGGCATCCGCCGCGGCAGCCGTCATCGCCCTGCTCCTGGCCGCACCCGTGGCGTTGCTCCTTGCCCGGTGGCCGGGTCGAACGGCGTCGGTCGTCGAGGGAGCGACGCTCGCGAGCTATGCCCTGCCGGGGATCGTGGTGGCCCTCGCGGTCGTATTCCTCGCGACCGGCGTCGTCCCGTTCCTGTACCAGACCTTCGCGCTGCTCGCGCTCGCGTACGCGGTCCGCTTCATGCCGCAGGCCCTCCACCCGCTGCGGGACGGACTGCGCTCGATCAGCCCGCGCCTCGAGGAATCGTCGCGCGTGCTGGGAAGGCGACCGCTCGCCGCCTTCCGATCGGTCACGCTCCCCCTCCTGCGGCCCGGCCTGGTTGCCGGCGGGGCGTTCGTGTTCCTCACGACGGCCAAGGAGCTGCCGATGACCCTGATCCTGGCCCCGACGGGCTTCGCGACCCTGGCGACGCAGGTCTGGGGCGCCGTCGGCGACGGCTTCTATGCACGGGCCGCGCCGAGCGCCCTGCTGCTGGTCGCGCTCTCACTGGTGAGCGTCGGCCTGCTGCTTCGCACGGAGGACCGGGCATGACGGGCGGCCGATCGGTACGGCGCGCTCCCGTCGGTATCTCGTCCGCCGGCCCGGTCGTCCGCGTGCGGGGCCTGCGCAAGGCGTTCGGGGAGGTCGTCGCCCTCGCCGGGATCGACCTGGAGCTGGCCCGGGGCGAGACGCTCGCGCTGCTCGGGCCGTCAGGTTGCGGGAAGACCACCCTGCTCCGGGCGATCGCCGGCCTCGAGCGGCCTGACGAGGGCACGATCGAGATCGGGGGCGACATCGTGCAGGGGCCGGAGCGCTCCGTGCCGCCGGAGCGGCGCCGGCTGGGGATGGTGTTCCAGGACGTGGCGCTGTTCCCGCACCTGTCGGTGGCCGAGAACGTCGGCTACGGCGTCTCGCGGTCGCAGGACCGGGAGGCTCGGGTCACGGAGCTGCTCGAGCTCGTCGGCCTGCCGGACGCCGGCGCTCGTCGCCCGCACGAGCTCTCGGGTGGGATGCAGCAGCGCGTGGCGCTCGCGCGCGCGCTCGCTCCGCGGCCCGAGGTCGTGCTGCTCGACGAGCCGTTCGCCAACCTCGATCTGAGCCTGCGGACGCAGCTGCGCGGCGAGCTCCGGCGGATCCTCGACGCGACCGGGTCGAGCGCGTTGTTCGTCACCCACGACCAGGCCGAGGCCCTGACCCTCGCTGACCGCGTGGCGATCATCCGGAGCGGTGCCGTCGATCAGGTCGACACCCCGGAGCGGGTCTACGCCGTGCCCGCCACGCCGTTCGTGGCGGCGTTTGTCGGAGTCGCGAACCTGGTCCCCGCCACGGTCGCGCGGGGGCTGGCCGCGACGCCGCTCGGGCCGGTCCGGCTGATCGAGGGACCGACGGACGGCAGCGCGCTCGTGGTCGTCCGGCCGGAGCACGTCCGTCTCGAGCCCGCGTCGGATCCCGGCGCAGGCGGCGTCGGCGGCCGGATCGCCGCGCGACGCTTCGCCGGAGCGGAGCTGCACTACGAGGTCGTGCTCGACGATGGGCTCCGCGTGTGGGTCGCGGCCGGGGCTGCGGCCCGACACCTCACCGTGGGCGACGACGTGCGGCTCAACATGCGGTCCGTGGAGACGGTCGGGTTCACTCCGACGAGCGCCGACCTCACCTGACCGCGCCCCTTGCCCGGATCGTCGATGATGGGCGGGCCAGAGTGGTGAGTGGAGGCAAGAGTTCGGTGCGTATCGTCAGCCCGCCGTCGGACGGACCCGCCTGATGCCGTCGGGCAGCGGAACCCCGACCCTGGTCGGCCTCATCGGGCACCCGGTGGCGGGCAACCCCACCGGGATGATGATGGAGGCTGCCTTCGAGCAGGCAGGCCTCGACTGGCGCTACGTGTCGATGGACGTGGCGCCGGGCGGGCTCGAAGCGGCCGTGTCCGGCCTGGCGGTCCTCGGGTTCCGCGGCTTCAACGTCACCATGCCGTACAAGGTCGAGATCCTGCCGCTCCTCGCGCGCCTGAGCCCGGCGGTGGACCTGATCGGCGCCGCGAACACGATCCGGCGCGAGGGGGACGGCTGGGTGGGCGAGAACACGGACGGCAAGGGGTTCCTGACGGCCGTCTCGGAGGTCCTCGACCCGCGTGGCCTGCGCGTCTGCGTGCTGGGCGCGGGTGGCGCGGCCCGGGCCGTGGCCGTGGAGCTGGCGCTCGCCGGCGCGGCGTCGATCGAGATCGTGAACCGTGACCCGGGTCGCGGCCGATCGCTGGCGGGACTGATCGCGATGCGCACCGCCACCCGCGCGACCTGGCGACCGTGGGCCTCGCCGATCGTTGTCGAGCCCGGTGTGGAGATCCTCGTCAATGCCACGTCCATCGGCCTGCATGACCTGGACGCCGCGCCTGACGTGGACCTGACCCATGCCGGGCGTCCGCTCGTCGCTGACGTGGTCTTCAACCCGCCCCGGACGAAGCTGCTGCGCGCCGCCGAGGCCGCGGGCTGCCTGACGCTGGACGGCCTGGGGATGCTGGCCAACCAGGGCGCGATCGGGTTCCGGCTATGGACGGGCGTCGAGCCCGATGCCGCCCTGATGAGAACGGTCCTCGCGAGGGCCTGAGGCCACCGGTGTCCTGGATGGCCCGGCGGCAGGAGCAGAGGATGATCGGATGAAGCACGCGGTCGTCACCGGCGGAGCCAAGGGGATCGGGCTGGGCGTCGCGCGCGAGCTGACACACGAAGGCTGGCACTGCGCCATCCTCGACACCGACCCGGCCGGGGAGGCCATCGCCGACGAACTGGGCGGGGCCTTCGTGCGGGCGGACGTGACCCGACCCGAGGAGCTCAGGCAGGCGTTCGCCGACCTCGCCAGCCGATTCGGCCCGATCCAGGGACTCGTGAACAGCGCGGGTATCAACCTGACGGGGCCATCGGACGAGCTGCCGGCCGCCGACTGGCAGCGCGTGATCGACATCGACCTGAGCGGGACGTTCTACGCCTGCCAGGCGGCCAGTCGCCACATGGAGCCCGGATCGGCCATCGTGAACCTCGCGTCGGTCCTCGCGACCCGCGCGCTTGCCGGGCGTGTGGCGTACACGGCGGCGAAGTTCGGCGTGGTGGGGATCACTCGCGTGCTCGCGGTCGAGTGGGCCTCCCGCCCGATCAGGGTGAACGCCGTCGCTCCCTCCTGGACCGACACCCCCCTGATCCGCGACCAGCTGGCGGCCGGGAAGCTCGACCTCGAGGTGCTCGACCGCGTGCCGATGCGGCGCCTCGCCCAGGTCGAGGACGTCGTGGGCGCGGTCGCGTTCCTGCTCAGCGACAAGGCGTCGTTCATCACCGGCCAGACGCTTTACGTTGACGGCGGGTACACCTGGGCCGGGTGACCTGGAGGGCCCCCGGGCGCTACCCGGTCGCGGCCGCCGCCGCCACGTCGTCCAGGTAGGTCGAGATCGACGGGACCGCGCGAAGCCGCCGCTCGAAGTACTCGTTCACGGTTCGCAGCGCTTCGTCCTTGACCAGTCCCACGTCCGCGCTGCGTCCCGCCGCACCCGCGCCCCCCAGCAGGTTGGTCCGCACCGCCAGGAGGTTCCGGACCATGTCCGCCTCGGCCGGTCCGTCGAGTGCCGCCACCGCCGACATGATCAGCGTGTCTGCCTGGTGGATCAGGACCTCCGGGTCGAAGGCCGAGCCGGGCCGGTCCGCCTCGTCGAGGGTCCGCACCAGCGCGGCAATCTGGTACAGGACGGTCGTCGGCTCGTCGAACAGCTCTCGGAGATAGGCGGCCTCGACGTAGCGTCCGGTCAGTCGGAACACGTTGTACAACCGCCGGGCGACCTTGCCCCAGTTCGGGTTCTTCGTGGAGTACTTGACCACCTCGTGCTCGAGCTGGTCCACGTACTCGTCCACCGAATCCGCCGCCAGCTCGCGCACGATCCGGGTGAACACGGGCAGCGAATCCGACTCGAGGTAGATCTCCTGGAAGTACGGGTCGATGAACCCGTCGAGGGCGGTGATCGTGCCGTCCGGCGCCTCCCACGTCACGTCGAGCATGTTGCTCGCGTTGGCCAGCGCCCCGCGCTCCGGGTCCGCCACGATCCAGTCGAGCTTGCACCAGCCCGGATCGGCCGAGGCGTCCTCCCAGGTGATCTCCGCGGGCTCGTCCCCGCGGATCACGGCGAAGCGTCCTGCCGCCACCTCGTCCGCGGTCCAGGAGATCGGGGCGCCCGCCGCCATCGCCCGTCCGGCGCGCTCGCAGGCGTACGGGTAGTTGCCGAACTTGACCTCCCACAGGCGATACGTCTGGCCCACCCGGCTGGCGAGCGCCTTGGTCCGCATCTCGTCCGCCAGGATCGCGCAGGCC
>CAMTVM010000057.1:0-15672 GCA_947085195.1 uncultured Chloroflexota bacterium
CGAAGGCGCGGTACTCCGCGTTGCCCTTGAGGGCGAGGTACTTGGTGATGGCGGCCGTGAGCGACGTCTTGCCGTGGTCGATGTGGCCGATCGTGCCGACGTTCACGTGCGGCTTCGTGCGTTCGAACTTCTTCTTGGCCATATCCGGCTTGGC
Source organism: uncultured Chloroflexota bacterium (assembly GCA_947085195.1). Classification (GTDB taxonomy): domain Bacteria; phylum Chloroflexota; class Limnocylindria; order Limnocylindrales; family CSP1-4; genus CAIXZV01. Next base: position 155 of record CAMTVM010000057.1, read on the forward strand.
TCCCTGCTCCTGGCTCGCGCTTGCGCGAGCGGTATCCCCTGGTCAGACCTTCGACTTGGCGACGAGCTCGGCCGCGAGGTTCGGGGGAACCTCGGCGTAGTGGCTGAGCTCCATGGAGTAACTGGCGCGACCCTGGGTCATCGACCGCAGGTCGGTGGCGTACCCGAACATCTCGGACAGCGGGACCGCACTTCGGACGACCTGCGTCGACCCGCGGGGGTCCATGCCCTCGATCAGCCCGCGTCGGCTGTTGAGGTCCCCGATGACGTCGCCCATGAACTCCTCGGGCATCGTCACCTCCACCCGCATCATCGGCTCGAGGATGACCGGGCTCGCCTTGCTGACCGCGTCCTTGACCGCCATCGAACCGGCGATCTTGAACGCCATCTCCGACGAGTCCACCTCGTGGTACGACCCGTCGATCAGCGTGACCTTGATGTCGACCATCGGGACGTTCGCGTAGATGCCCGAGGCGAGCGTCTCGCGGATGCCCATGTCGATCGGCTTGATGTACTCGCGCGGGATGGTGGCGCCGACGATCTTGTCCACGAATTCGTAGCCGCCGCCCTTCGGGAGGGGCTCGATCCGGATGACGGCGTGGCCGTACTGGCCCTTGCCGCCCGTCTGGCGGACGAACCGCCCGTTGCCCTGCGCGGGCCGGCGGACCGTCTCGCGGTAGGCGACCTGCGGCTTGCCGACGTTCGCGGCAACCTTGAACTCGCGGACCATCCGGTCGACGAGGACGTCCAGGTGGAGCTCGCCCATCCCGGCGATCAGCGTCTGGCCCGATTCCTCGTCCGTCTTGACGCGGAAGGTCGGGTCCTCCTCGGCCAGGCGCTGCAGCGCGACGCCCAGCTTGTCCTGGTCGGCCTTGGTCCTGGGCTCGATCGCGACCTCGATGACGGGCTCGGGGAACGTCATCGACTCCAGGATCACCGGGTGCTCCGGATCCGTCAGGGTGTCGCCGGTATAGGTGTCCTTGAGTCCGACTGCCGCGGCGATGTCGCCCGCGTACACGATGTCGATCTCTTCGCGGTGGTTGGCGTGCATCTGGAGGATGCGGCCGATCCGCTCCTTCTTGCCCTTCGTGGCGTTGAGCACGTAGGAGCCGGACTTGAGCGTCCCGGAGTACACCCGGAAGAACGCCAGCTTCCCGACGAACGGATCTGCGGCGATCTTGAACGCCAGGGCGCTGAAGGGCTCGTCGTCGTCGGGGCTCTTGAGGATCTCCTCGCCGGTGCCGGGGCGCAGGCCGATGGTCGGCGGCACGTCGAGCGGCGACGGGAGGTAGTCCACCACGGCGTCGAGCATCGGCTGCACGCCCTTGTTCTTGAGGGCGGAGCCATTGAGGATCGGCACCCACCTGTACTGCAGGGTGGCGCTCCGGATCCCGCGCTTGATCTCGGCCTCGGTCAGCTCCTCGCCCTCGAGGTACTTGTGGGCGAGCTCGTCATCGACCTCCGCCACGGCCTCGAGCAGCCGCTCGCGGTGCCTGGCCGCCTCGTCGGCGAGGTCGGCGGGGATCTCGGTCTCGTCGAACGTGCTGCCGAGATCGTCGCGCCAGATGAGGGCCTTCATGCGGACGAGGTCGATGACGCCCTGGTAGGTGTCCTCGATCCCGATCGGGATCTGGATCGGCACCGGGGTCACGCCAAGGCGGTCGCGGATCATGTCCACGTCGCGCCAGAAGTTGGCTCCGGTCCGGTCGAGCTTGTTGATGAAGCAGATCCGCGGCACCCCGTAGCGGTCGGCCTGGCGCCACACCGTCTCGGACTGGGGCTCGACGCCCGCGACGCCGTCGAACACGACGACCGCACCATCGAGGACCCGCAGGCTGCGCTCGACTTCCATCGTGAAGTCCACGTGCCCGGGCGTATCGATGATGTTGATGCGGTGATCGTTCCACGCGCAGGTGGTAGCCGCGGCGGTGATCGTGATGCCGCGCTCCTGCTCCTGGGGCATCCAGTCCATGGTGGCCGCGCCCTCATGGACCTCACCGATCTTGTAGATCTTCTTCGTGTAGAAGAGGATCCGCTCGGTGACGGTGGTCTTGCCCGCGTCGATATGAGCGATGATTCCGATGTTCCGCGTGCGTAGGAGCGGAACGGCTCGTGCCACGGTTGGTCTAGCTCCTCTCGGCCGGGACTACCACTTGAAATGGCTGAAGGCCTTGTTGGCCTCGGCCATCTTGTGGGTGTCCTCGCGCCGCTTCACCGCCGCGCCGAGGCCGTTCATGGCATCGACGAACTCCGCGGCGAGCTTCTCGCTCATGCTCTTGCCGTTGCGCTTGCGCGCGGCCTGGACAAGCCAGCGCACGCCGAGCGACAGCCGGCGATCGCCCCGGATCTCGACCGGGACCTGGTAGGTGGCGCCACCGACGCGCCGGGGCTTGACCTCGATGATCGGGGTGGCGTTGCGCAGCGCGGCCTCGAGGACCTCGAGCCCGGGGCGCTTGGCCTGGAACTCGGCGCGGGCCAGGGCCTGGCGCAGGATGCGGTCCGACAGGGTCTGCTTCCCGTCACGCATCAGCTTCGCGCGGAAGCGGTCCGAGACGCGGTTCGACTCGACCTGGTACTTCGACTTGCGGGGGATCGACTGACGGCGCGGCATCCTACTTCTTCTTCCCGGGCGCCTGAGTGACCTTGGCGCCGTACTTGCTGCGGCCCTGCTTGCGATCCTTCACTCCGGCGGCGTCGAGCGTCCCGCGGATGATGTGGTACTTGACCGACGGGAGGTCCTTCACCCGGCCGCCGCGCACCAGGACCACGGAGTGCTCCTGGAGGTTGTGGCCGATGCCCGGGATGTAGGCCGTGACCTCCATCTGGTTCGTGAGCCGCACGCGCGCGATCTTCCGGAGGGCCGAGTTCGGCTTCTTCGGGGTCATCGTCCGCACCTGGAGGCAGACGCCGCGCTTCTGGGGGGCACCGGGGATCGGCACCTGGCGCTGCCGCAGGCTGTTCCAGTTCTTGCGCAGCGCAGGAGCCTTGACCTTCTCGATCTTAGGCTTCCGCCCGTGGCGCACGAGCTGGCTGATGGTCGGCACGGAGACGCGGCTCCTTTCGCTGCAATGTCTACTGGTGGTGGTCGGTCCGGTCGGGTCCACCCGTGCCGGGGGTCCGGCCGGGGACCGCTCAGATCTCTTCGAGGCCGGTTCCGACGCCCGTGGCGAACGGGGCCCCTCGAGGCCACGAAGGCGGAGTGTAGCAAGGCGCTCGTTCGAGTGTCAAACAACCCCAGACCGCGTCGCGGGCCCCAGCCGAAGCCATGGGCCCTTGGGCTGTCCGGCCGATGGTGCGCGGCCTGCTGGGGCTCAGCCCTCCTCGGAGGCGTCGGCGAGGAAGGGGTTGAGGGCCACCTCATCGACATCCGGGGCGGGTTCGGCCTCCACGGCGAACGGGTTGAAGTCCGTCTCGTCCTCCTCGGCGCCGGCGATCGTGGCGGCCAGGGCGAGCCCCGCCGTCTCGTCGTCCGGGCCGCGGACGCCGTCCTCGAGGAACGGGTTGAACTCCAGTTCCCCGAGCCCCTCGAGCGCCTCGCCGGCGAGTGCCTCGAGGGCGATCCGGCGCTGGCGTTCCTTGATGGCCGCCACGTTCTGCGGCGCGCCCGTCCCGGCCGGGATGAGCTTGCCGATGATGACGTTCTCCTTGAGGCCGATCAGGTGATCCCGGGCGCCGTTGATGGCGGCCTCCGTGAGCACCCGGGTCGTCTCCTGGAAGGAGGCCGCAGCGAGGAATGAGGAGGTGTTGAGGGATGCCTTGGTCACGCCGAGGAGCACTGTCTGAGCCGTCGCCGGCTCGCCGCCCTCGGACAGGACGCGGTTGTTCGCCTCCTCGAAGTCCAGGCGGTCGATCAGCTCGGTCGGCAGCTGCTCGCAGTCGCCCGGCTGGTCGATCCGCACCTTCTTGAGCATCTGCCGGACGATGATCTCGATGTGCTTGTCGTTGATCGTGACGCCCTGGCTCCGGTAGACCCGCTGGACCTCCCGGACCAGGTAGCGCTGGACGGCGTCCTTGCCCCGGGTGTCGAGGTACTCCTGCGGATTGATGGGGCCGTCGGTGATCGCGTCCCCGGCCCGGATCTCCTGGCCGTCCGCGACCAGCAGCTTGGCGCTGTGCGGGATCGCATACTCGCGCTCCACCACGTCCTCGGCGCGGACGACGATGCCATCCTCGGTGCGGGCGAGGAAGCCCTTGACCGGCGCCGTCACGTCCCCGGCCGTGGCGGAGCGGGCGAGGACCTGGTTGAGCTCCACGAGGTCACCGGCCGCGGCCAGCAGCTCGGCACCCTCGGGAAGGACGATCGGGGTGTCGAACGCCTCGCGGCTGGTGACCTTGACCTTGCGGCCGGCCTCGCCCGCGATGACCTCGACGATGCCGTCGATGTGGCTGATCTCGGCCTTGCCCTTGGGGATCCGGGCCTCGAACAGTTCCTCGACGCGGGGCAGACCCTGCGTGATGTCCTGGCCGGCGACGCCGCCGGTGTGGAACGTGCGCATCGTCAGCTGCGTGCCGGGCTCGCCGATGGACTGGGCGGCGATGATGCCGACCGCCTCGCCGATGCCGATCATGTCACCGGTGGCGAGGTTGCGCCCGTAGCACATGCGGCAGACGCCGTAGCGCAGCTCGCAGGCGAGCGGTGAGCGGACCAGCACCTCGTCGATGCCGGCCGCGTCGATCGCCCTGGCGAGCTCCTCGGTGATCATGGTGTTGCGCGCGGCGACCAGGGGAGCGGCCGCGCCCTTCCTGACCTTGGCGCCCGGGTCCACCACGTCGGCGGCGGCGAGCCGGCCGACCAGGCGGCGCTGGAATGCCTCGGGCTCGTCAGCGGACTCCGCCCGGATGATCCAGCTCCCATCCACCGTGAAGCAGTCGTCCTCGCGGGTGATGACGTCCTGCGCCACGTCCACGAGACGCCGGGTCAGGTACCCGGAGTCCGCGGTGCGGAGGGCGGTGTCCGCGAGGCCCTTGCGAGCCCCGTGGGTGCTGATGAAGTACTCGAGGACCGTCATGCCCTCTCGGAAGTTGCTGCGCACGGGCACGTCGATGATCCGGCCGGAGGGGTCGGCCATCAGGCCTCGCATCGCGCCCAGCTGGCCGATGTTGCCCTTGTTGCCGCGGGCACCCGAGTCCGTCATCATCCGAACCGGGTTCTCCTCCCCCAGGGAGGCCATCATCTCATCCGAGACGTCCTTGGTGACGCGCTGCCAGAGCTCGACGACCTGCTCGTAGCGCTCGTCCTCGGTGATCAGGCCGCGCTGGAACTGCCGGTCGATCGACGCGACGGCCGCGTCGGCCGCGCTCATCTGCGCGGGCTTGGACTCCGGCACGACGATGTCCCACAGGCCGATGGTCAAGCCGCCGCGGGTGGCGAACTTGAAGCCGATCGCCTTGATGCCATCCACCAGGTGCGCGGTCTCGACGGGGCCGAGGTCCCGGTAGCAGCGGTCCACCAGGCGCTTGAGGTCCGTGCGCTTCATCGCGTGGTTGGCGAACCGCATGGGCTCGGGGAGGATCCGGTTGAACAGGACCCGCCCGACGGTCGTGCGGGTGTGGGCGTCCACCAGCGTCCGCGCCTCGGCGTCCCAGGCGCGGACCATGACGTCGACCGGTTCGTGGAGCAGCAGCTTGGCCCCCACATGATGGACAGCGGAGGCGTCGCCCTCCTCCCGCACGGTGAAGATCCGGCTGGAGGATTCGAGGCCGCGCGCACCCAGCTCGTACGCGATGATCGCGTCGTCCTCGGTCGCGAACGACTGCACGGGGCGGTCGGAGACGATCTGCTCGTCCATCGTCAGGTAGTAGCAGCCGAGCACCATGTCCTGGGTCGGCGCCACGACGGGTGAGCCGTCCGCGGGCGAGAGCAGGTTGGCCGTCGAGAGCAGCATCGTCCGCGCCTCTTCCTGGGCGGCCGTCGAGAGCGGCACGTGGACCGCCATCTGGTCGCCGTCGAAGTCCGCGTTGAACGCGGTGCAGACGAGCGGGTGGATCTGGATGGCGGACCCCTCGACGAGGACCGGCATGAATGCCTGGATGCCCAGGCGGTGCAGCGTGGGGGCGCGGTTCAGGAGGACCGGGTGGTCCTTGATGACCTCTTCGAGCACGTCCCACACCTCGGGGCGGACTCGCTCGACGATGCGTTTCGCGCTCTTGATGTTGTGGGCAAAGCCCTTCTCGACCAGCTGGCGCATGACAAACGGCTTGAACAGCTCGAGCGCCATCTTCTTGGGCAGGCCGCACTGGTGGAGCTTGAGGTCCGGGCCGACGACGATGACGGACCGGCCCGAGTAGTCCACGCGCTTGCCGAGCAGGTTCTGGCGGAACCGGCCCTGCTTGCCCTTGAGCATGTCGGACAGCGACTTGAGGCGGTGGTTGCCCGTACCGGCGATCGCGCGGCCGCGGCGGCCGTTGTCGATCAGCGCGTCGCAGGCCTCCTGGAGCATCCGCTTCTCGTTGCGGATGATGATCTCCGGGGCACCCAGCTCGAGAAGTCGCTTGAGCCGGTTGTTCCGGTTGATCACGCGCCGGTAGAGGTCGTTGAGGTCGGAGGTTGCGAAGCGGCCACCGTCGAGCTGGACCATCGGGCGCAGGTCGGGCGGGATGACCGGCAGGACCGAGAGGATCATCCACTCGGGGCGGTTGCCGGAACGTCGGAACGCCTCGATCAGGCGCAGCCGCTTGATGGCCTTCTTGCGGCGCTGGCCGGAGCTGGTCCGGACCTCGGCGTGGAGGGAACGGGAGAGCTCCTCCAGGTCCATCCGGACGATGATGTCGCGGACCGCCTCGGCGCCCATGCCGGCCCAGAAGATCCGACCGGTGCGGGCACCGGAGCCGTACTTCTCGTCCAGCTGGCGGAATTCCATCTCGCCGAGGGTCATGAGCGGCTTGAGGGCCTCGATCTCGTCGCGGACGCGGCGAAGCTCCTCCTTCTGGCCCTGGGCCTGGGAGGCGAGCGCCTCGCGCTCGGCGCGGAGGGTCTCGTCCATGGCCGAGACGAGCTCCTGGACCTTCTGCTCCGTCCCCCGCTCCTCGTCCAGCACGCGCTGCCCGGTTGCCTCCGAGATCCGGTCGATCTCGGCGGCGACGATCTTGCGCAGCGCCGCCGTCGCGGCCTTGCCGCCCTTGTCGCCCGCTGCGACCACCACCTCGCCGGTCGGGGCGAAGGCGATCGTCTCCTCGGCCACGCGGGTGCCCAGGGCCGCCAGCGCAGCCTGGACCTCCTGCGCCGTGGCGGTCGCTTCGTCGGTGTCGCGTGTGCGCTGGGCCTCGAGTTCGGCCTTCGTCGTGGTGAGGGCCGCTCGCAGCTCGTCGCGCTTGTGGCTGACGTCGGTCCTGAGGGTCGATTCCAGCTCGGCGAGCCGCTCGCCGCCGGCGCCACCCCTGCCCTCGGACTGCTCGTCGAGCGCCCTGAGGGCGCGCTGGCGGGCGTCCTCGTCGACGTGGGTGACGATGTACAGCGCGAAGTAGAGGATCCGTTCGAGGTTGCGCGGGCTGATGTCGAGCAGGATGCCGAGCCGGCTCGGGGTGCCCTTGAAGTACCAGATGTGGCTGACGGGGCTGGCCAGCTGGATGTGGCCCATGCGCTCACGGCGGACCTTGCTGCGCGTGACCTCGACCCCGCACTTGTCGCAGATGATGCCCTTGTACCGGATCCGCTTGTACTTCCCGCAGTAGCACTCCCAGTCCCGGGTAGGACCGAAGATGCGCTCGTCGAAGAGCCCGTCTTTTTCGGGCTTGAGCGTCCGGTAGTTGATCGTCTCGGGCTTCGTCACCTCACCCTTCGACCACTCCCGGATCTGATCCGGGCTGGCGAGCGAGATGCGGATCGCCGAGAAGTTATTGACCTCGAGCATCGGTCTCCTCCGCGCCGCCGCGGCCCTGGCGGCGCGATCTGTGAGGTTCGGGCGAGAGGGAACCGGGCCGGCCGGACGCCGATCCCCCTTCGGGCGTTGGTTACTGTGTTGTCAGTCCTCGAACCCGGCGAGGTTGATCCCGCCGAGGTCAGGGAGCAGGTAGCCGGAGGCATCGTCCTCCGCCAGGGGGATCTCCTCGTCGTTCTGGTCGAGGATCTCCGCGTTGAGCCCGAGGCTGCGCAGCTCCTTGATGAGGACCTTGAAGGACTCGGGGACCCGCGGGGGCTGGATCTCCTCGCCCTTGACGATGGCTTCGTAGGTCTGGACGCGTCCAAGGACGTCGTCCGACTTCACGGTGAGCAGCTCCTGGAGGATGTTGGCGGCGCCGTAGGCCTCGAGGGCCCACACCTCCATCTCGCCGAACCGCTGGCCACCGAACTGCGCCTTGCCGCCCAGCGGCTGCTGGGTGATCAGGCTGTAGGGTCCGGTGGACCGGGCGTGGATCTTGTCCTCCACCAGGTGGTGCAGTTTGAGCATGTAGATCTGGCCGACCGTGATGTGTCGGTCGAACAACTCGCCGGTGCGCCCGTCGCGCAGCTCGATCTTGCCGTCCTCGGGCAGGTGGTCGTGGCCGTGCCAGTCCACCCTGGCGGACTTGAGCGCGTCGCGGATCTGGGCTTCGGTCGCGCCGTCGAAGACGGGGGTCGCGGCCTTGTAGCCCATGGTCTCGAGCGCCCAGCCCAGGTGGGTCTCCAGGATCTGGCCGATGTTCATCCGGCTCGGCACGCCGAGCGGGTTGAGGAGGATATCGACCGGGGAACCGTCGGGCAGGTACGGCATGTCCTCCACGGGGAGGACCTTGGCGATGACACCCTTGTTGCCGTGGCGGCCGGCCATCTTGTCGCCGACGGAGACCTTGCGCTTCTGCGCTACCGACACCCGGACCAGGCGGTTCACGCCCGGCTGCAGGTCGTCGTTCCACTCGCGGCGGAACTCCCGGATCTCGACCACCTTGCCGCGCTCGCCGTGCGGGAGGCGCAGCGAGGAGTCCTTCACCTCGCGGGCCTTCTCCCCGAAGATCGCGCGCAGGAGCCGCTCCTCCGCGGTCAGCTCGGTCTCGCCCTTGGGCGTGATCTTCCCGACCAGGATGTCACCGGGACGGACCTCGGCGCCGATGTAGACGATCCCCTCCTCGTCGAGGTCCTTGAGGGCCTCCTCGCCGACGTTGGGGATGTCGCGCGTGATCTCCTCCGGGCCCAGCTTGGTGTCCCGCGACTCGATCTCGTGCTTCTCGATGTGGATGCTCGTGAACAGGTCGTCACGCACGAGGCGCTCGCTGATCACGATCGCGTCCTCGTAGTTGCCACCCTCCCAGCTCATGAATGCCACGAGGACGTTCCGGCCCAGGGCGAGCTCCCCGCCGTCGGTGGACGACGAGTCGCCGATCGGGTCGCCGGCGGCCACGCGCTGGCCGACCGTGACGCTCGGGCGCTGGTTGATGCAGGTGCCCTGGTTGCTGCGGACGAACTTGAGCAACTTGTACTCGTCGAGTTCGCCCGTATCGGCGTCGACCTGGATTCGCTCGGCGGTGACGCTGGTCACGACGCCGGCGTGCCGGGCGATGACCACCTGGCCGGAGTCTCGCGCGGCGCGCGCCTCCATGCCGGTGCCGACGATGGGCGCCTCGGGCTCAAGGAGCGGGACCGCCTGGCGCTGCATGTTGGAGCCCATCAGCGCGCGGTTGGCGTCGTCATGCTCGAGGAACGGGATCAGCGCCGTCGCCACCGAGACGACCTGCTTCGGGCTGACGTCCATGTACTCGATCTGGTCCGGGCGTGCCTCCGGGAAGGTGTCCCGGTAGCGCGACGGGACGCGGTCGCCGATGAAGTGGTTCCCGGCGTCGAGCGCCGCGTTCGCCTGGGCGACGTGGTGCTCCTCCTCCTCGTCGGCCGGGAGGTAGTCGATCTCGTCGGTGACGATCGGGCGGATCGGAAAGGCGAGCGCCTTCTGGCGCGCCAGCTCCTTGTGGGCCGCGGCCGTGAACGGCTCGCCCCGCTTGACGATCACCTTGCCGTCCTTGCCCGCGAGGTCCGCCCCTGCCTCGTAGTCGAGGAGCGCGGGGTCGTCGTGGGCAACGGTCCGCTTCACGCGCCGGTACGGCGTCTCGATGAAGCCGTAGGCGTTGATGCGCCCGTACGTGGCGAGCGAGCCGATCAGGCCGATGTTGGGGCCTTCCGGCGTCTCGATCGGGCAGATGCGGCCGTAGTGGCTGTGGTGCACGTCGCGGACGTCGAAGCCGGCGCGCTCGCGCGACAGGCCGCCCGGGCCGAGGGCCGAGAGGCGCCGCTTGGAGGTGATCTCCGCAAGCGGATTCGTCTGGTCCATGAACTGGGACAGCTGGCTGCCGCCGAAGAACTCCTTCATCGCCGCCACGACCGGGCGGATGTTGATGAGGGCGTTCGGGGTCGCCTTGTCGATCTCCTGGATCGTCATCCGCTCCCGGACGACGCGCTCCATACGCAGCAGCCCGATCCGGAAGGCGTTCTGGATCAGCTCGCCGTTGGCACGGATGCGGCGGTTGCCGAGGTGGTCGATGTCGTCCTTGGTGTGGAGGCCGCGGTTGGCCTCGATCAGGTGGCCCACGATCGCAGCGATGTCCTCGCGGGTGATCGTGCGCTGCTCGCGCGGCATCTCGATGGACATCCGCCCGGCGACGGGGCCCAGCTTCTTGTTGAACTTGTAGCGGCCGACCCGCCCGAGGTCGTAGCGGCGGAAGTTGAAGAACAGGCTCTCCACGAGCTGGCGGGCGTTGTCCCCGGTGGGCGGATCGCCGGGGCGAAGCTTCTTGTAGACCTCGATCAGCGCCTCGTTCGGCGTCTTGGTGAGGTCCTTGTCCAGCGTGTTGGCGATGAACGGATGCTCGGGGTCGATGTCGACCGAGCCGAACAGGCCCGCGATCTCGTCATTCGTGTCGTAGCCGACCGCGCGGAGCAGGGTCGTCGCCGCGATCTTGCGCTTGCGATCGACCTTGACCCACAGCTGGTCGGCCTTGTTGGTCTCGAACTCCAGCCAGGCGCCGCGGTTCGGGATCACCTTGGCCGAGAACAGCATCCGGCCGGACGCGGGATCCTCGATCTCGTTGTAGTACACGCCGGGCGAGCGGACGAGCTGGCTGACCACCACGCGCTCCGCGCCGTTGATCACGAACGTGCCCATCGCGGTCATCCACGGGTAGTCGCCCATGTAGACACGCTGGCGCTGGATCTCGCCGGTTTCCTTGATCAGGAGCTCGACGTTGACGTACAGGGGCCGGCTGAACGTGAGGTCCTTGGTGCGGCACTCCTCCTCGGAGTACTTGGGGGTCCCGAACTCGTAGTCCAGGAACTGGAGCTCCATCACCTTCCCGGTGAAGTCCTTGATCGGGCTGATCTCGTCGAACAGATCCCGGAGGCCCTTCTCGATGAACCACTGGAAGGACTCGAGCTGCAGCTCGATGAGGTTCGGGACCTCGAACTTGTCGACGCTGACCCCGTCGCGAACCTCGGCGATCCTGGCGTAGGAAAGGCGGCCGGAGGGCGTGGCGGCAAGGGGTGCCGACGAGACGGACAGCATGAAGGACGGCTCCTTGACGGAGTGGGAAGAGGAGGGGAGAGCCACGGTCACAGAAGGAGTAGGATACCGCGTTCAGATCGACTGTCAACCGCGGGGCATGACAGCACGACAACAGGGCGGCGGCCCGGAGGCCGCTGCCCGGTCGGTCGGCATCGGTGAGGCCGGCAGGGCCGGCCCGCGGCCGGCTACTTGATCTCGACCTTGGCGCCCACGTCCTCGAGGGCGACCTTGATCTTCTCGGCCTCGTCCTTGGTGACGGCCTCCTTGACGGCCTTGGGGAACGCGTCGACGAGATCCTTGGCCTCCTTGAGGCCGAGCCCGGTGAGCTCGCGGACGACCTTGATCACCGGGATCTTGTTGGGGCCGATCTCGGTCAGCATGGCGGTGAACTCGGTCTGCTCCTCGACCTCGGCGACCGGGGCGGCAGCGACCGGGGCGGCGCCGGCGAGGGCAACGGGAGCCGCGGCGGTGACGCCGAAGCGGTCCTCGAAGGCCTTCTTGAACTCGGAGAGCTCCAGGACGGTCATCTGCTCGAAGGCCTCGAGCAGCTGGTCGGCGGAAAGCTTGGCCATGGGGTTCGTATCTCCTGGTGGTGCGGCGCCCCGTGGGGCGCGGGATGGTCTCGAGGTGAGGGTCAGGCCGCGGCGTCGCCGCGCTTGTCGATCAGCGCCTGCACCAGGCCGACCAGGTCGCGCCCGGGGGCGTCGAACAGGCCAGCCGTCATGGCCAGCGGGGCCGTGACGGCGCCCAGAACCTCGGCGAGGAGCACCTCGCGCGAGGGAAGGGTCGCCAGGCGGGCCACGCCTTCGGCGTCGATCGCCGTCGCACCCAGCACGCCGCCCGTGATCTTCACGATGCGGTAGGGCTTGACGGCGTCCAGGACCGCCCTGGCGGTAGCCGCCTCGTCGGCGCCGAAGGCAATAGCCGTCGGACCCACGAGCAGCGGCGAGAGCGCGGCGGCGGAGGCATTCTCCTGGGCCGCGATCCGCATCAGGCGGTTCTTGACGACCCGGTAGCTCACGTTCTGCTTGCGCAGCGCGCGCCGGATCTCGCTGATCTCCTTCACCTTGAGGCCGCGGTATTCCGAGACGATCATGGTGCGGCTGGCGTCCAGCTGGGCGCGCAGATCCTCGATCGTCTCTCGCTTGGCCTCGGTCGGCATCGAGCCTCCTGGACCTCCATTGCTCCAGCGCGCAGCCGGCACGCGGCGGTGGGTGCGCCCCGGCAGAGCCGGGCTCAACCCCTGCGACGGGCCACGTGTGCAGGGGGCGCGACCCACCTCGAAGGCGGGGCGATGACCACTGCCTCGGCGTGCTCGCCGTCGTCCCCTCCCGTCATCCCCTCCGGGATGGCGGCTGGTCCGGTCCGGCGGATCAAGCCCCGAACGTCATCCGGCCTCTCGGCCGTTCAGGCGCTCGACGGGCGCAGGCTGTCTGCGGCTTGTCCGTCTGTATCGATACGGCGCCGGCCTCTCGGCCGCGTCGTGCGTGTTCGTCGCCGCTGATCCGGTCCATCCGCTGCGTTGGACGCTGCGGGCCTCGCTCACGCACGTCGGATGCGCTCGCTCCGGTCCTCGCTGTCCGCCTTGCGGCTGGGCCGCCTGACCGGCGACTGATGGTGGATGCGCTAGGCGTTCGCCGCGGCGAGGACGCCGGGGATGTCCACGCGCAGGCCGGGGCCCATGGTGGTGGCGATGGTCAGCGTGCGCAGGTACTGGCCCTTGGCGCCGCTCGGCCTGGCGCGATTGACCGCGTCCACGAGGCTGGCCAGGTTCTCGACCAGCTGGACGTCGGTGAAGCTCGCCTTGCCGATGGGGACGTGGATGATGGCGCCCTTGTCGACCTTGAACTCCACGCGGCCGGCCTTGACCTCCCGGACCGCGCGCTCGAGATCGAAGGTGATCGTGCCCGACTTCGGGTTCGGCATGAGGCCCCGTCGGCCGAGGGTCCGGCCCAGGCGTCCCACCATGCCCATGACGTCCGGCGCGGCGAGCGCCACGTCGAACTCGAGCCAGCCGGCCTCGATCTTCTTGACCAGGTCCTCGGCACCGACCTCGTCCGCCCCGGCCCGGAGCGCCTCCAGGGCCTTCTCGCCCTGGGCGAAGACGGCGACCCGGACGACCTTGCCCGTGCCGTGCGGCAGGACCACCGTGCCGCGAACCATCTGGTCGGCGTGCCTCGGGTCGACACCAAGGCGGAGGTGGGCCTCGACCGACGCGTCGAACTTGACGTTCGATGTCTGCTTTGCGACGGCGACCGCCTCCGCCACGGGATAGACCCGGGTGCGGTCGACGAGCTTCGCGGCTTCCTGGTAGCGCTTGCCGTGCTCGGCCATGGTGCGTGCTCCTTCGGTCCTGTGGACCTGCCCCTGGTGGTTGACGCGCGGTCCGGGGTCTTGCCCGCGCGCACGGTCGGCTCTAGCCGACGACCTCGATGCCCATGCTGCGGGCGGTGCCCTCGATGACCTTCATGCCGGCGTCGATGTCGTTGACGTTGAGGTCGGGCATCTTCTGCTCGGCAATCTGGCGAACCTGCTCGCGGGTCACGCGGCCGACCATCGCGCGCTTGGGCGTCGCCGAGCCGGCGGTGATGCCGGCCGCCTTCCGGAGGAGGTCCGGGGCGGGCGGGGTCTTGAGGACGAACGTGAACGAGCGATCCTCGAACACGGTGATCTGGGCCGGGATGACCTGGCCCGCCTTGTCGGCGGTCCGCTCGTTGTACGCCTTGGTGAACTCGACGATGTTGATGCCGTGGGGGCCCAGCGCGGTACCGACGGGCGGCGCAGGCGTCGCCTTGCCGGCCGGCAGTTGCAGCGTCAGGACGATTCGGATCTTCTTGGCCACGTGTGCTCGCTCCCTGCCTCGTTACAGCTTCTCGACCTGGAGGAAGTCGAGCTCGACCGGCGTCTCCCGGCCGAAGATGCTCACGAGGACCTTCAGCTTGTTGCGCTCCGGGTTGACCTCGTCCACGGTCCCGATGAACTCCGCGAACGGCCCATCCGTGACGCGCACGCTCTGACCCTTCGTGAACGCGACCCGGTACTTCGGCGTCTCCACGCCCATGTGCCGGAGGATCTGCTTGACCTCGGTCTCGTCCAGCGGGATCGGCTCGCTGCGCATCCCGGGGATGTTGCCGCTGCCGACGAAGCTGGTGACACCAGGCGTGTTGCGGACGACGAACCAGGACTCGGGGTCCAGGATCATCTCCACGAGCACATAGCCCGGGTAGACCTTCTTCTGAACGGTGTGCCGCTGGCCCTGGCGGATCTCGATCTCGTCCTCCATCGGGACGAGCACCTGGAAGATCTTGTCCTCCATGCCCATCGACTCGATGCGGTGTTCGAGGTTCGCCTTGACCTTGTTCTCGTAGCCCGAGTACGTGTGGATCACGTACCAGCGCTTCTCGGGCGCCTTGGCGGCCGTCAGCTGCTCGGTCATGCCACGGCGCCCGCGAAGAGCCGGATGGCCCAGTCAAACCCGGCGTCGGCCACGGTGATGTAGAGCCCGACCACGAACGAGATGACGAACACGAGGATCGTCAGATTTCGCACCTGGAGGCGGTTGGGCCACGAGACCTTCTTGAGCTCGGACCACGATTCGTCGAAGAAGCGGCGAATTCTCTTCACGGATGCCTTTACAGCGGTCGGATTAGGTGGCAGGGGCGATAGGACTCGAACCTACAACCACCGGTTTTGGAGACCGGTGCTCTGCCAATTGAGCTACGCCCCTGCGATGAACCCAGCCCCAGCTACTTGGCCTCACGATGCAGCGTGTGACGCCGCTCGCGGGGGCAGTACTTCTGCAGCTCGATCCGACTGGGATCGTTCTTCTTGTTCTTGCGCGTCGTGTAGTTCCGCGTCTTGCACTCGCTACAGGCAAGCTGGATGACCGGACGCGCTTCGACTCTCGCCATGAAACTCTCGCTACGCGATGATGCTGGTGATCGCGCCGGCGCCGACGGTGCGACCGCCCTCGCGGATCGCGAACCGCTGGCCGACTTCGAGCGCGATCGGGGTGATCAGCTCGACGGTCATGTCGACGTTGTCGCCGGGCATGATC
>CAMTVM010000058.1:0-17118 GCA_947085195.1 uncultured Chloroflexota bacterium
AGGTGGGTACCGCCGTGCGTGCCCTGGTGGCCTCGCCGCCGGCCCCGCCTGCGGAGGCGCCGCCGCTCTGGGACGGGCACGCGGGGGAGCGGATCGCTGCGATCCTGCGGGACGTGATCCGGGGTTGATCGGTGGGTCCGCCTTCGTCCCGAGCGCCCCGGCTACACTTGCCCACTCAGCCTGGGAGCGCCGCGGCGAAGTCAGAGGTGGCCAGTGCACCATCCGTCGGGATCGCGTGACGTGACATGTCGTGGGGTTCAATCGACTCGACGAGGACCCAGCCGTTGAGTGCCGACCGAATGGCCGCGATCCGCCGCCTGCTTGCCGACCTCCGCCGGTCCGAGACCAGACGTGACGCGCTGGGCCGAGTGCGCAGGCGCGCAGCTCGAGAATTCCACGGCATCATGAATCGGTCCGGCTCGACCGATGCGGTGACGGGAACCGCAGAAGGCACGCCGAATGCGCCGTTCGGGGGCACGCGGCCGGACTCGTGGTACGTCGGTGAATGGTCACGTCTGGCCAAGGCCGTGTTCGGGCGCGAGGTTGCTGCCGAGGAGCGGCCCCTCGACGCCATCAGGGCCCCCGAGGCGCTCAGGCAGGCACGCCGTCAGCGAGCGCAGGCGGAGCTGGTGGAGGCGATCGCGCGAGGCGAGCACCTGGAGCGTGCGGTCTGTGGAGGCGTGTCGGCCCTGGCCGAGGTCCTGGAATGGCATGCCGCCTGGGCGGTGGCAGAGGGCGTCGGTCGACTGCCCGGGGGAGCGAGCGCGGCGGCCATGGGACACGCGGTGCTCCTGCACCGGCGCCGGCAGTTCGATCGGGTGTGGAACCTGGTTCGCGATCTCGACGACGGGACGCTGGCGACGTACATCCCGGTCGAAGCGGTCGATGCGGCGCTGGCTGTGGGCACCGACGAAACCCGGCAACGGGCTCTCGCTGTCGCCGCCCCGACCGAGGGCATGAACGCCGACGTCCTCGTCGATCTTGCGGGCCGATTCCTCGCGTTCGGAGAGCGAACGCGAGCCGCCGAGCTGGTCGCCGAGTTGCGTCGCCGATCCTCGATCGATCTGGACGCACGCCGGCGCTATTCGTGGACCCTGATCGAGAAATGGCTCGAACACCGGCCGGCGTCGTTCCCGACCGGGTCCATCCCGGTTGCCGTGATCGACTACCAGACGCCGGACCACGTGCTGACCTCGGGCAACCTCGGCGACTACATCCAGACCCTGTCGTTGCTCGGCAACCTCGCCCGGCTGAGCGACGTGGAATTCTCCGGCGACGACGGTCTCGGGGAGGTGGCGACCGAGCTGCAGGAACGCGTGCAGCCCGACCTGCGCGTCCCCGACGTGAAGGGCGCGGTGCACCTGGTCGCCGTGGATCGGGACTTCAGCAGCGCAAGCGACATCCCGCAGGGGACGTGGATGGTCGCCTTCGGCTGGCACATGCATCCGCTGTACGACCTTCGCTACGACTTCCCCTACCACCCCAACATCCGACCCCTGTTCATCTCATTCCATGTCAATCGACTCGAGATGCTCTCGGACGCCGCCCAGGCCTACCTTCGCCGGTACGGGCCGGTCGGCTGTCGGGACTGGAACACGGTCTTCCTGCTCCTGAGTGCGGGCATCGACGCGTTCTTCACCGGCTGTCTGACCACGACGGTCGACGCGCTCTTTCCATCCCGCGAGGCGGCCTACCGCGGCAAGGGTGCGGTCGGCGTGATCGACCTCCAGCGGCAGTCGGCCGGCCGCGGCGCCAGGAACGTGCGGATGTTCAGCCATCAGTCCGATGACTACCGCTACATGTCCGCGACCGAGGGCATCCGTGCCGCGGACGCCACCTTGGCCGCCTACCAGCGGGACCTCAGCCGAGCCGTGACCGGACGCCTGCACGCGTATCTCCCGCTCACCTCGCTGGGCGTTCCCGTCGAGTTCAAGACGAACAACCCCGGTGATATCCGGTTCGCGGGTCTGGCCGGCCTCCGCCCCGGCGACGCCAGGCTGACCGAGTTGCGCAGCGGCATCCGCGACTTGACCTCCAGGGTCTTCGACAAGGTGCTGACGGGAGCGGAGGAGAACGAGGTCTACGGCTTCTGGCGGGACATCACCCGCGAACGGGTGGCCGAGGCCAGGGCCCGCTTCGAGGCTCCCGTGGCGGACACGCCGACGACGATCGACGTGGCCGCGGCCGTCGCCACGAGCCGGGCAGGCAGTCGGCGGTTCGGTCCCCACGAGACGGTCGATCGGGACACGGTCACCGACGTCGTGCTGGCCTTCGACCAGAACCTGACGCACCCCGCAGCCGTGCTCCTCGAGTCGATCGTGGCCCATGCGTCCGGGGCGCTGCGCCTGTGGGTGCTCGGTCGCGGGCTCACCGACGCCTACCAGGAGTGGCTGGCCGCCGCGTTCCCGTCGCTCCCGATCACGTTCCTGCCGTGTGACCGGATCACCTACGACGTAGGCGGCCGCAAGCGGCGGATCCCGTCCCGGATCACGGTCTCCACGATGGACCGGCTGCTCCTGCCGCGCATGCTCGAGGACGTGGACCGTGTCGTGTACCTAGACGTCGACACGTTGATGCTGGATGACGTCTGCCGCCTCGCCAGGACCGACCTGGGTCATCGGCCGCTTGCCGCGCGCGACTCCAACGTCAGCGCGGCGAGCGAATGGCAGCGTGCGGGACGACCGCTCCCGGAGCCGCTGGCCACCGAGCTGCGGCGATCGATGGGCGTTCGTCATGGCTACGGACACCCCGCCTTGAACGCCGGCGTGCTCGTGCTGGATCTGGATCGGCTGCGCCGTGACGACTTCACGGCCAGGTACCTGGGGTTCGGCGAGCAGTACGGGCTCCATGACCAGGACACCATGCTCGCGTATGTCGGGCGGGACCGTGGCGTCATCGAACCCCGGTGGAACGCCCTGCCCGTCCTGGAGGACGTGCGCGACCCGGGCCTCATCCACTGGGCGAGCTTCGGCAAGCCGTGGGACCCCCAGCTGACCTTCGAGCAGGACCGCTGGCGCGAGTACGCCGCGCAGCTGCAGCACCGAGGGGGAGTGCCGCCGACCACGGACGCTGGAACGACCTCACGAGCCGGGTCGATCGGGAACCCGATCCAGATCGGTCCGGTCACGACCGGCCTGTCGCCGGAGCTGGAACGCATCATCGATCGTGTGCGCACGGAGCACCTCAGCTATCTGGATTCCGCCAGCCTGCGAGCCCTCGCTGCGACCGTCACCGAGATCGAGGCGGAGGCGATCGGTGGGCTCATCATCGAGGCCGGCAGCGCCCTTGGAGGTTCGGCCATCACGTTGGCGGCGGCCAAGTCGCCGGCACGTCGGATGAAGGTGTACGACGGGTTCGGCATGATCCCGCCGCCCTCCGAGAAGGACGGTGAGGATGTTCATCGCCGCTATGCGACGATCGCCAGCGGTGGCTCCAGGGGCATCGGCGGTGAGACGTACTACGGCTACCGCCAGGGGCTTCTGGCGGAGGTCACCGAGTCGTTCGCACGGCATGGCCTGCCGATCGCGGACAGCAATGTCGAGCTGGTTCAGGGACGGTTCGAGGACACCATCGCGCTGGACGAGCCGGTCGCGCTGGCTCACCTCGATGGCGACTGGTATGCGTCGACGATGACGTGTCTGACCCGGATCGCTCCGCTGCTGTCGGTCGGCGGCCGCTTCGTGATCGACGACTACGACACCTGGTCCGGTTGCCGTGCCGCCGTCGACGAATACTTCGCCGGACGCCCCGGGTTCCGCTTCGAACGCCGCGGCAGGTTGCACATCGTCCGCGTGTGACCCGACCCCCTGGTTCGTGTCGATCCGGCCCAGTGCCGCGCTGGCGTCACCCGCGGTCGAACAGCCCGCGGATTCGTTTCCGGACCCCGTGCACCACTCGCCGCGGAAACGAGGCCGGCGCGGGAGGCCGCTTCGGCGCGCGGGGCTCCGGGGTGGGGACCGCGGCCGTCTTGTCGATCGGCGTAAGCCAGGTCGTGTCGACGTCCTGGAGCTGGAGAGACGGGTCGCCGAACAGGCGCAGGAACTCCGACACGATGTACCGCACCGCGTGCCGGTGGACGTGGCGCCCGTCGTCACGGAAGTAGTCGCTCTGGCGCTCCGCCGTGACGACCATCTCGTACGAGTGGAAGTAGGTCACGTCCGGGTGGCGATCGGTGAACTCGGAGGTCGCCGCCCGGATCCGGCTCTTGGACTCGATGTTGGCGACGCGTACGTCGTGCGCGGTGAAGGTCGTATGGAGCGGGACGGGCGAGGTGGTGATGACGAGCTTTGCGCCCAGGACCTCCGTCACGACCCGCCGGATCCGCTCCAGGTCTTCCAGCATCTCCGCGACCGTCAAGCGGTGGAACTCCGGCTTGATCTCCCGGAAGGCGGCCGGATGCGGGATCTGGCGATAGGTGCTGCCCGTGGCGGCGCTGCGCCAGGTCTCGATGAGGCCGAGGGTGACCACGACGACGTTGGCGCCGCGGAACAACACCGCAGCCTTGGCGTCGGCATCGGTCCGGGCCGCCAACAGGGCCACCTCGTCCGGGTAGATGGTGTCGTAGTCGCGGAACGGGTCCACGAGGCCCTCGCCCACGCGCCAGGAGGGTTCCGCGGCGCGTTCGCCCCAGCCGCCGGCGAGGCGCTCCAACTCCTGGCGGATCGTGGCCGTGGAGTAGAACAGGCCGCCCGGGTGCATCCCGCCCAGGATCCGGACGGTCGTCATCATCTTCGCCAGTTCGTGGGCGAAGCAGCTGCCGATGGTGGCGACGCGGGTGGTGGGCGTGATCAGCAGCTCTGGCTCGGACCTGATCACCAGTTGGCGCTCGGACCAGGCGTGGACGTGGTCGAGATCCCAGTTCCCGAGGCGGCTTCTGAGAGTCGGCATGGGCGCAGTCTACGTCCTCACCCGCACCGCGCCCGCCGAGGTCGAACGGCTATGCTGCGTGCATGCCGACCCTGCTCCGCCTGGTCGCGTCGGCCGTCGCCGACCCCGAAGACGACGAGACCGCCGCCAGCCCGGCCGACGTCACCGTCGTGCTGGATACCACCTGGACCGCCGCGCTGTCGGCAGCGCCCGATGGTCGAAGCGTCATCACCGTACGTGACGTGGCCGAGCGCGTGCTGGCGGACCGGGATCTCATTGCCGAGACGAGCGAGCATCTCGATCGGTGGGCGGCCGGCAGCGGCGTCATCGATCGGCTGGCCCTGTGCGGCACGTCGTTCTGGTATTACGTCCGCCTGCGGCACTGGATGTGGCTCCAGGAGCGGATCCTGTGGGCAGCGATCGCGGACGCGCTCGTGGCTCAGCATCGGCCGGGGGTCATCACCTGTGCCCCGGGCGTGGACGCCGCCCTGCTGGACGTGCTGCGGCTGATCGCGGCGCGGGACGGGATCGAGCTGGTCGAGGGGTCGGCACCGGTCGCCGTCGCGGAGGCAGCGGCGATGGCGGCCGCGTCCCGCCCTGCCCGGGGACCACTCCCTTCACGCATCGTCCGCCGGATCCGCAAGGCGCTCGGCATGCCGGATGCCACGTCCCGCCGCATTGCCCTCCAGGAGGCGCGGCTGGCCGTCGTTCGTGCCCGCCTGGAGACCCTGGCCGCGGAGCCCGGCGGCCGGCTCCTCGTGATCCACGAGCACGCCCAGCAGCTGGTCGAGACGCCCGACGGCCCGCGGCAGATGAACCCGTATCTCGACCCGATCATGGACCGGCTGCGTGGCACGCGCCTGGAGCCCATCGCACTGGATATCCGCGCGAAGGTCTCGAACGATGTCGCCTGGGAGCGCTTCGGCGGCGCCGGTGCCATGCGCCAGCTGCCCGCCGACGCCCTGGGCCTGACGGAGCCGCCGGCCCGGCACGCCGCCCCCGACGCGGCCCGGGCCTCTGCGATCGCCTGGGTGCCGAACGCTGTCCCGGTCGTCACCTCCGGGGTGGACCTGGCCCCGCTCCTCGTGGCGGAGGTCTCAACCGCCGCTGCGCGCTGGATGCCCGGCATGGAGGGCGCGATCGACCGGATCCGGTGCCTGCTGGAGAAGCTGCGGCCGGCCGGGATCCTGCTCGCGGACGAATACCACCGGCAGGACTGGCTTGCGGCGGCGATCGCGGCCGGCGTCCCGGTTGCGGCCGTCCAGCACGGGATGATCTACCCGCGCCACAACGGCTACATCCACGCCTCCCGGCCCGACACGCTCCGCCTTCCGCAGCGCCTCTATGTCTTCGGGCGGTGGGAACGCGACCTGCTCATCGGGCACAGCGTCTTTCGTGAGGGCGAGGTCTCCGTCGGGGGCTCTCCGAGACTCGACCTGATGGGGCCCGCAGACCCGGGCGCTCGGCAGGCGCTCCGGCGCGAGCTGGGCGTGGCCGATGGCGACCGGCTCGTGCTGGTGTCCGGCACCTGGGGCGGGCTGTACCGGCGCTTTCACTATCCGATCGCCCTCGCACACCTCGTGGACCGGCCGCTGCCGGGCGTCCACTTCGTCGTGAAGCTCCACCCGGGCGAGCCGGACGAAGGCCCGTACCGCGCCGTCATCGAGGGGGCCGCGGCGGCCGGCGGGTTCGCGCCGCCGCCCATCTCGCTCGTGCGGGCCGTGGACCTGTACCGGATCCTTGCGGCGGCGGACGCCCACCTCGGTATCCACTCGACGGTGCTGACCGAGGCCGTGGTGACACGGACGCCGAACCTGCTCGCCGACCAGCTGGCCGCCGCGGACCTGTTGGGGTACGTGCCAGCCCGTGTGGCGATCCCGGTGCGGGACGGCGGCGACCTTCTGGCCGCGCTGGTGCTGGGGGAGCAGGCGCTGGCCGATGAGGACGCGCGGGCGTTCACCGCGGCGCACTTCGAGCCGGGGGTCGCGAGCGAGCGGATCGCCGCGGACCTCCTGGCGTGGCTGCCGTGACTGGCGGCCCGATCCTGTTCCTCGTACCGGCCCGGGGCGGGAGTGTCAGGGTCCCCGGTAAGAACCTGGCGCTCGTCGCGGGTATCCCCCTGACGGCCCGCGCGATCCGCACGGCGCGTCTCGCCGCCGCGGAGATCCCCGGGGGTCCGCACCGGGTCGTCTGCTCCACCGACGATCCGGCGATCGCCGCCGTCGCCGTGGCCTGGGGCGCCGAGTTGGTGGCCCGGCCCGTGGAGCTGGCGACGGCCGAGGCCACCTCCGTGGACGTGGCACTCCACGCACTGGACGCGCTGTGGGCCCGCGAGGCGACGTTCCGGGCCATCGTCCTCGTGCAGCCGACATCGCCCCTCACAGATCCCGCAGACGTCGTGGAGGCCGTGCGTCAGTTTGACGATGGTGGCGGCCGGTCCGTCGTCGGGATCACGAACAGCCATCCTGCGGGCTGGCACGTGGACACGGACACTGCCCTCCGTGCTGGCACCCTTCGCCGCGTGGACGCGGGCGGCGCCACGGGGCTGCTCAGCGGCGGCGTCTACGTCACCGACCCCGCCCGTCTCCGCGAGACCCGTGCCTTCTCGGCGCCGGACTCGATCGGCCTCCGCATCCCGCCCGAGCGTGCCGTGGACGTGGACGAGCCCCACGACCTGGTCGCCGCCGAGGCGTTCGCGGCCGCCCGCCCGATCCGCCCCGTGGTCGTTGGCTCGCGCGTCGTCGGCCACGGCTCGGTATTCGTCATCGCGGAGGGCGGCGTCAACCACAACGGGGACCCGGCGCTCGCGCACCGCCTGATCGATGCCGCCGCCGACGCGGGCGCCGACGCCGTCAAGTTCCAGACCTTCGACCCGGATGTGCTCGCGAGCGCGGCCGCACCGACCGCCGACTACCAGCGCGAGGCGACCGACGAGCTGGACCAGCGTGCCATGCTCCGCGCGCTCGCGCTCCCGGCCGACGCCTGGGCAGCGCTCCGCGATCACGCCGCCGATCGCGGGATCGTGTTTCTCTCGTCGCCGTTCGACGACGCGTCGGCGGAGTTGCTGGACCGGCTCGGCGTACCGGCGTTCAAGATTCCCTCGGGCGAGCTGACGAACTTGCCGTACCTGCAGCGTCTCGCCCGCCGCGGTCGGCCGCTCCTGATGTCGACCGGGATGGCCGAGATGGTCGAGGTGGCCGACGCTCTCGACGCGATCGCCGCGGCCGGGGACCCGCCGGTGGCCCTCTTCCACTGCGTGTCCGCTTACCCCGCCGCCCCTGCAGACGCGAACCTCCGCGCGATCGAGACGCTCCGCCGGGCGTTCGGTGTCCCGACCGGCTGGTCCGACCACACGCCGGGGATCGAGCTGGCGCTGGCCGCAGTAGCCGCCGGTGCGACGCTCATCGAAAAGCACCTGACGATCGACCGCGGGCTGCCTGGCCCGGACCACCCGGCGTCGCTGGATCCGGACCAGTTCCGGACCATGGTGGATGGGATCCGGATGGTGAGCGAGGCGTTGGGCGACGGCGTCAAGGTGCCCGTGGCCGCCGAGCACCCGATCGCCGCGGTCGCCCGCAAGAGCCTGCACTGGCGCGTCGGGCTGCCGGTGGGGGCCGTGATCGGCGAGGACGATCTGGTGGCGATGCGGCCGGGCACGGGGATGGCGCCGGCGCGGTTGGGTGAGCTGATTGGGCGACGGGTGGCAAGGGTGACGTCCCCCGGAACCGCCGTCATGCCCGATGATCTGGAGTCGCGCCCGTGAGCGGTGGTGCGCCGCGGATCATCGCCGTCCTCACGACCGGGCGTCAGGACTGGGGGATCCTCCACTCGACCGCAACAGCGATCCGCGCGCACCCGGACCTGCGCCTGCGGCTCCTTGCCGCCGGGACGCATCTCTCCGCCCGTCATGGCAGGACCGTGGATCTGGTCCGTGCGGACGGCTTCGAGCCGGACGCCCTCCTCGGCTGGCTGGGCGACGGCCCGGAGGACCCACCCGCGGATGAGCAGGCCGCCACCGCGCTCGCGGCGGTTGGCGCGGAACTGCGCGCACACCCGGTGGACGCGCTCGTCCTCGCGGGCGACAGGTTCGAGACGGCCGCCGCGGCTCTCGCCGCCACGGTCGGCCGCGTGCCCATCGTCCATCTCCACGGCGGCGAGCAGACCCTCGGGGCCTTCGACGACGCCCTCCGCCACGCGATCACGAAGCTCGCGCACCTCCACCTCGTGAGCCACGACGAGCACGCGGCCCGGGTCATCGCGATGGGCGAGGATCCGGCGATCGTCCACGTGGTGGGCGCGCCAGGGCTGGACGCGGTCGCCCGGGACGACCTGCCGGACCGAGCATCCCTGGCGGCTGACCTGGGCATCGAGCTGCGCTCGCCGGTGGTTGTCGTGACCGTGCACCCGGCGACGCTGGACGCCGACCCCGCGGCCGCGGCGAAGGCCGTTTCGGCGGCGATGGACCTCGTTCCGGCGACGTACGTCGTCACGCTGCCGAACGTGGATCCCGGCGCCGCAGCCGTCCGCTCGGTCATGGAACAGGCGGCCGACCGGCCCGGCCGCGTCGCGGTGGCGGCGCTCGGCGAGCGCCGGTTCTGGGGCCTGATGCGCTGCGCGGACGCGCTCCTGGGCAACAGCTCCAGCGCCCTGGTCGAGGGTCCCGCGCTGGACCTCCCCGCGGTCAACGTCGGTCGCCGGCAGGAGGGCCGCCACCGCGAGGCAAACGTCATCGATGTTCCTGACGACCCCGTCGCGGTCGCCGCCGCGCTCCGTCACGCGCTCGCTCCGGAGGTCCGGGTGAGGGTCGTGGCAGCCCGTCCTGTCGGGATCGACGGTCACGTGGGCGAGAGGATCGCGGCTATCATCGCCGCGTGGCAGCCATCAACGCCCCCGACAAAGGCGCCGATCCCGGTAACCCGGTGACAGCCGCGTCGCTGGTCGTGGTCGGCGGCGGGGAGCACGCCGCGGTGGTCGTGGACGCGGCGCTGAGCCGTCCCGACACGTGGCGTGTCGCCGGGTACCTCGCGCCCATGCGGTCCGAGCGGCTGGCGGCGATGGATCCCGCGATCGAGCACCTGGGCGCTGACGACGCGTGGGCCACGGACGCGGTCGCAAACGATGCCGCCACGGGCGGCCCGCAACTGGTCCTCGGCTTCGGCGGCGGCATCCGCCCCGGGGACCGCGAGCGCACCGTCGAGGGGTTCGCCGCCGGTACCCGATGGGCGGCCGTCATCCACGCCGCCGCGACTGTCTCCTCGTCCGCCACCGTGGGCGCCGGCGCCTTCGTTGGGCCGAAGGCGGTCGTTGGGCCCGGCGCGACCCTCGGCGAACACGCCATCGTCAACAGTGGCGCCATCGTGGAGCACGACGTGGTCGTAGGGCCCTACGCCCACGTCGCGCCGGGCGCGGTCATCGGTGGCGGAGCGCAGATCGGGCGCGGGGCCTTCATCGGCCTCGGTGCGCGGGTCCGGGACCACGTCACGGTCGGAGATCGCGTGGTCGTGGGGATGGGCGCCGCGGTCGTCGGGGACGTGGCCGCGGACCGGATGGTGCTGGGCCTGCCCGCTGCGGATCCGGACGGTCGACATGACTGATGCGTTCGCCGCCTGTCTGGTCCCTGACGTGGGCTCGCTCCGGGACGCGATGCTGGCGCTCGACCGGGGCGCCGGCCGGATCGCGCTGGCGGTGGACGGCGATGGCCGACTGACGGGCGTGGTTACGGACGGCGACGTCCGGCGCGCGCTCCTCGGCAGTTCCTCGCTCGAGACGCCGCTGGCTGGCGTCCTGACGCGCAACCCGATCGCCGTCGGCCCGGGCGAGGGGCGGCCTGCCGTCCTGGAGCTGATGCGTGCACGGCGCATCAGCGCCATCCCGGTCGTGGACGCGATGGGCGTGCCGGTCGGGCTGCACCTCCTCCACGAGTTCCTGGAGCGCGCCGAGCGGGGGACCTGGGCCGTCGTCATGGCCGGCGGTCAGGGCACGCGGCTCCGTCCGCTCACCGACACCGTGCCCAAGCCCATGCTCCGCGTCGCCGGCCGGCCGATCCTCGAGCGCATCGTCCTCCACCTTGTGGGCTCCGGGATCCGGCGCGTGTTCATCTCGGTGAACTACCTGGGCCACGTCATCGAGGAGCACTTCGGGGACGGCGGCGCGTTCGGCTGCCGCATCGAATACCTCCGCGAGGAGCAGCCACTCGGTACCGCGGGCGCCCTCGGCCTGCTGCCCGAGCCTCCGCCTGAGCCCCTGCTCCTGCTCAACGGGGACCTCGTCACGTCCGCCGACCTCGGCGCCATGCTCGACTTCCATGCCTCGGGCGGGTACGACGCCACCATCGGCATCCGGCGCTACCTGCACACGGTGCCCTTCGGCTGCGTCGAGCGGGACGGCAGCCGCGTGACAGCCCTCGACGAGAAGCCCACGCTCGAGCGCGAGGTCAACACCGGCATCTACGCCCTGGAGCCTGCCATCGTGAGCCTGGTCCGGCCGGGCGTGCCGCTGTCGATGCCGGCGCTCATCGCGCAGATCCTCGGCGAGGGGCGGCCGGTCGGCGCGTTCGAGATCGAGGACGACTGGGTGGATGTCGGCCAGCGCGAGCAGCTCGCCCACGCCCGCGGAGGGGACTGAGATGAGCGAACCGACCCTGCAGCGGGCCCCTGTCCTCGTGACCGGCGCCGACGGGTTCATCGGCAGCCACCTCGTGGAACGCCTCGTCGCCGGTGGAGCCAGCGTCCGCGCCTTCTGCTTCTACAACTCGATGGGTTCGGCCGGCTGGTTGGACGACCTGGACCCCGCGGTCCGCGCCCAGCTGGACATCCGGTTCGGGGACATCCGGGACGCTCGTCTCGTGGCGGAGGCGACGGCCGGCGTGGAGGTCGTGTTCCACCTCGCGGCGCTGATCTCGATCCCGTACTCGTACTCGGCGGTCGAGTCGTACCTGGACACGAACGTCCGCGGCACGCTCAACGTGCTCGAGGCCGCCAAGGTGGCGAACGTCCGGCGGGTGATCCAGACCTCCACCAGCGAGGTCTACGGGACCCCGACCGAGCTGCCGATCCGGGAGACGCACCCGCTCCAGGCCCAGTCGCCGTACGCGGCGTCCAAGGTGGCGGCGGACCAGCTCGCGCTCTCGTACCAGCGCAGCTTCGGCGTCCCGGTGGTGGTGCTGCGGCCGTTCAACACGTACGGGCCGCGCCAGTCGCCGCGCGCCGTGCTCCCGGCGATGCTCCGCCAGCTCATCGCCGGGGAACGCGAGATCCGCCTTGGCCGGCTCGATCCGCGGCGGGACCTGACGTTCGTTCTGGACACCGTCGACGGCTTCGTCCGCGCGGCCACCGCCCCCGGGATCGAGGGTGAGACGATCCAGCTGGGCACGGGCCGGAGCGACTCCATCGGCGAGCTGTTCGAGATGGCCTGCCGGCTGACCGGCGTCGACGCGCGGGTGGTCGAGGACCCGGTCCGACTGCGCCCGGATGCCAGCGAGGTGCTGGTCCTCCAGTCCGATCCTTCCCTGGCGCGCGAGCTGCTGGGCTGGGAGGCTGCGACCAGCCTGGAGGCCGGTTTGGCGGTGACCATCGAGTGGATGCGCGATCGACCGAGCATCGCCCACGACCGTGGCTGGCTGTGAGCCGGGCGTGACCGTGACGGAGCTGCAGGAGCGGATCCCGCTCGCGGAGCCGTCGATCGGCGGCAATGCCGCCCGCTATCTGGCGGAGTGTCTCGAGACGAACTTTGTCTCGTCCGTCGGGCCGTTCGTCACCCGGTTTGAGACGGAGTTCGCGGCGTCCGTCGGCTCCCGCCATGCCGTCGCGTGCGCCAGCGGCACGGCCGCGATCCACCTCGCGCTGCGGGTCCTGGACGTCGGGCCACGCGACGAGGTCTTCGTCCCCACGCTGACGTTCGTTGCGTCCGCCAATCCCGTGGCGTACGTGGGCGCGACGCCGGTCCTCGTGGACGTGGAGGCGGACACGTACAACCTGGATCCCGCGGTTGTGGTCGAGGAGCTCGACCGGCGGGCGCGCTTGGGGTTGCGGCAGCCGGCAGCGATCGAGGTCGTGCACCTGGTGGGCCACCCGGCCGCTATCGAACCGGTGATGGTGGCGGCGGAGCGTTACGGCGTCCTGGTCTTCGAGGATGCGAGCGAGGCGCTGGGCGCCAGCTGGACGGTGGGTGCCTTCGCGGGCCGGCAGGTCGGGACCGTCGGGCGGATCGGCTGCTTCAGCTTCAACGGCAACAAGCTCATCACGAGCGGCGGCGGCGGAATGCTCGTGACGGACGAGGAGGTGCTGGCGCGGCGCGCGCGGCACCTGTCCACCCAGGCGCGCCTGCCCGGGCCCGCCTACGACCACGACGAGATGGGCTACAACTACCGGCTCTCGAACCTGGCCGCGGCGCTGGGCGTGGCGCAGCTGGAGCAGTTGCCGGAGCTCCTGGCGGCTCGCCGGCGGATGGCGGCGGGCTACGACGCGGCGGCCGGCTTCTTGCGCGCGCTGAACCCGGCCCCACGCGCGCCCTGGGCGGACCCGTCCTACTGGCTCTACACCGCCACGCTGGACCCGGACCGCTCACCACTGACCCGCGACGAGGTCCTGGCCGGGGCTGCTGCGGCGGGGATCGAGGCGCGCCCGATCTGGACCCCGCTCCATCTCACGCGCCTGTACCGGGATGCGCCGCGGATCGGCGGGGAACGCGCGGAGGCGATCTTCGCCGTGGCCCTGTCGCTGCCGTCGTCGTCCAGCCTGACGCCGGCGCAGCAGGCCCGGGTCGTGGCAAGCCTGGAGGCGCTACTCGGCTAGCGACTCAGCGTCCCCGCCCCCGCTTGGTGCGGTCCGAGGCGCCCGGCACCACCGGCGGTACGATCCCCTTCGCCAGCAGTTCCCGGACCCCCCGGCCGAACCGCTCGGACAGTGGTCCCGGGGCCAGTCGGCCGGCCACGTCGAGGGCTGCTTCGCGCGCGGCGGGCACCAGCAGCGGATCGATGTCCCGCAACGCCATCACCAGACTCGCCCGGTCGTCCATCTCGAAGGTGCGCGCGAACGACGGATCGGTGACCTCCGCCAGGCCACCGCCCGCAGGCACCACCACCGGCAGCCCGAACGTGATCGACAGCATCAGCGCGCCTGAGTTCAAGGCCCGCACGTACGGCAGAACGGCGACATCGGCCGCTCGCAGGAACAGCTGCACATCGGCGGATGCCACCTGGCCTTCGAACAGGAGCACGCCCGGCTGCATCGCCGCGTCCTCGAGGAGCGCCGCGACGCCGGGCTCCTCCGATGGGCCGCCGGCGATCACCAGGCGCCGCCGAGGGTCGCCCGCGCGCACGTCCGGCCAGGCGTCGAGCAGCTCCCGGAGCCCTTTGTAAGGCCGGATCGCGCCGAGCACCAGGTAGACGATCTCGTCCGGCCACAGCCCCAGCTCGTGGCGCGCCTGGTCCCGGCTCACGAGGTCTTCGTAGGCGCCGAGGTAGGACGGATGCGGCACCTGGATGGTCCGTTCCGGAGGGATCCCGTACCAGGGCGCCACGATCTCCGCCGTGCTCGCGGCCATCACGTGGACGACGTCGCACCGGTCCAGGACGTCCTGGCTGAGCCGGGCCTCCTCCTCCTCAAACCGGGTCCCGTGCGGAAGGATGTTGTGTACGGTCCACGCGAGGTGGCCCCCGGCATCGCGGAACCGGTCGATCCGGCCCAGGAACGCCTCGCGCTCTCTGCCCGCGTCCGTGGCGGAGCCGGCGTTCGCCAGGACCTGGTTCAGCCAGTGGAGATGGAGCATCGTCGGGAAGCCGAGGCGCGCGAGCTCGGTGAGCTCCGGGATCGTCTCTTCCCGGATCACCTGGACCGCGCCGATCCCCGCCCGCCATGCGTGCCCGTAGAGGAGCCCGTGGAACGGGTTCATGCGGGCGATCGGGTGGAAGCCCAGGATCAGCGGGTCGTGGCCCATCGCCTCGATCGCGCGCATCGCCCGGATCGCGGCCCGTGTGAAGTCGCCGGACGCCTGGAGCTGTCCGGGAACCGGGAGACAGCTCTCCATCAGCGGGCCTCCCCGGCGTGGTCGCGGTCCCAGCGCGTGATGACCTCGTCGTAGACCTCGCGGAGGCGGGGGCCGTTGGCTGCCCAGCTGCGCTCCCGGGCCACCCAGTTACGGCCCTCCTCGCCCATCCGGCGTCCGAGTTCCGGGTGGTCCATCAGGCGCTCGAGGGCCGCCGCGAGCGCCTCCGCATCGCCCGCCGCGAACGCGAGGCCCCGGGCGTCCGGCGCCGCGATCTCCGTGAGCGCCGGCAGGTCCGCCACGACCAGCGGCCGGGCCATCGCCAGCGCCTCGTACGGCTTGAGGGGCGTGACCGTGCGCGCGGCCCGCTCGTCCCGTCGCGGCACGACGAACGCGTCCAGCAGGGCATAGTGGCCGCGGATGTCCTCATGGGGCACGCGTCCGGTGAACACGACGTGGCTGCCCACCCCGGACCTCCTCGCGATCGACTCCACCTCGGCGCGTCGCCGGCCGTCCCCGATGATCAGGCAGGTGACCTTCCGTCCGCGCTTGAGCAGGATCGCCGACGCTTCGACCAGCAGCTCCTGGTTCTCCCGCGGATGGTCCAGGTTGCTGACGTAGCCGAAGGCGAACCGCCCCACGGTGCCGTACTTGCGCTGGAGCTCGGGATCCGGCGCCTCCGGGCGGAATGCCTCTGCGTCCACGCCGTTCGGGATGACCGTGACCCGGGCGGGGTCCACGCCGCGGCCGATGATGTCGGCGCGCATCGACTTCGCGATCGTGATCACGTGGTCAGAGGCCGCCATCGCAGCGGATTCTGCGCCGTAGCGACGGTGGTACTGCTCGCCCCGCTCGTTCCAGGCCGGGTCCGCGGACCAGGTGGCCTCGAAGAAGGAGCGAACCTCGTAGACCAGCGGTCGCCGGATGTGCGCCCGGACCGCCGCGCCGACGAGCGCCGACTCATACCCGCGGTGGCCGGACCCAGCATGGATGATCGACGGGCGGACCTGGCGGGCGACCCGCGCCGTCAGCCAGGCCTGGTCCCCGAGCAGGAGGTCCCAGGGCTGGTCCAGCGGGTAGTTGGGGCCGAGGTCCAGGCGGTGGTGCGGGATCTCGTCGAGGACCTCGATGGCGGGGGCATCCGTGGTGCCGACCGCCCGCGGGAACCCCAGCTGTGTGACGACGACCGGCTTCAACCCGGCGTCCCGCGCCGCGATCAGGTTGTACCGGGAGCGCATCGTGAAGCCGTTCGTGTGGTACGGCACGGACTCCTTGAGCAGATGCAGCACGACCGCCGGGTCCGGCGTCACCGGGCGCGGCGCCCCCGGGATCCGCGGTGTCCAGCCGGGCTCCGTCTCAATGATCCGGCCCATGAGCATCCGCTCCGACCAGAGCCGGTCCTCCGCGTCATCCAGCACATGCATGCGGTGCAGCGACCGGGCCTGAGCCGTCAGGTCACCCCGTTTGGACTCGATGTCCCGGCGGAGCCGGAGGACGCGCAGGCTGTCGGGGTGGGCGCGGTGGAGCGCCATCGCCTGTTCCAGGGCCGCGTCCAGGTCGCCGCTCCCAAAGGTCCGCTCGGCCAGCGAGAAGGCCACGCGATTGATCCGAGGTTCATGGTGGATGATCGTGCGCCGGCCCAGACCACCCCCGCGGACCTTGCCCGCCACGAGAAAGGCGTACGTAGCCTCCGCCATCCCCAGGAATGCCTCGTCCCGCGGAGGCGCGAACCGGCCCGCGATCCGCCGGATGATCCGCTCGGCACGCCGGACACGGTCGTTGGTCAGCATGTGCCGCCGCTCAGGCCGTGACCGGAGTTTGCGCGCGGCATCTCACGCCTTCGGGGTTGCGCTCGCGGCTGGAGCAATGGGGGCTGGTGCCACCGGCAGCACCCCGGCCGCAGCCTTCTCCAGGCGCCGACGCTCCGAGTTCTCCTGGTGGATCTCGACCACGTCCGCCGGGCTGCCCTCGGCCACGATGTGCCCCTTCTCGATCAGCATCGCCCGGTTGCAGTACTCGGTGACCCAGTTCATGTCGTGGGTCACCAGCACGATGGCCTTGGCGGACGTCACCAGCTCCATGACCCGGGCTTTCGACTTCGCTCGGAACGCCGCGTCGCCCGTCGCCAGCACCTCGTCGAGGAGGAGGATGTCCGGCTCGATCGAGGTGGCGATCGCGAACCCGAGGCGCGCCTTCATGCCCGACGAGTAGGTCTTGATGGGCGCATCGATGAACTGGCCGAGGTCCGCGTACTCCACGATGGACGGG
>CAMTVM010000059.1:0-25609 GCA_947085195.1 uncultured Chloroflexota bacterium
GCCAGGCTCCCGAGCGACGACCGCTGGATCAGGAGGTCCCGGGTCGCGAGCGGCAGGCCGCGGCCGTAGACGACCTCGCGGATCGACGCGAGGAGGGCGTCCCCGCCCTGCGCCACGCCCCCGCCGACGACGACCAGCGACGGGTTGAAGAAGTTCACGACGCTCGCCAGCATCAGTCCCACCCGGCGACCCGCGGTCTGCAGGAGATCCATCGCCACCGCATCGCCGAACGAGGCCGCCCGCGCGACGTCCTCGGCGGTCACCGTCCCGCGCGCATCGAGGACCGTCCGCAGTCGCGGGCTCCGCCCGTCGCGAGCCGCTGCCCCGCCGTCACGCCCGATGGCCTCGCCCCCGGCCAGCGATTCCAGGCAGCCCGTGTTGCCGCAGCGGCACACCACCGAGCGGTCGTCCGAGACGTGGATATGGCCCACATCCCCGGCCGACCCCTGGGCGCCTCGGTGGAGGCGCCCGTCGGAGATGATCCCGGCGCCGATGCCCGTCCCGATCTTGACCACGATCACGTTGTCGTGGCCGGCGGCGACGCCGGACCGCCACTCCCCGAGGGCCAGGACGTTGACGTCGTTGTCCACCCAGACGGGTGCCCCGAAGCGGGCGGCGAGCCGCTCCCGGACCGGGTAGTTGTCCCAGCCGGGCATGATCGACGGGAAGATGGGTCGGCCCGTGCGGAACTCCACCGGGCCCGGGACGCCGATGCCGACGCCCCACAGCCGTCCGGGCAACCGCCTTCGGGGGGCGCGAAGCTCGTCGAACAGCTCCTCGACGCGCCCGAGCGCGACCTCCGGGCCGGCCGCGATATCGGCCGGCTCGTCCATGTGGGCGAGGATCCGCCCGTCCAGCGTGGTGACGGCCACGTCGATGCTCGTCGCGCCGAGATCGGCCACCAGGACGTGGCCGGCGTCCCCGCGGAACGTGAGCTGCCTGGGCGGCCGTCCGCCGGTGCTCGGTCCGCGCTCGCCCTCCATGACGAGGCCGCGGTCCAGGAGCTCGCCGACGCGCTGTGCGACGACCCCCCTCGAGAGGCCCGTACCGGCGACCAGGTCGCCTCGCGACCGGGCCCGGCCCAGACGGATCTCGTCCAGGACGATCACCAGCGCATCCAGCGTCTCCTCCGGGAGCGCCGCGTGGTCCGCGGAGCGCGCCGACAGGGCCGCCGCGGGCAGGCCGCGGCCGGGGTTGCTCCCCGGGGTCGAAGACTCGCCCATGGCGCCTATCGTACACGTGACCGACCCTGCCATTTGGACCTTTTGCTCTTGACTGGCCGAAGTAGGATGATGACCGGAAGAACAGCCGATGGCCTGATGACGCCTCGATCCGAGCGTGGCTGGCGCCGCGAACGGGTGGAGCGGCCGTGCCGCAAGCAACCGGGCACCGCCACCGTGGTGCCTGTGGCCTGCCCGTCCATCTAGCCGTATAGACTGGTTGCAGCAACGGAACGACCGCGGACCGGACCTCGTCCGGCGGGTCGGCCCCGAACCGGAGGACGCCCGCTCACATGGCGCGACGCAGCGACATCGGCACCGCGATCATCGGCAGTGGCTTCATCGGTGCGGTCCACATCGAGGCACTGCGCCGGATCGGCGTCCGCGTCGTTGGGCTGCTGGAGGCCACGCCGGAGCTGGGCAGGACGCGCGTCGAGGAGCTGGGGCTTCCGCGGGCCTACTCGAGCCTGGCGGAGCTGCTCGACGACGAAGCCGTCCAGGTCGTGCATGTCACCTCCCCCAACGAGCTTCATCACCCCCAGGTCAAGGCGATCCTCGCCGCCGGCCGCCACGTCGTGTGCGAGAAGCCGCTGGCCATGACGTCCACGGAGTCGGCGGAGCTGGTGGCGCTGGCCGCGGCGAGCGGTCTCGTCAACGCGGTCAACTTCAATATCCGCTTCTACCCGCTCAACCAGCACGTGACGGGCCTGGTCCGTGAGGGCGGCATCGGCGATGTCCGCCTGGTCACCGGCCGCTACTTCCAGGACTGGCTCCTGTACGACACGGACTGGAACTGGCGCCTGGAGAAGGACCAGGGCGGGGTCCTGCGGGCCGTGGGCGACATCGGCTCCCACTGGCTGGACCTGACCACGTTCCTGACCGGCCGGCGGGTCGAGGCGGTGATGGCGGACCTGACCACGTTCATCCCGGTTCGACAGAGGCCCGTCGGGGCCGTACAGACGTTCTCCACGGAGCGGGCGACCCAGACGATCCCGGTCGAGATTCACACGGAGGACGTCGCGACCATCCTGCTCCGCTTCGAGGGCGGAGCGCGGGGCAGCGTGGCGATCTCGCAGCTCAGCCCGGGGCGCAAGAACAGCCTCGCCTACCAGATCGACGGCTCCTCCTCCGCCGTGGCGTGGGATTCGGAGCAGCCGGACCAGTTGTGGATCGGTCACCGGGACCGGCCCAACGAACTCCTGCTCCGAAACCCCGCACTCCTCAATGCCGGCGGACGCGCCGCCGCCCGGTTGCCCGGCGGACACGTGGAGGGCTTCGCGGACACGTTCAGCGCCGTCTTCACCGCGGTCTACGACGACGTCATCGCCGGAACACCGTCTCCTTCGCCCGCCTACGCGACCTTTGCCGACGGCCACGAGGAGATGCTCGTGGGTGACGCCGTCCTGGAGAGCTCCCGCAGCGGCCGCTGGGTCGAGATCGCCAGGGCCTCATGACCGCCGCACCCGACCACCGTTCCAGCCTGGAGGTTCAGCCGCGATGAAGCTCGGCTTCCTGACCGCCCCGTTCCCCGCCACGCCGCTGATGGAGGTCGCCGACTGGGCCGCCGCCACCGGTTTCGAGGTCCTCGAGATCGCCTGCTGGCCGCGGGCCACCGGTCCCACCCGCCGCTACGCGGGCACCAGCCACATCGACGTGGCCAGCCTGTCCGCCTCGCAGGCGACCGAGATCCGCGACGAGATCGCGGGCAAGGGCCTGGCGATCTCCGGTCTCGGTTTCTACCCGAACCCGCTCCACCCGGACCCCGCCCACCGCGAGCAGGTCATCGGCCACCTCAAGCACGTCATCACCGCCGCCGAGAAGATGGACGTGCCGCTGGTGAACACCTTCATGGGCGGCGACGGCGCGCGCAACCAGGACCAGAACTGGGAAGCCGCGCTGGAGATCTGGCCGGACATCGTGGCGTTCGCGAACGACCACGGTCGGAAGATCACGCTCGAGAACTGCCCGATGCTGTTCAGCTACGACGAGTGGCCCGGTGGCCACAACATCGCCACCAGCCCGCGCATGTGGCGCCGGATCCTGGAGCAGTGGGGCGGCACGATCGGGCTCAACTTCGACCCGTCCCACCTGGTCCTCCAGATGATCGACATCCGCCGGTTCCTGGTGGAGTTCGGCCCGCACATCCTCCACTTCCAGGCCAAGGACCTGATGATCGACCGCGACGGGCTCTACGAGCGCGGCGTGTTCTCGATGGGCATGGGCTGGCAGATCCCGAGGATCCCCGGTCTGGGCGAGGTGGACTGGAGCGTCGTGTTCTCGGAGCTCTACCGGCAGGGCTTCGAGGGCGACTGCATCATCGAGCACGAGGACCGGCGGTTCGAAGGCACCGACGAGAAGGTCAAGCAGGGCTTTCTCATCGCCCGCGACGTCCTCCGTCCCTACTGCCGCTAGCGACCCTGACCAGGAGCCCCGTGACCCTTTCGATCGAGCGCCTCACCGAGCACGACATCGCCAAGACCATCGACCACAGCCTGCTTCGACCGGAGCTTGACGACGCGTTCGTCGAGGACGGCTGCCGGCTGGCGGCGAAGTACGACGTGGCGTCGGTGTGCGTGCGTCCCGCGGACGTGCGACGGGCGAAGGCGATCCTCGACGGCACCGATGTCGCGGTGGGTACCACGATCGGCTTCCCGCACGGCAATCACCGGACCGAGACGAAGGTGTTCGAGGCCCGACAGGCGCTCGCGGACGGGGCCACCGAGCTGGACATGGTCATCCAGATCGGTGCGCTGAAGGCGGGACGGGACGCGGACGTCGAGGCGGACATCCGCGCCATCGTGGACGTCGCCCACGCCGCCGGCGCGATCGTCAAGGTGATCTTCGAGAACGCCTACCTGACCGACGACGAGAAGGTCCGGGCCTGCCGCCTGACCGAGGCTGCCGGGGGCGACTTCGTCAAGACCAGCACGGGCTTCGCGCCGTCGGGGGCCACCCACGATGACCTCCGCCTGATGCGGGCGAACACCTCGCCGCACGTCGGGGTGAAGGCCGCGGGCGGCGTCCGGACGCTGGACGCGCTGCTGACCGTGATGGAGCTGGGCGTCACCCGGATCGGCGCCACGGCCACCGAGGCGATGATCCGCGAGTTCCGCGCGCGCAAGGCCGGGGCCACGGTGGTCGCGCAGGCCGGCACGGCGGCGGACGGGGAGGGCGGCTACTGATGCGCCCCGTCCGCGTGGGGATGCTCGGCTCCGGGTTCATCGGCGAATTCCACACGCTGGGGCTGCGGTACGTTCCCGAGGCCCGCGTCGTGGCCAACTACGGCGCGGGGCAGGAGCGGCGCGAGGCGTTCGCGGCCCGGTTCGGGAGCCGGCCGCTGGACTCGATCGAGGCGGTCTGCACGGACCCCGGAGTGGATCTCGTCGTCGTCTCGCTGCCGAACCACCTCCACCGCGAGGCCGTCCTGGCTGCGGCGGCGGCCGGCAAGGCCGTGGCGTGCACCAAGCCGCTGGGCCGGAACGCCGGCGAGGCCGCCGACATGCTGCGCGCGGTCACGGACGCCGGCGTGTTCAACGCCTACCTCGAGAACGTCGTGTTCAACATCGACATGATGCGGATGCACGACATGATCGAGGCGGGCGCGATCGGCCGCGTCACCACCTTCCGGGCCCGGGAGGGACACAGCGGTCCGCACGCGGCGCACTTCTGGGATGCGGAGCTGGCCGGTGGCGGAGCGCTCCTGGACATGGCCTCGCACGGCGCGGAGTGTGCCCGGTACCTGTTCGGCAAGGACCTTGCGGTCACCGAGGTGTTCGCCTGGGGAGCCACCCTGGTCCACGGCGCGAAGACCACGGGCGAGGACAACGCCGTGATGGTCATGCGCTTCGCGGACGGCCGCGCGGCCACCTGCGACGTCTCGTGGTCGTCGCGTGGCGGCCTGGAGGGACGGTTCGAGGTCTGCGGGGACGCGGGCCGGATGGTCCACGACATGGGCGCGGGCTCCATCCGCGCCTTCGTCGAGCGGCCGGCGGGCTACCTCGGCGAGAAGGCCGATGCGGAGACCGGCTGGGTGTTCCCGATCCCGGACGAGGTGCGCGTCCACGGCCACGACCTCATGATGGCGGACGTGG
The DNA here is from genome assembly GCA_947085195.1 of uncultured Chloroflexota bacterium. Taxonomy (GTDB): domain Bacteria; phylum Chloroflexota; class Limnocylindria; order Limnocylindrales; family CSP1-4; genus CAIXZV01. The sequence goes on from CAMTVM010000059.1 coordinate 5,312, forward strand.
TCGAGGCCTTCCGCGGCGGGCGCGCCCCCCGGGAGACGTTCCGCGACGGGTACGTCGTGAACGGCGTCCTGGACGCGGCGTACCGGTCCATGACGAGTGGCCGCTGGGAGCCCGTGACCCTGGACGACGCGCTCCTGGCGACGGCTGCGACGGCCGCGACGGCTGCGACGGGCGCGACGACCGCGACGGCCTCGGCCCACCCGGCCCACCCGGCCACCGGGACGACCACGTGACCGCCGCCGCCACGTGGCTGCGCGAGGCTGCGGCCGTGCTTGAGCGCGTGGCCGACACCCAGGCCGAGGCGATCGAGACCGCCAGCCGGTGGTGTGCCGACGCCATCGCCGCCGACGGCCTGGTCCACCTGTTCGGCAGCGGCCACTCGCGGATCCCGGTGGAGGAGATGTTCCCCCGGTACGGGTCCTACCCTGGGTTCCACCCCATCGTGGAGCTGTCGATGACGTTCCACACCCAGGTCGTGGGCGCCAACGGCCAACGTCAGGCGATGTTCATCGAGCGGGTCCCGGGCCTGGCCGAGGTCATCCTCGGCAACTTCCACTTCGGTCCGCACGACGTGATGATGGTGTTCTCCGCGAGCGGCCTCACCGCGGTGCCCGTGGAGATGGCCCGCGGCGCGAAGGCGCGCGGCATGCGCGTGATCGCGGTGACCTCCGTGGAGCAGTCGATGTCCGCGGAGCCTGAGCCCGCCGCCGGCGAGCGGTTGATGGAGATCGCGGACCTCGTCCTCGACGTGTGCACCCCGCATGCGGACGCGTTGGTGACCCTCGCCGGCCTGGACAGTCCCGTTGGACCCGGGTCCACCATCGGCGCGGTCGCCATCGTCAACGCCATCAAGGTCCGGACCGCCGAGTTCCTGGTGGAGCGCGGGGCGATGCCCCCGGTCATCACGCGCGCGAGCGCCGTGGGGGCCGATCGGTCGAGGACGCTGTTCGACGAAGCCTATCGAGAGCATGCGCGGAGGCTCGCCCGTGCGATCGACCAACGAGGAGGTGGGTGACGGACCAACGAGGTCGATGCAAGGCACACCGTTCAGGGCGGACCCTGCTCCACGAGGGAGCCCCGGCCGCCGCAAGGAGGAGAGTCAGTTCATGAAGCAGTTGGGCAAAACCCGCAGCCTGATCGCCATCGGCGCGATCGCGGCGATCGTGGGTGCGTGTGGCGGCGCGGCCGTCACCCCGGCTCCGGCCACGGAGGCTCCGGCCACGGAGGCTCCGGCCACGGAGGCTCCCACCGAGGCCCCGAAGACCTACAAGATCGGCTACTCGAACGCCGGAGGCGTGGGCAACGGCTTCCGCGAGGAGCAGGTCTGCACCGCCAAGGCGCAGGCCCTGGTGTCCGGCCAGGTATCCGAGCTCACCACGATCCACCGCGACACCGACGCCGCCGGCCAGCTCCAGGACATCCGCGACCTGATCGCGAAGGGCGTCGACGCGATCGTCTTCAACCCGAGCAACGCCGAGGCCCTCAACCCGGCCCTCGAGGAGGCGAAGGCCGCCGGCATCGTGACCGTCGCGGTCGATGCCTACGTCACCAACCCGGACACCTACAACCTGTACAACAACCAGGTCAACTACGCCTACATGGGCGCCAAGTGGCTGTTCGAGCAACTGGGCGGCAAGGGCAATGTCTACTACATGCGCGGCATCGCCGCCCACCCGGCCGACACTGACCGCCACACCGGCTTCACCCGGGCACTCGCCGAGTTCCCGGACATCAAGGTTCTCCCGACCATCGATGGCGTGCACACCGCGTGGAACCCGGTGAACGGCACCCAGCTGATCAACGAATTCATCGCGAGCGGGCAGTACGACACCATCCAGGGCATCTGGACGTCCGGCATCGACTCGCAGGTCGTCGACGCCATCAAGGCCGCCAAGAAGCCGTTCGTGCCGATCGTCGGCGCCGACCTCGGCGCGTTCGTCGCCCAGCTCCTCAACGAGCAGGATTACCCCGGCCTCAAGGGCGTCGCCGTCACCAACACCGCCGCGGTCGGCGGTGCGGGCGTCGCGCTGGCGCTCAAGCTCCTCAATGGTGAGGCGGTTCAGACCGATCCGTCGGCCAGCCAGCCGAACACCGTCCTCCTCGTTCCGGTCGCGGCCGACAACACGACCGAGGCGGGCAAGAAGCTGCTCAAGTCCTGGCAGGTCAAGGACCTCGATCCCAACTGGCCGCTCGGACTCCACATCGAAGGCTTCACCACGTACACCGGCGAGCAGGCCGTCGCCTGCAAGGGCCCGGGCGAGTAGACCTCCCCGAGCCGTCGCTCAACCACAGGGGGATGCCGGCTCGTCCGGCATCCCCCGCACTCTCCGAGGACCGATGACCAACACCGCCACCGACCTCCTGCTGGAGGCCACGGGTATCACGAAGGCCTACGGCGCGGTCGTCGCGCTCAGGGCCGCGTCCCTGGCCGTACGCCCGGGTGAGGTCCACGCGCTCATGGGCGCCAACGGCGCCGGCAAGAGCACCCTTGTCAAGATCCTGACCGGCGCGGTCCGGCCTGACGGCGGAACGATTGCCGTCCGCGGCCGCCGGCGCGTCGCCCACTCGCCGGCCGAGGCGCGCCGTGGCGGCCTCATCTCGGTCTACCAGGAGCCGGCCCTCATCCCCGACCTGGACATCCGGTCCAACCTCCGCCTGACCGAGACGCCGCTCGACCCGTTCCGCCACTGGCTCCACGAGCTGGGTCTCTCGGAGCTCGACCTGTCGAGCATGGCGCGGCGCGTGCCGCTGGCCTCGCTCCGGATCATCGACCTCGCCCGCGCGCTCGCGATCGAGCCGGACGTGCTCATGCTCGACGAGATGACCGCGGCGCTGCCCGCGAACCTGACCGAGCGCGTCCTCGACGTGGTCGGCCGCCAGCGGGGCGGCGACCGGTCGGTGATCTTCATCTCCCACCGGCTGATCGAGATCGCCGCCGTGTGCGACCGGGCGACGGTGCTGCGCGAAGGCGAGACCGTGGGCGTCGTCGACGTCACGGCAGGGTCCGAGGAGCGGATCGTCGAGCTGATGCTCGGCCAGGTCATCGGGGACATGCCCGGGGTCTCGGAGCGGACAGCGGCCGCGGCCAGAGTGCGGGTGTCCGGGGCCACGCCACGCCTGGAGGCCCGCAACCTCAGCGCAAGGACGAAGCTGCACGAGGTGTCCTTCGACCTCCACCCGGGTGAGGTGCTCGGGGTCGTCGCGCTCGAGGGGCAGGGACAGGACGAGCTGTTCGACATCCTCGCGGGCTCCGAGCGCCCGAGCAGCGGCGAACTGCTCGTGGACGGATCGCCGGTCTCCTTCCGCCATCCTGCCGACGCCATCCGGGCGGGCCTCGTCTACGTACCCGCCGACCGCGCCGAGGCCCTCCTCATGCAGCGCTCGGTGCGGGAGAACATCGCCCTCCCGTTTACCACGCGGATGCGCCGCTGGGGCCTGATCAACACCGGGGAGGAGCGGAAGAAGGTCGATGGGGCCATCGCCACGCTTCAGATCGACACGCGTGCGCAGGGTGAGGTCCGACGGCTCTCCGGCGGCAACCAGCAGAAGGTGACCATTGCGCGCTGGGTCGCGGGCGGCGTCAGGACGATGCTGTGCTTCGACCCGACCCGCGGCATCGACATCCGCACCAAGCACCAGATCTACCTGCTGCTCCGGGACCTCGCGGAGGCCGGCGCCGCAATCCTGTTCTACACCTCCGAGCTGAAGGAGGTGCAACTGGTCTGCGATCGCGCCATCGTGATCTTCAACGGCCGGCTGGTCGCGGAGATCGGCGTCGCCGACGCAGACGAGCCGGCGCTGCTGCGCGCCGCCTACAACCTGCACTCCGATGCCCTGATGCCGGAGGAGGTCGTCGCCGAAGCGGCCGCGGCGCTCGCGGCCGAGGTGGCCGCGGCCGAGGTGCCCGCCGAGGGATCGGCCGACCCGGCGACCCTCCCGCATGCCGAGCCGGAGCGAGACCGATGAGCGGCGCCACCGTCCCCGTCGAGGGCTACCGCACCCGTCCCGCCGCCATGCTCGGGTCGGCCCTCCGGCACAATGCCTGGCTGATCGGCCTCATCGGGTTCCTCGCCCTCCTGTTCGTCTTCACCAAGCTCATCCAGCCCACCTACGGCATGACCGGGATCCAGGGTCTCGCCATCTCCGTGCTGCCCCTCGCCCTGGCGGCGGTCGCGCAGGCGATCGTCGTGATCTCGGGCGGGATCGACCTCTCGATCGGCTCGATGATGGCCCTGACCAGCGTGATCTCGGCCGCACTCATGAAGGGCCAGCCCGAGGAGTTCGGCGTCGCCGTGGTCCTGGGCGTGCTCCTCGTCGGGCTCGTGATCGGCGCCATCAACGGTGCCCTGGTGGTCGTCACCCGGGTGCCGGACATCGTCGTCACGCTCGCGATGTCGTTCGTCTGGGCCGGCTGCGCGCTGCTGGTGCTCAAGACCCCCGGCGGCGGCTCGGCGACATGGCTCAAGGAGCTCATCACCGGGTCGCTCGGCAGCGACTGGATCCCGAAGGCCGCCGTCGTCCTGGTCGTCATCGTCGCCGTGATCTGGATCCCGGTCAGGCGGTCGCGCCTGGGCCTGTCGATCTACGCGATCGGCAGCAACCGGTTGGCGGCGTTCCGGAGCGGCGTATCCGTGGGCCGGACGAAGGTCATGGCGTATGCGCTGACGGGCCTGTTCGCGGCGCTCGCCGGCCTGTCGCTCACGGCGAGCACCGGCATCGGGACGCCCGTCCCCGGCCCCTACACGCTCATGAGCGTCGCCGCCGTCGTCCTCGGGGGCGTGAGCCTCGCCGGTGGCCGGGGTGGCGTGTTCGGGCCCATCGTCGCGGTCGTGATCCTCCAGCTGATCCGGACGGACATGACGTTCCTCAACGTCAACACCAATCTCGCGGTCGTCATGCAGGGGATCATCCTCATCGGAGTCGTCATGGTCGGCAGCCTCGTCCAGATCCGGCGGGCGCACGCATGAGCAGCGTCGCCAGCGCCTCGGACACCCGCAGCCCCCTGCTGGCCGCCGCGTGGCGTGGCCTGTTCCGGGACCGGCCGATCATCCCGCTGACGGTCCTGCTGGCCCTGCTGGTCGTGATGAGCGAGCTCGTCCGGCCCGGGATCGTCAGCCCCGATTGGGTTGGCAACATCCTCCGCTTCGCCGTGCCCCTGGCGATCCTCGCCGCGTGCCAGACGCTCACGTTCCTGACCGGCGGCATCGATCTCTCGGTGGGCGCCGTGGCGTCGATGTCCGGGTTCGTCGTGGCCACGCTCGTCGGCGGTGAGGGCCTGGTCGTGGCGGTCACCGTGGCCCTTGCCATCGCGGCCCTGGTCGGGTTCCTGACGGGCGTCGGCGTCGGCGTGTTCAGGGTCCACCCGCTGATCATGAGCCTGGGCATGGGCCTGGTCGTCCTCGGCCTGGCGAACGTCTGGCAGCTGGTGATGGTCAAGACCGGATCGGGCGTCCACGAGGTCGTGCGATGGCTCGGATCCGGCACCACCCTCGGCGTCCTGCCCAACAGCCTGCTGGTGTTCGTGCCGGTCGCCGCCCTCATCCTGCTCCTGCTGCGGCGGACCGGCTATGGCCGATTGCTGTACGCGATCGGCGACAACCCGGTCGCGGCGCGCCTGTCGGGGGCCCGATCCTGGCAGGTCCTGATCGTCCTCTACGTCATCTCCGCGTTGCTCGCGGCGGTCGCCGGGTTCGTGTACTCCGGCCTCACCAACGTGGCCAGCGTGACGCTCGCCGACACGTACGTCCTGCCGTCGGTCGCGGCGGCCGTGATCGGGGGGACATCGATCATGGGTGGCCGGGGCGGCTTCGGGGGGACGATCGTCGGGGCGCTCATCCTCACCGTGGTCTCGTCGCTCCTGTCGTCCCTCGGCTTCCCCGAGGCCGTTCGCCAGGTCCTGTTCGGGTCGATCATCGTCGCCGTGGCGGCCGCGTACACCCGGGTCACCTCGGAGTCCTGACCGAACACCCGACGGAGAGACTGACCGGATGAGCGAGCGAGCGACGCGCCACCTGGGTCTGGACCTGGGCGCCACCAATCTCAAGTGGGCCGTGGTGGCCCACGATGACGGCACGTGGATTACCGTCGCCAGGGACCAGGTGCCGACCCGGGTCGTGGCGGACCCCGATGCCGTCCCGGCCACCGTCACCGCCCAGCTGGCCGAGGTCGCGACGGCGGCGATCGCCGCGTGGGGGCCGGTGCTCAGCATCGGCATCGGGATCCCCGGCCTCTATGACCCGGCCGACGGCACGATCCGGTTCCTGCCCAACGTCCCCGGGCCGTGGGCGGGCCATCCCGTGGCAGGCCCCGTGGCCGAGGCGACCGGCGTGCCGACCTCGCTCATCAACGATGCGCGGGCGTTCGGCCTGGCCGAGCTGCGCCTGGGGGCTGGGCGGGGCGCCTCCTCGATGGTCGGGCTGACGCTCGGGACGGGCGTCGGCGGGGTGTTCGCGATCGGCGGCCGCGTCCACCTGGGTCACGATGGGACGGCGGGCGAGCTCGGCCACCAGACCATCGACCCCGACGGACCGTGGTGCGGCTGCGGCAACCGCGGCTGCGTGGAGGCCTACGCACGGGCCGACCAGATCGCCGCCGCCTGCGGGACCGCGACGGCCGAGGAGGCGGTCCGGGCCGCCCGGGATGGCGACGCGCGGGCAACGGCCGGCCTGGCCGAGGTGGGGCGGTACCTGGGGATCGGGATCGCCAACATGGTCACCGTGGTCACACCGGACCGGGTCGTCCTGGGCGGGGGCGTGGCGGCCGCGGGTGAGCTGCTGTTCGCCCCCATCCGCGCCGAGATCGCGCGGCGGGTGACGACCACCGCTGTCGACGCGGTCGAACTGGTCCCGGCCGAGCTGGGGACGTGGGCGGGCTCCATCGGGGCCGCGGTCCACGGGGCCGAACGGGCCGGCGTCGTGTGATGCGCCCCACCGCCTGGCTCCCGCACTACCGGCAGATCGAGATGGCGCTGCGCGAGCGCGTCCCGACCCTGCCCCCCGGCTCGCGGTTGCCCTCGGACAGCGACCTGTGCCGGGAATTCGGGGTCAGCCGGATGACGGCCCGCAACGCGATGCAGCGCCTGGCCGACGACGGCCTGGTGGAACGCATCCCGGGTCGGGGCACGTTCGTGGTCGAGCCGCCGTCGCACCGGTACGCCGACCGCCTGATGGCGTTCTCGCACGAGATGGAGCGCCAGGGCCGTCGGCCCAGCTCGCGGCTGCTCGCCCGCGAGATCCGCCCCGCCACGGAGGCCGAGGCCGCCGCGCTGGATCTCCGCCCGGGCGGGCCCGTGGTCCTCGTGCGGCGCCTCCGGCTGGCCGACGACCGGCCGATGGCGATCGAGACTGCCATCCTCGTTCGCCGCACCGCGGACGTGGTCATGGCCGCCGACCTTGAGACGGGGTCCCTGCACGAGGCGCTCGCCCGTGCGGGCCTGCACCTCCGGCGGGGGAAGGCCACCATCACCGCCGAGGCGGCGACGCGCGGCGACGCGAGCCTGCTGGGGGTGGGCGAAGGCGAGGCCCTCCTGGTCGAGCGGCGCGTCATCCTCGATGTCCAGGGGCGACCGGTCGAGGCCACCGAGTCGCGCTACCCGGGCGACCGCTACGCGCTGGACGTGCGGTTCGACGTTGACGATGGCATACCGGAGGGCGCTGCATGACGGGGGTCGCGCCGGTACGCGAGCTCCGGGCGCCGCCGCCCCTGGACGCCCGGTTCCGGCCCAGCGCCCTCGCTCGGGCAGGACTGCACGCCGACATCGCGGCCAGTGGCGCCGGCATCCGGGTGGCGCTCGCCGTCGAGCAGCCCACGGGGTCCGTGTGGCGTCGCGAGACGCTCGTCCATCCGCCTGGCCATCCGGGCGAGGCCGCCTCCCACCGGGCGGTGGAACGCCTGTGCAAGTTCCTCCTCTGGTCGCGCGGCGGGTCACGCCTGTATGTCCACGGACCCGCGGCGCTGGTCGAATTCCTCGCCGGGCACTACGCGACCGAGCCCACGGGCATGTTCGATGCCGCGTTCATGGGCCCGCAGCTGTTCGGCACCCCGTTCGAGGTCGTGGGCGTCCCGGAGGCCGACTTCCCGCCTGCGCGTGAGGCCGCCGTCGCCCTGGGCGGTCATCTCGATGGCTGCCGGATCGGCTTCGACCTTGGGGCGAGCGACCGTAAGGCGGCGGCCGTGATCGACGGCGAGGTCGTGTTCAGCGAGGAGATCCCCTGGGATCCGGCGAACCAGCGGGATCCGCAGTGGCACGTCGACCAGATCATGGACTCCCTCCGGCGCGCCGCCGCCCACCTGCCACGGGTGGATGCCATCGGCGGCAGCGCGGCCGGGGCGTACGTCGACAACGAGGTGCGGGCCGCGTCGCTGTTCCGGTCCGTGCCGCCCCAGGCCTTCGAGGCGCGCGTACGAGGGTTGTTCCATGAGCTCCGGCACGCCTGGGGCGGGATCCCCTTCGTGGTCGTGAACGACGGCGAGGTGACGGCGCTGGCGGGCTCCGTGCTGGCCGGCTCTGGAGCGCTGCTCGGGATCGCCATGGGTTCCAGCCAGGCCGCCGGATACGTGGATCGCGAGGGGCGCCTGACCTCGCGCATCGACGAGCTTGCGTTTGCGCCGGTCGACGATTCGCCGGAGGCGCCGATCGACGAGTGGTCCGGCGATCGGGGGTGCGGCGTCCAGTACTTCTCACAGCAGGCAACCGCGCGCCTGATGGTGCCGGCCGGCCTCGAGGTCGACGCCTCCACGCCGCTCCCGGAGCGCCTCGTCCATCTCCAGGAGCGCATCGCGGCCGCGGATCCGCGCGCAGAGCTCGTCTACCGCACGGTGGGCAGCTATCTCGGGTACGCCCTGCTGACGTACCGGGAGGAGTACGACCTGGACCACCTCCTGCTGCTCGGGCGCGTCATGACCGGCACCGGCGGGGACCTGGTCATCGAGACCGCCCGGGCCGTGCTCGCGGCCGAGGACCCGGTCGCGGCGGAGGGGATCGTGTTCCACCTTGCCGACGAACGCCAGAAGCGTCACGGCCAGGCCGTGGCGGCGGCAAGCCTGCCCGAGATCCGTTGATGCCCGCCACGATGGCGTCCCGGGAACGCGTCCGCGCGACGCTCGACCACCGCGAGCCGGACCGGATCCCGTTCGACCTCGGCGGCTCCCGCATGACGGGCATCCACGTCCGCGCCTACGCCGGCCTCCGGGCCGCCCTGGGCCTGCCGCCGGTGGAGATCCGGATCGCGGACCTCACGCAGCAGTTGGCCGAGGTCGACATGGACGTGATGGACCTCCTCGGCTGCGACGTCCGGGTCATCGGCCCGCGCGCTGCGTCCGGGTACCGGCGCGAGATGGTGGAGGCGGACGGGTACGTCTCGTTCCGCGACGAGTGGGGCGCGGTACGGCGGATGCCGCTCGACGGCGGCATGTACTACGACTCGTTCGGGGCGCCGCTGGGCGGCGAGGTTGACGCGGCGGCGATCGACGCCTTCGCGTGGCCCGATGCCACGGACCCGGGGCGGTACACGGGCCTGGCCGAGGCCGCGCGGCGGATCGTGGACGAGGAGGGGCGGGCGGTCCTCGTGGGGTCGATCTGCGGTGGCCTGTCCGAGGGCCTGTTCAAGATGCGCGGCTTCGAGGACGGCTACATGGACCTCGCCGCAGAGCCCGAGCGCGCCCGGCAGGTGATGGAGAAGATCCTCGAGATCAAGCTCGCCTACTGGGAGCGGGCGCTGGCCGAGCTCGGTGACAACGTGGACGTCGTCGGCGAGGCGGACGACCTGGGCGGCCAGGACCGGACGCTCTTCTCGCCCTCGACCTATCGGGCGCTCGTGAAGCCGCTCCAGGCGGAGCTGTTCTCGTTCATCCACGCGCGCACGTCCGCCAGGGTCTTCCTCCACACCTGCGGCGCGGTCCGGGAGCTGATCCCGGACCTGATCGAGATCGGGGTGGACATCCTCAACCCCGTCCAGGTCTCCGCAACCGGGATGGACAGCGCGGAGCTCAAGCGCGAGTTCGGGCGCGACATCGTCTTCTGGGGCGGCGGCGTGGACACGCAGCGGGTCCTCGGGGAAGGCACGCCGGACGAGGTCCGGACGGAGGTCCGCTGGCGCATCGCCGACCTGCGCGCTGGCGGCGGGTTCGTCTTCGCGGCCGTCCACAACGTGCAACCGAACGTGCCGCCGGAGAACCTGGTGGCGATGTGGGAGACGTGGCGCGAGGAGGCGGCATATGGCCCGGGCTGAGGCTGGGATCGTCCGCGGGCGGCTGGTGCTGGACGACGCCATCGTCCCCGGGCGACTGCACGTCCGGGATGGGCGGATTGCGGCGATCGAGCCGGACGATACCGAGGCCGCTGGCCCGTTCGTGGTGCCGGGCTTCGTCGACGTGCACGTGCACGGATGGGGCGGCCACGACGCGATGGGATCGGTGGCGGACCTGGACGGGATGGCGCGGGCGCTGCTGCGTCATGGGGTGACGTCGTTCCTGCCCACGGCGGTGACGGCGGGCCTCGACACGCTGCGCGCGTTCGCGGACCGGGTGCGCGGGTGGATGCCTTCCGCACCCGCGGACGGGTCTGCGCCGCTGGGGTTCAACCTGGAGGGGCCGTTCATCTCGCCGCAGCGGAAGGGCGCGCAGAACCCGGTGTTCATCATGGATGCCTCGGCCGTCGCCTTCCCGGCGCTGGAGCCGCTCGTGCCGGGGATGCGGATCATGACCGTCGCGCCGGAGATCCCGGGCGGGCTGGACCTGGTCCGGTGGCTGGCCTCCCGCGGGGTCGCTCCTTCGCTGGGGCATTCGGCGTCCACGCTGGCGGAGGCGCAGGCCGGGTACGCGGCCGGCGGTCGGACGACGACGCACCTGTTCAACGCGATGACGGGGGTCACTCACCACGCGCCTGGGCTGGCGGTGGCCGCGCTGACCGATGATGCCGCGTACGTGGAACTCATCGCGGACGGTCACCACGTGCACCCGTCCATCTGGCCGATCATCACCCGGACCAAGCCCGCGGACCGGCTGATCCTGGTCAGCGACGCGCTGGCGATCGCGGGGATGGGCGAGGGCCGGAGCCTGTCGGGCGGTCTCGACGTGGAGGTGCGCGGCAGCCGCCTGACGCTCGCGGGGACGGACACGCTGGCGGGGAGCGTGATCGCCCTGGACTCGGCGGTGCGGAACCTGGCCCGCTCCGGGATCCCGCTCCCGGCGGCCTCCGCGGCGGCCAGCCGCAACCCACTGGCGCTGCTCGGGGTCACCGACCGCGGGCGCCTCGCGGTCGGCCAGCGGGCGGACCTCGTGGAGCTGGACGACGACCTAGAGGTCCTGCGCGTCGCACGCGAGGGGGAGTGGCTCAGCCCGGGGTGAGGATCGCCGCGCCGGCATCCCGCTCCGTGCGCCGGGTTGACCGCCTGCCGTTCACTCCAGCCGCCGACGACGCGTTGGCAGGTCTTCGGCCGCCAGGCTGAACGTGGCCCGCTCATGCCGGCGGACCGGTGCTTCCGGAACCGCCGCTTGGAACGACGTGCGTTCAGCCCTCGCTGACGCTCCAGCCACCGTCCACGGCGATCACCTGGCCGGTGATCATCCGGGCGTCGTCGCTGAGCAGGAAGAGGGCCGCGTCCGTGACCGCGTCGGCGTCGATGGGGCCGCCGGCCAGGGGCTGCTTCGCGGCGAGGTAGGCGAGGATCACGGGGTCCTCCTGGGCGCGCCGGCTCATCGGGGTGGCGACGAGGGACGGCGCGATGGCGTTGACCCGGATCCCGTTCGGGGCGTAACAGGCGGCGACGGCCCGGGTCAAGGCCTCGATCGCGCCCTTGCTCGCGGCGTAGGCGTGGGTGGCGAAGTGCGCGGAGGCCGGGTGGGTGGCGAGGGCGCTCGACATCGTGAGGATCGCGCCGCGCGCCCCGTGGGCGTCCGGCTCCTGCTCCAGCATCCGGCGGACCGCCGCGCGGCAGACCAGGAACTGGCTCCGGGCGTTGGCGGCCATCACGGTCTCCCAGCCCTCGAGCGTGGCCTCGTGGAGCGGCCCGTCTCCGAACCTCCTCCCGCTGATGCCGGCGGCGCTGTAGACGGCGTCGATCCGGCCGAAGCGGGTCGTGCAGGCGGCGAAGGCGGCCTGGACCTCGTCCTCGCGGGAGACGTCGGCGGCGTGCCAGGCGGCCGTGCCGCCATCCGCGGTGACCGCCTCGGCGAGCGACTGCGCGTTGGCGGGCGTGCGGGAGACGACGAAGACCGATCCGCCCTCCGCCGCGATCGCCCGGGCCGCCGAGCCGGCCATCCCCGTCGAACCCGTCACCAGGCAGGTCCGGCCCGCGAACCGCGCTGCGCCCGACCTGGAGCCCGCGTTCGTCATGCCGCACCTCCGAGATGAACCGGCTCCAGGAGCGCGCCATCGGCCAGGAGCCGCGCCCGCAGCGCGTCAACCGGGATCGCCCGCAGCGTCGTCCCGTTCCCCGCGGCCAGCGCCGCCGCCGTCCCCGCGGCCTGGCCCATCGCCATGCAGGTGGCCATCGACCGCGCCGACGCGTGGGCATCGTGCGTCGCCGAGAAGCACCGTCCCGCGACCACCAGCCCCTCCAGGCCAGCGGGAAGCAGCGTCCGGAACGGGATCCCGTACACGCCCCCCTCCGCCACGTAGTCCCACGCCGTCCCGCCGCCCGCGCCGTGGTCCTCGATCGGCGCCCCGCACAGTGCGATCTCGTCGCGGAAGCGCCGGCCCGCCAGCACGTCCTCCCGGGTGAGGCGGTAGTCGCCGAAAACGCGTCGGCTCTCACGCACGCCGATCGCCGGGGACGTCGCCACCACCACGGACGCCTCGAACCCAGGCACCCGGTCCCGCAGGAAGCGGTGGTACTCGCGGACCTGGCGGCGCCCCTCGACCTCGGCCCGGGTCAGGGCGACGGGGTCCGTAGCATCGACACCCGGCACGCGGGTCATGTGGACCATGACGATGCCGGGATGCGTCGTCCGGTGCCAGGAGCCCTCGAGGCGCGGCAGGCGGTATTCGCCGGTCGCGGCGGCCGAGCGCATCCGCTCCCAGAGTTCCCCCTTGGGCACGGCCGATGCCCGCGTGATGTCCACGTTGGCGACCGTGAACAGCGTCGAGAGCGCCTGCGTCGCGGGGGTCGTTCTCGCGTCGTCATAGCCCGCTCCGGCCATCGCAGCGACGTCCGCATCGCCTGAGGCATCGACCACCGCGGCCGCTGAGAACCAGCGCTCGCCGCCCTTGCTCCAGGTCCGGACCGCCTCCACTCGGCCGTCGGTCACCCGGACGCCTGTGGCCCAGGCGTGGAGCAGGAGGTCCACGCCGGCATCGGCGGCGAGGACCTCCCAGAGGACCTTGAGCGCCTCCGGGTCATAGGTGACGCCGGTGCCGGCGCCGTACGTGTTCGGACGCTCGAAGGCGGCGCCATCCGCGGTCAGGTGCTCAACCACCTCCCAGCCGAGCCCGCCGACGACGCGCCGGGGCGTGGCGCCCGGCGTGTAGAACGCGTAGAAGGTGTCAAGGACCGCGGTCGAGGTGCCGCCCATGAAGGCGAGCCGGTCCAAAAGCAGCGTCCGGGCGCCGGACCGCGCCGCCGAGATGGCGGCCGAGGAGCCCGCCGAGCCCGCCCCGACGACCACGACGTCGTACCGCGCCTCGGGTCGGCTCACGCGCGAGCCTCCTCCACGGCGTAGACCCGGGCCGGGTTGGCGACCAGGATCGCGTCGGTCGCCTCGCCGCCGATCCTTCGCCGCAGCCGCGGCACGAACCTCGTCATCAGCTCGCGCATGCCGGGACCGCCGCCGAAGGACCGGTAGTAGTCGCGCGTGCCGAGGTCCAGGCCCAGCATGATCTGCGCACCGTGGCCGGCCGCGACCATCCCTTCGGCCAGGTCCAGGACCAGACTGTCGGGCCGGTACTTGATCCGCCCGATCGTGTCGTATACCAGGTTCACGCCACGCGACACGATCTCCTCGTGCAACTCCAGGTCCGGGTTGCGATCCAGGTGGGCGAGCACGATCCGGTCTGCCGCGGCGCCCGCGCCAAGAAGGATGTCGACGATCTCGTGCCCGCAGGTGCCGATCTCGGTGTGGACCACGATCGCCACGCCGCTCGTCACGCTGCCGACGGCCGCGGCCTCCAGCCGCCGCCGCTCGCCTGGGCTGATGCACTGATAGGAGGCACCGGCCTTGATCACGCCCGCCCGCGCCGGGTCCGGTTCGGTCTCGCCCACCCAGTCCGCAGGGTGCATGCCCCGGGCGAGGTCCGCCGTGATGCGCTCGGCGAGGAGCTCGACCGGGGCGTCGTGGACCCAGTGCCCGGCAGGGTAGTGCACGTCGCGGTGGTACCCGGTAGCGGCGATGATCGCGACGCCCGTCTCCCCCGACACCCGGCGCATCAGGTCCGGCCGCCGTCCGAGGCCGATCGGCGTCAACTCCACGATCGTGTCGATGCCCGTGGCCTTGCCCTCGCGCACCTCCTCCGCGACCCGCTCGGGATCCTCGATCTCGCCACCCTTCAACGCCAGCGACGCGACGAACAGGTGGTCGTGTGCGTCGACCACGCCGAGCTCCCGGACGGGGAGCGGCCCGGTGACGGTGACGACGTGAGGTTCGGGCACAATTGGACTCCAGCCGGACGCGCCCGCCATGCGGTCGGGGGGCGACCGCCGCCATCGTACCGGGCCGCCCACCCGGCCATCGTGCATGGCGGTGGGCCCTCCTGACTTGAGGGCTGCGCCAGGACCCGGCCGCCCGCCCTACCCCTGGCGTCCCGCCCCGGCGGCGCTCACCAGCTCCTCCATCCGCTTCGCCGTGTAGGCTGGCCCTTCGTCCCGCGTCAGCTGCGCCAGGACGTCCATCGGCAGGTCGTTGACGATCGCCCCGTTCGGGTTGAACAGCAGGTGCTCGTCCACCGCCAGCCCGAACGCGGAGCCCTCCTTCACCGCGTGGTACAGGTTCCGGGGCGCCACGGAGTCGCCCACGTTGAGCACCCGCACGCCGGCAGCCCGCAGCTCCCCGAGGAGCGCAACCTCCGGCCGGGTATGGCAGGTCACCACGTCATCGACCTCGAGGACCGTCCGCCCGAAGTCCTTGTCCTGGAGCACCACGGAGCCCTCGCGGACCTCCGCCACGGTCGTGCTCGTGATCACGGTGACGGGGTGCCTGTACGGACGGGACGAGAGCACCTCGGCGTCGCCCTGCGCGAACCGCTTGCGCAGCACGTACATGTGGATGACCTCGCAGTCCGCCGCGAACTCCCGGTTCTCGGTCACGATCGTGACCTGCCGGCCGATGTCGGCCAGGAACGCCGCGGTGTCCGTGGCGGCATACGAATCGCCCCACAGGAGCACGCGGGCCCCCAGCTTGCGCATCTTCCGGCCGCCCGGGTGACACTCGCAGGCGATCTTGGGGCAGGCCATCGCCTCCTCGAAGGGCACCACGCGGGAGGCATCACCGGCGACCGGCGGCACGTACGAGACCGCCCCCGTCGCGTTGAGCACGAGGTCGAACCCGCGCAGCTCGTCCACCGTTGGCGCGTGGCCCAGCCGGATGTCCACGTCGAGATCGAGCAGCTGGTCCCGGATCCAGTCCAGGTACCAGCGCATCTTCTCCTTGCCCGGGACGAGGCAGACGTACAGCATCGCCCCGCCCAGCTCGGCGTGCTTCTCGAACAGGGTCACCTGGTGGCCGCGCTCGGTCGCGATCCGGGCCGCCTCCATGCCCGCGGGCCCGCCGCCGACGACCGCCACCCGCACGGGCTTCGTCGTCCGCGCCATCTCTGCGTAGGCGTGGTTGCCACATCCCGCGTTGATCGAGCAGGCGATCTCCTTCTTCGCCATCAGCGACTCCTGCCAGCAGCCGCCGAGACAGGAGATGCACCTGCGGATCGACCTGACCTTGCCGTACTGCGCCTTGACCGGCCAGTACGGATCCGCGAGGAGCTGCCGGGCGAGGCCGACCAGGTCCGTCCTGCCCTCGGCCAGGATCTGCTCGCAGTACTCCGGGTCGCGCAGCGAGTGGCTGGTGATGACCGGGATCCTGATCACCTTCTTCACCGCCTCGGCGGCGTAGGTCGCCCAGCCCTGCGGGTACTGCATCGGGTCGAAGCCCGCACCCGGGCTCTCCTGCATGCCCATCGAAAGGTCGACCGCGGCGCAGCCGGCCCGCTCCAGGACGCGCGCGGTCTCGATGCCCTCCTCGAGCCCGCGGCCGCCCTCGCACCACTCCTCGAACGAGTAGCGGACCAGGACCGGGAAGCTCTTGCCGCACTTCTTCTGGATCGAATCGATGACCGCGAGCGGGAACCGCATCCGGTTCTCGAAGCTGCCGCCGAACCGGTCCGTCCGCATGTTGAGGAACGGGCTCATGAACTCGGACAGCAGGTAGCCGTGGGCCGCGTGCAACTCCACCGCGTCGAAGCCCGCCTGCTTCACCCGCCAGGCCGCCTCGCTGAACAGGTCCACGAGATCCAGGATCTCCGGGATCGAGGCCTCGCGGATCTCCTTGCCCTTCTCCTCCGCGTTCTCGTAGATGATCTCGTGACCGGCGGACCAGGGCAGTTTGAGGATCCGGTCCGTGGCGCCCAGCGTGTTGTAGCGGGGGATCGCGCACTGGCGGCCCGGGTGCTGGAGCTGGACCGCGCACTTCGCGCCGTAGCGGTGCATCGACTCGGCCAGGCGGGCGAGGCCCGGCACGTAGTTGTCTCCGTCCGCCACGAGGCAGGTCACCGTCGGCCGGCCGGTCTTCATGTCCGGGGTCGTGGCCCCCACGATGATGAACCCGGTGCCGCCGCGGGCGATGTCGCCGTGGTGGGCGATGTCGCGCTCGCTCACCTCGCCGTCGGCGTGCGAGGAGCTGATGTCCGTGGGCACGTGGACGATGCGGTTGGGCAGCTCGATGTTCCCCATCTGGAGCGGGCTGAACAGGTGCGGGAAGGCCATGACCGGATCTCTCCTGGGTGACGGGCGGATCTCGAGGTCCTGATCGTCCTCCCGGGAGGTCCACCGGAGCAATGCCAGAGCGGGTCGATGAACTGGCAGAAGCGGCTGTCGGTTCCTGTGGCCAGGCGCGAAACACTCCACTCGGCCCTGTCCGATGCGGCTGGCGGCCTGCGACCGTCCACGCATGGCCGTCTACGTCTGGCAGCAGGACCTGGAACCCGACTTCCCGCTCGCCGCGGTCGAGTACACGGCGCAGGGCGACGCGGACCGGATGCACTGGCACGACCACCTGGAGATCGCCCTGGTCCTGGATGGCCGGGGCGCCTTCCTGTTCGGCAGGCGGGCCATGCCGGCGGAGCCGGGTGACATCTTCTTCATCGACAACTCGCAGCCGCACGTGGCCCTTGCGGATCCGGGAACCTCGCTCCGGATGCTGCTCGTGCTGTTCCGGCCGGAGCTGATCGCCGGCCCGGGCTGTCGGGAACTGGATCTCGGGTACCTCGCGCCGTTCCGGGTGGACGAGCGCATCGCCTCGCCGCGGATCCGTGGCGGATCGGCCCTGGCCGCGGAGGTCACCCCGGTCCTGCACGAGCTCCGGGAGACGTGGGAGCGGCACGAGCCGGCTGAACGTCAGCTGGCCGACGCGACCTTGCGGCGGGCGCTCGCGTTGGTCAACCGGGACCGCGGGTCGGGGTCCCGGACGGCCGAGGTGCGGGCCGCCGCCGATCGCCGAGAGCAGATCCGGCCGGTCCTGGCCTACGTGGACCGCCACTGCCGCGAGAGCATCACCCTGGACGACGTGGCGGAGGTCGTCCACGTCAGCCCGTCCCGCGTCCGCCACGTGTTCAAGGATGTGACCGGCGTCAGCTTCAAGGAGTACGTCACCCAGGTCCGGGTGGCGGAGGCGAAGCGGCTGCTGCTGGGCACGGACCTCTCGGTGGCGGAGATCGCCCGCGCCGTCAGCTACACGAACCTGAACCAGTTCTACAAGGTCTTCTACCGTTCCTGCGCGATGTCGCCCGCGGAGTACCGCCGCTACTACACACTCGCCGGCCGCGAGGCGACCGTCACGGCAATCCGCTAGGTTCCGGTGCGCGCGGTCCGCCGACCCGCGAGTTGCCGCCGTCGGACCAGCTCGCGGACCACCGCCCCGGCCGAGACGCCGACGAACAGCAGCACCGCCGCCACGTTGAGCACCCCGCCCGCGGCCCAGGCCCCGGGCACGCCCAGCACGTCTCCGCCGACGATGCGCACCAGCAGGCCGGCATGGAGCAGGACCAGGTGCCCGTAGAACAGCGGTGAGTAGGGGAGCGGCACCCGGAGCACGGCCGGCACGATGACGGGGGCATGTCCGAACACCATGGCGATGACGAAGCCGAGGAACAGCGCATGGAGGCGCACGTCGTACGCGGCACCGGCCGCCGACCCCGTGACGAGCCACGCCGTGCCTGCGACCGCCAGCCACGCGTACCCGGTCAGCAGGCACAGCGCGATGAAGCGCGTCACGCCAGGGATCCGGACCGTCCGGCGGGCAAGGTCGTGCTTCGCCAGCCACGCGGCCAGCGCCAGCAGGCCCGCGCCGGCCAGCCGCGTGCCGGCGTCCGGGAGCACGAGCGTGGCGGTGACCCCGGCCACGAACACCCATGCCACCACGATGAACTGCCGTCGCTTCGAGACGGTCAGCTGGCCAAGCCGGGCCAGCTCCAGGCGCTCCCCGGCAATGGTCAGCACGAGGAAGGCCGCCAGCCAGGGCAGCGCGTCCGCCAACGGCCGTCCGGCCACGAGCAGCAGCGCGGCCACGGGCCAGGCCCCGGCTCCGGCGGCCTGGACGCCCAGGTGCAGGGAACGCTCGCGGGCGGCGAACGCGGCATACGTCCCGACGAGCAGCAGGCCACCGGCCAGCGTGAGCCACGCGCCGGCCACCGGCGGCAGGCCCAGCACGATGGACGCTGCGCCGGCGCCCGACGCGAGGGGTGCCGCGTAGCCGAGCGGCCGGCCGAGCGCCACCGCGCGCTCCAGGGCGATGACGGTTCCCAGGAACCCCAGGATCATCAGCCGGCCGTGCCCCGCCGCGAGGCTTCCGACATCGGCGGGCATCGGCGTGCCCACGAGCACGAGCGCGCCGGCGAGACCGGCCATGAGCGCGATCCCGCCCAGGGCCAGCAGCAGGAACCGGCTCCCGGGCGCCTGCGCGGTCGGCACGGTCAGCCTTTCCAGCCCAGCGCGATGCGCGCCGCGGGCGTCATCAGCTGCGGCGACCACGCCGGCTCGTGGGTGACCTCCACCTCGACGTCGACCACGCCGGGCACCTCCAGGAGCGCCCACCTGACCTGGTCCTCGAGGTAGGAGCCGATGGGGCAGGCGGGCGACGTGGTGGTCATCAGGACATGGGCCACGCCGGCGTTGACGTCGCTCTCGTACACGAGCCCGAGGTCGACGATGCTGAGCCCGAGCTCGGGGTCCATGACGGTCCGAAGGCGCTCGAGAAGGACCCCGTCGCCGATGACGGGAAGGAGGCGGGAGAGGTCGACCGCAGGTTGTTCCATAATGCTGAGTAGACTACTATGAATTAGACGGCGACCGCCGAGGACCCGCCCCAAAACCCCGCCAGGAGACAGCATGGACCCCCGGACCTTCACCCCCGACTGGCGCGCCATCGTGACCTACGCCGCGCCCCGCCCGCAGCCCGCGCTGCTCGTCGACGAGGAGGAGCTCAAGGTGCTGGTCGGCGGCCTGGAGCCCGGCGGCATGATCCCGCCCCACCCCGAGCGCCGGGCCGTGTACCACGCGCTCGAGGGCGAGGGCGTGTTCCACCTGGACGGAGAGGCACTGCCGTTCCGCGCCGGCGCCGTGGTCGTCGCGCCATCGGGCTCGGCCCGCGGGATCACGGCGGTGACCCGCCTGGCCTTCCTGGCCGTCCGGATCGGGCCGCCGCTGGACGTCGCGGGCTGAAGTAGGGCCGGTCGCCGCACGGCTCCCAGCCGGACCCCCCGCTACAATCGACCCAGGCTCGCCGCCACCACCGCGGCCGGAGCCCGTCGCCACACAAGGGGTCCAGATGACGATCGATCCGGAGCTCGAAGCCGAGCGCGACGGGCTGAACAACTACCCGGTGGCGTTCCTCCAGCACCTGATCGACAACGGCGAGGGCTGGCAGTCCGAGGGCGCCCTGAGCCGCGCCGTGGTGAACGCGCTCGAGGACGGTCGCTGCGTCCTGGGTCCCGTGGCCCACCGCGACTACCAGGGCCACGTCGTCCCGGCCCGCAAGGACGTGGAGCCCGGCGCCAAGGGGAGCCTGGAGTACGCCAACCGGCTCCGCGCCGAGCGCGGCGAGCCTGCACTCGTCGATGGCGTGGACGGCACGGTCTCCGCCGTGGTCTCCCCGGCCTGA
>CAMTVM010000060.1:0-30205 GCA_947085195.1 uncultured Chloroflexota bacterium
CCGCCAGTACGGGCACCTGCTCGTCATGGCGGTCGTCAACGTCGTCCTGCCGTTCATCCTGATCACCGTCGGCGAGCTGACGATCGACTCCGCCCTGGCGTCCATCCTCAACGCGACTGTGCCGCTCACGGTCATCGTCCTGGCGCCGATGTTCCTGCCGGACGAGCGGATCACGCTCCCCAAGGTCGCCGGGCTTGCCCTCGGGTTCGCCGGCGTCATGCTGCTGGTCGCCCCGGACCTCGTGAACCTCTCGGACGCGGACCTCAGCGGCGAACTGATGATGATCGGCTCGTCCGTCTGCTACGGCATCGGCAACGTCTACTCGAAGCGGAACGTGCGCGGCCTGCGCCCGATGATCCCGGCCCTGTTCCAGGTCACCTTCGCAGCCGCGATCGTCGTCCCCATGGCGCTCGTCCTCGAACAGCCGATCGGCCGGGTCAACCCCGCACCGGAGGCGATCGTCGCCGTCATCTGGCTGGGGATCCTCGGCTCCGGCTTCGCCTACCTGTGCTTCTTCACCATCCTCGCGAATTGGGGCGCGACCCGGACGTCGATGGTCGCCTACCTGCTGCCGGTGGTGGGGATCGCACTCGGCTCGGCGGTGATGCGGGACCCGGTGACGGTCAACCGGATCGCCGGGACGGGCCTGATCATCGCGGGCATCGCGCTCGTGAACAGCGGGCCGAAGGTGAAGCGGTTCTTCGACCGTCGGGCCGATGCCGCCGCTGTCGCCAGCCGGAGCGGCTGAGGGCCGGAGCGCTGAGGGCCGTGAGCGGCTTCACAGAGAGGGTGCCGCAAGTGGCGTCCTATCGAGCCGGGGGGGCCTCCGGCTCCCCGACACGCCGCGCTCCCCGCCGGGGCAGCGCGGTCCAGCCCACCACGGCACCGGCCACGCCGAGGAGCGCCGAGATCCCGAACAGAGCCGCAGGACCCTGCCCCGCGTAGAGCAGGCCGCCCGCGGCATTCGCCAGGAACCCGGCGGCACCGACCGTGGTGATCGAGATCAGGGACTGCCCGGACCCCTGCAGGCGCGAAGGCAGGAGACGCTGGATGGTCATCACGCTCGCGATCCACAGGGCCGAGTACCCGGCACCGGAGATCACCCGCGAGGCGATGATCGCGACCGGCGAGGCCAGGATGCTCCACAGGACGAGCGAGACGACGTAGAGCCCCACGGCAATGACGAACAGGCCCCGGAGCCCGATCCGCGGCACCAGCCGGCTCGCGACGACCATCGCGGCGACCTCCGTCGCCGCGGCCACAGCCGACGACAGCGCGACCTCGGGCGGCCCGCCCCCGAGCTCCACGATCCGCAGCGAGAGGAACGTGAACCCGGCGAACACGCCCACGTGGGCCAGGCCGATCGCCAGCAGGATGCGTGGCAGCCCGGGCTGCATGGCGAACGCCTCGCGGGTTGCGCCGCCCCGTCGGCGGGTGGCCAGCGTCGCGCGACCGACATCGGGGATCCCCCGCACGACCACGACGATCGCCATCGCGACACCGAGGAACAGGAGGCCTGCCGGCCAGTATCCGTCGCGGCCGTAGAGCACGCCCAGCGCGACCGCCGCGACCGCGAACGCGGCGCTCGAGAGCCCCCGGACGAGACCGTAGTCCCGGGCCGGGTCCCGCATGGCGTTCACGGCCAGGGCATCGGACAGCGGGCCGGTCGCACCGAAGCAGACCGAGTAGCCCACGTACGCGATGGCGAGGGCGGCGACCGGGAGCGGCAGCCCGAAGACGAGTAGGAGGGCCGCGGCGCCCAGGGTCGCCAGGCGGACGGCCGTGGACCGGCCGAGCACGGCGTCGCCGAGGTGGCCCCATGCCGGCAGGACGATCACGTAGGCGACGGCCGTCAGGGAGTTGACCAGGCCGATCGCGGCAGGATCGAGCCCCCTGTCCGCCAGGATCACCGACGCGAACGGCCCGAACACCGCGATCGCGACCCCGTAGAGCAGGAACAGGATCCGGATGCGGGTCACGCCGGTGATCGGCCCTCGAAACGCGCGCGGAGCCGCGGCAGGATGACCTCGCCGTAGCGGGCGATCGCGGCCTCCTGGTCGTCCCCCGGGAAGTGGAACACCAGGTGCGTGAACCCATACTCGAGATATGGCGCGATCTGCTCGATGTGCTCGTCCGGGTCCGCCGAGACCAGCCAGCGCCTGTGGGCGTACGGCTCGGCCTCCTTCGCCAGGCGCTCCATCTCCAGCGCGTCATGCACGCCCATCTTCGTCTCGCCCGGGAGCGCGAGGGCCGCCCAGACCTTGGTGTCCTCCATCGCCCGGTCCAGGTCGGTGTCGAAGGAGACCTTCATCTCGATCATCCTGTCCAACTCGCGGGCGTCCCGGCCGGCCTTCTCCGCGCCTTCGGCGAGGGCGGGCAGGAGCGTGTCGGTATAGAGCTCCGCGCCCTTGCCGCTGGTGCAGATGAACCCGTCCGCGATGCGCCCGGCCAGGCGCGCCGCGGCCGGACCTGAAGCGGCGATGTACACCGGGACAGGCTCGTCCGGCCGGTCGTAGATCGTGGCGTTCTCGGTGCGGTAGTAGTCGCCTTCGATCGTGAGCCGCTCGCCGCGCCAGAGTTGCCCGATCAGCCCGACGGCCTCCCTGAGCCTGGCGAAGCGCTCGCCCTGCTCCGGCCAGGTGACACCCACCGGGACTTCGTTCAGGGACTCGCCGGTGCCGACGCCCAGGATCACGCGCCCGGGGGCGAGACAGCCGAGGGTGCCGAACGCCTGCGCGACGATCGCCGGGTTGTACCGGAACGAGGGAGTGAGGACGCTCGTGCCGAGGATCACGCGGCTGGTGACCTGCGACGCGGCGCCGAGCCACACGAGGGCATTGGGAGCGTGCCCGTCCGTGTGGCGCCAGGGCTGGAAGTGGTCGCTGGTCCAGACGGAGTCGAAGCCGGAGTGCTCGGCGGCGACGGCGAGGCCCAGGAGGCGCCGGGGCGGGAACTGCTCCGCGGATGCCTTGTAGCCGAGTTTCAGGGGGGGCATGGGACTCCTCTTGCTGGTCGCGGCCGATTGTCGCATCAGCGCGCGACCGCCAGGGCCGCGGCGCCGGCCAGTACCAGCACGGAGCCCGCGAGGCGGAGCCCGATCTCCCGCCGGCCCACGGCCTCGCGCAGCCGCAGCACGCCCCAGGTGGACGCCAGCAGCACGGCCGATTCACGCAGCGGCGCCACGATCGCCAGCGGGGCCCGGGACAGCGCCGCCAGCACGAACGCATAGGCGATGAACGTCAGAAAGCCGCCGGCCATCGCCCTCGGGACGTCCAGCGGAACCGGCACGGGAGCGAACGCCCCGCCCGCCAGGCGGGGCCGCAGCCAGGCCACGACCAGGAGCCCAGCGCCGCAGACCGGCCACAGGATCCCGGCGTACAGCCATGCCGGCGTCAGACCGACGCCGACGCGGTCAAGGGTCGAGTACGTGGCGATCATCGCTCCCGTCAGGAGCGCGAACCCGGCACCGGCCCGTCGGTCCCTAGCCGCTCCGAGAAGTCGCCACGGCCGCTGCACGACCAGGAGCCCCGCCACCAGCAGGGCCACGCCGATCCACGCCCCGGACGGGAGCCGCTCGCCCAGGACCAGCACGCCCGCCGCCACCGCGAGCAGCGGCGCGGTCCCCCTCGCTATCGGGTAGATGACGGACAGATCGCCACGCCGGTAGGCGGCCGCGAGGAAGACGAAGTAGGCGACCTCGACCATCCCGGAGATGACGCCCAGCAGCCACGCCTCCCGGGGGACGCTGGGACGACCCAGGAACAGCCATGCCACGACGACCAGCGGGATCAGCGCAGCGGAGGCGGCCACCACGCCCACGGTGGCGGTCCGCAGCGGGTCGCCCGCCGTCTTGAGCAGGATGTTCCAGGCGGCGTGGAGCACCGCGGCGAGCGCGATGAAGCCGAGGGCGAGCGAGTCCACGTCCCGAGTCTAGGGCCCGTCGGCGCCGGCTCGATGGCCCCAGGCGCGATGGCCTCAGGACCGGACGTCCCGGCGGTCAAACCCCCAGGCGCCAAGTGCCACGCCACCCACGGCGATCACCAGGCAGGCAACGATCCCCAGCACGTCCCATTGGCCCATCATCGGCCGGCCCAGGTTCGCCGTCAGGGCGAGCCGGTGGAACCATTCGGGCAGCTCGAGGGGTGGCGCGAGCAGGTCGATCAGGAAGGTGGCCGTCACCAGCGCAGCGGTGATCTCCGCCGCGAGCGACGTCCGCCACAGCCCCCCGATGGCGACGCCCACGCCGACCGCCGCGAGTGCGTACAGGCCGAGCGAGGCCGAGCCTGCCATGGCCCCCACGGCCTCGACCCCGGATGACGCCGCCCCGATCCCGATGCCGATCGCCAGCAGCACGTTCATGACGATCACCGCGCCGAAGGCGCCGATTCCACCGGCGACCACCCAGCGCCACCTGGGAAGCGGCGTCGACAGGACCGCCTCGAGCCGGCCCTCCGTCTCGTCCGACCCCCACCTGGACACGAAGGTCGCGCCGGCGAACCCGGCGACGATGAACAGGATCTGCGCATAGAACTGGAGGAATCCACCGGCCGTGGTGATGTCGAAGTCCGGGAACATCGTCCGGAACAGCTCGATGTACGTGGGCTGCTTCGCGATCTGCTCCCCCATGGACGTGACCAGCGAGGTGACCATGAGCCCGAACAGGCCGAGGCCGATCCCCCAACCCAGCGCCCGTGGGAGCTGGTCGCCGAAGGCGCGCCCGATCGGGCCGCGGACGCCCAGCGTCGCGGCCGGGAGGCCGGGGGATCCGAGGCCGAGCGTCACGCCCAGGTCCCGACGGACGAACAGCTCGACGCCCGCAGCGAGGAGCACGACGGCCACGATCCCGGTGAGGACGAGCGAGGGCCAGTCGTACACGCCCACGAGGGCGGCCTGGCCGGCGGTCCAGTGGAACGGGCTCAGCACCGCGATCGCGCCGAGCGATTCGTAGCCGTTGGCCACCCAGCCCGCGACCAGCGCGGCCCCGGCGACGCCGGCCGCCCCGGACTTGCCGAGCAGGGGCGCCAGCGCGAAGGCCAGGCCGCCGTGGAAGAGCGCAACCAGCCCCACCCACGCGGCAAAGCCGAAGGCGGCCTCCGGCGGGATGGCATCGCCGAGGGCCTTGTCACCGAACGTCTCGGCGGTCGCCCACGCGGCGACCCCAAGGAACGCCATCGCGAGCGACAGCATCGTCAGGTGGGCCGTCAGCTTCTCGAGGGCGATCCGGCGCTTCCCGAATGGCGCCGTGGCGACGAAGTCGAGGCTGCCGCGCCGGGCCTCGCCCGCCAGCGTCGAGGACAGGGCGAGGATCGACCACAGGCCCGCGCCCATGACGAAGAACGGTCCGTACTTCCAGTTGATGACGCCCGGGAGGGTGCCCACGTTGATGGGGTTGCCGAACAACCCGGACATCGACGCGGGGATGCTCGCGATGAGAACGTCGACCTCGTGGCGCGACTGCGCGGTCGGGAACACGTCGTGCATGGCCGCACCGCCGGCGAGCATCATCCCCGCCAGCACGCCGGCCGCGATCATGAACGCGAGGCGCGAATCGCGGATGGACTTGCCGTAGATGCTGCCCAGGCCGCAGATGCGGCTGAACGGTGAGGCGACGGTCCGTGCCGCACCGGACGGCACGGGCCCGGGTCCGGCGGTCATGACGAGGCCACTTCCACGGCGTCGGAGCCGTACTGGGCCAGGAACGTCTCCTCGAGGGTTGGCTCCCGGCTGACGAAGTCGAGCAGCTCGAAGCGCGCCGCGGCCTGGACCACCGGGGTGATCGGGCCGGACACCCGCATCCGGAGGGTGTTGTCCACGACCTTCACGTCCGAGACACCCGGCAGGCCGGCGAAGACCTCGGCCGGGACGCCGTCGGCGAACCGCAGCTCCACCTCGTGGTGGGCGAGGTCGCGCAGGGCCTCGGTGCGATCCACCTTGACCAGGCGGCCATCGCGGATGATGGCGACGCGGTCGCAGGTGCGCTCGACCTCGGACAGGATGTGGCTGGACAGGAACACCGTCCGCCCCTCGGCCTTCGCCTCCCGGACGAGCGAGTAGAACGACTGCTGGACCAGCGGGTCCAGGCCCGATGTCGGCTCGTCGAGCATCAGCATCTCGGGCTGGTGCTGGAGCGCGATAACGAGGCCGATCTTCTGCTTGTTGCCCTTCGAGTACTCCTTGAATTTGCGCGACGGGTCGATGTCGAAGCGCTCGATGAGCGCGGATCGGTAGGCCTTGTCCACGCCCCCGCGGAGGTTCGCGAAGTACTCGATCGTCTGGCCGCCCGTGAGCCGGTCGTAGAGGGCGAACTCGCCGGGGACGTAGCCGATCCGGCGATGGATGGCGACGGGGTCGGCGGTCGTCTCGATCTCGAACACGAAGGCCCGCCCGGACGTCGGCCGGATGAGGTCGAGCAGGGTCCTGATCATCGTGGTCTTGCCGGCCCCGTTGGGGCCCAGGAACCCGAACACCTCGCCGGCCTCGACCTGCAGGTCCACGTCGATGATGCCCCGGTGCGCGCCGTAGGCCTTGGTGAGCTGCTCGGTTCGGATGGCGGCGGGCATGTCAGTCCCTTCCGGATTGGGCCCCGAGGCGCACGTGCGAGGAGCGCTCGGCCTTGAATTGGGCGACGATGGCCGGGAAGCTGGCGGCCAGCGCCGCGTACAGGTCACGGGTGTCACGGAGGCGCTGGAGCGACGCCTCGGACCGGTCGGCGAGGTTCGCGAGCGCATCCTCGAGCACCGCCAGGGATGGGCGGACCTGGCGCTCCTTGCTCTCCAGGACCCGGATGACGGCGTCGGGTGCGCTGCGCCAGTACTCCCGGCGATCGCCGCGGCGCTTGGTCCGCAGGATGAGACCCGACGGCTCGAGCATCCGGGCCGCACCGCTGATCGCCCCACGACTGGCGCCGATGGCGTGGGCGATCTGCTCGGCCGTCTGGTCCGCGGGTTCGCAGACCAGGAGCCAGGCCCACAGCCTCCCCGTGACCGGCGGGAGCCCCTCGAGGGCGAGGATCCGGGACCAGTGATCGATGAACTCCTGCTCCTCTGGGCGCATGCCATCACGGTACGCCCGTGTGGAAGATTCAGTCAATACTGAACGCTCAGGGATTCCAGCCGAGCGGCTCGGGCGTGCCTCAGGCGGGCGGCCAGCCCCCCAGCTCGTCGAGGGTCGGCGGGTTCGCGCCGGCCCGTTCGCACACGAATGCGGACGCCCGGACGGCGAAGCGGGTGGCGCGCAGCACCGCGGCCTCGTCGGCTACCGTCGCCCGGCTCACGCCCTCGTGGACGAGGCAGGCCAGGAAGGCGCCCCCGAACGTGTCGCCCGCCCCCACCGTGTCGACGACCCGGACCGGCGGCGCCGGCACGGCGTGGACCGTGCCATTCAGGTGCACGGTGACGGGCCGCCCGCCGTCGGTCACGAGCACCACGCTCGCGCCCAGCGACTCGATCCAGGCCACGGCCTCGGCAGCTGTGGCGCCCGGCCGCAGGAAGTCGAGGTCCTCGCTGCTGGCCTTGACGATGTCCGCCCGGGCGAGGACCCGGCCCAGGCGCGCCCGGTACGCCTCGGGATCGCGCGTGATGGACGGGCGGCAGTTCGGATCGATCATCACCGGCACGTCGTCCGGCAGGCCCGCGACCCAGGCCTCGAGGGTGGTTGCCATCGGTTCCAGCACGAAGCCCAGGGTGCCCGTCAACACAGCGCGGGTGCCGGCCGGGAGCCCGGCGGCGAGCGGACCAGGGTGCACCGCGGGCGCGGATGTCCCTTCCGTGTAGAACCGGTAGGTGGCCGCGCCGTCCCCTCCCAGCTCGGCCAGGGCGAGGGTCGTGGGCAGCTCCGTCCGCTGGGCGAGGTCCAGGGAGACGCCGTCCGCGACGAGCGCGACCTCCAGCATCCGGCCGAACCGGTCCGCCGACAGGCCACCGATCCAGGAGCACGAGACCCCGAGCCGGGCGATCGCCCGCACGGCGTTGTACGGGCCGCCGCCACCCACGGGCACCAGCTCGCCGTCCGGACGGACGATGAGGTCGACCAGCGCGTCGCCGGCCACCACGATGCGCGCCCGGACGGGGCTGGACGGGCCGGAATCGGGTTGCGTGGTCACGCGCCGATTATCGCAGGGCCCGCCTCCGATACCCTGCGTCATCATGCAACAGCTCGCCGGCCGCCTCGTCCCGTGACGACCGACCCCGAACAAGCGGCGACGACGGCGCTCCCGCCGCTGCCGCGGCACTTCCTGGGCGCCGACGGCGCGATCCAGCGGGTGCGGCTGGCCGCGTACGCGTGGTGCGAGGCCGACGGCGCCGTGCTGCTGTGCAGGATCTCCCCGAGGGGCCCCGGTGGCGGGTTGTGGACGCTCCCCGGTGGCGGACTGGACTTCGGGGAGGAGCCCGAGGCGGGCCTGCGCCGGGAGCTGGTCGAGGAGACGGCCCTCGAGGGTGACGTGGGCGAGTTGCTGGGCGTGCGCTCCGCGGTGCTGGAGCCCGCGGAGACGATCAGTGGGCATCGGGTCCAGACCGTCGGAATCCTCTACCGGGTCACGGTCGCGGGCGGTGAGCTGCGCCATGAGACGGACGGATCCACGGACCTCGCCCGGTGGATCCCGCTCGCAGAGCTGGACGCGCTGCCGGTCACGGGGCTGGTGCCGTGGGCGAGGAGCGCCGCGCGGCCGTAACCGCGTAAGCGGCAGGTAAGTGGACTCCGCTACCCTGCCGCCCATGTCGAACATGCCGTCGTGGGAGGGCCGCTTTCGTGCGCCCATCCTGTCCTTTCCCGCCTGGGCCGCGGACGCCCCGGACCGCATGGTCCTCGCGTCCACCGAGAGCGGGTCCTATCAGCTCCACGCGTGGAATCGAGCCACGGGTGAACGGCGCCAGGTGACGCACGACGCCGTGGGCGTGCTGGAGGGCCGCCCAACGCGGGACGGGACCGGGGTGATCTGGTTCCGGGACGAGACGGGCGCCGAGACGGGCACGTTCGTGATCGCGCCGTTCGACGAGGACTCGGCGCCGGAGCCGCTCCTGGAGGGCCTGCCCAAGGGCTGGAGCGAGGGCCTGGCCATCGGCCGCCGCCGGTCGCTCGCCGCGGTGAGCACGGAGGAGGGCTACACGGTCTGGGTCTCGGAGGACGGGGCGCCGGTTCGCCTCCTCCACGAACACCGCCAGCCGGTTCGCCTCGCCGGCGGATGGGGCCTGACCGGCTCGGTGGACCGCGGCGCGCTGTCCGCGGACGATCGCGTGGTCGTGCTGGAGGTCATGGAGGACGGTGACGTGCTCCATCCCGCGCTCCGCGCCGTGGATGCCGCCACGGGCACCACGCTGGCGGAACTCCGGGACGAGGGGCGGGAGCTCGCGGGCTTCGGGTTCTCGCCGATCGATGGCGACCTGCGGATGGCGATCACCCATGAACGGACCGGCGAGCGCCGGCCGGCGATCTGGGACGTGGCGACGGGAGAGGTCCGGGATCTCGGCGTGGACCTGGACGGGGCCGTGGAGCCCGCCGACTGGTGGCCGGACGCGTCCGCGCTCCTGCTGCTCCAGCTGGAAGCGGGCCGCCACCGGCTGCACCGGTACGACCTCGCCACCGGCGAGGTCACGGCTTTGGACACGGAGCCGGGATCGATCACCGCGGCCGCCGTCCGCCCCGACGGTGCGATCTGGTACCGCGGCCACAGCGGCCGGAACCCCGCCCTGCTGCTGGAGGCCGGCACCCCCACGCCGCTGCTGGTCGCGGATGGCCCGGCGGCGCCGGCGGGTCGGGACTTCGAGGCGTGGTGGTTCGCGAACCCGAAGGGCCAGCACGTGCACGGGTTCCTCGTGCACCCGGAGGGCGACGGCCCGCACCCCGTGATGATGCGGGTGCACGGAGGCCCACACTCGTTGGACATGGACCGCTGGGCTCCGGACGTCCAGGCGCACGTTGACGCAGGGTTCCTCGTCGCGATGGTCAACTACCGCGGATCCGTGGGTTTCGGCCAGGCCTGGCGAGACGAGCTGACCGGCAACATCGGGTTCCTGGAGCTCGAGGATGTGCACGCGGGCCTGGACGACCTGGTCGCCCGGGGGCTGGCGGACCCGTCGCGTGCCGTCCTCGCCGGCTGGTCCTGGGGCGGGTATGTCACGCTCCTGGGCCTCGGCCTCCACCCGGAGCGGTGGGTCGCGGGCATCGGCGGGGTGCCGGTGGCTGACTACGTGGCGGCCTACGAGGACGAGGCGCCAACGCTCCAGGCCCTCGACAGGGCGCTCTTCGGCGGGTCGCCCGAGGAGGTCCCCCACCTCTTCCTTGAGCGCAACCCGATCACCTACGTGGACGCGGTCGCCGCGCCGCTGCTGATCATGGCGGGCGAGAACGACTCACGCTGCCCGATCCGCCAGGTGTGGAACTACGTCGGGCGCCTCCGGGAGCGCGGGCTGGATCCGGAGGTCTACACGTATGCGACGGGGCACGCCTCGTTCGACGTGGACGAGCGGATCCGCCAGACGGCGGTCGTGCTGGACTTCCTGGCACGATCCGTGCCGGGGGCGCGGCGGCTCGACGGGCTGGACGCCCACCTTGCGGCGGCAGGCGCCGGGGTCGCGGGCTGACGACGACGCCACTCGGGGATTGCCGCACTGCGTCGCCGCAGCCTCGGCGATCCTGCCCTTCGCGACCCACCTCCCGCGATTGCCCCGGGCCCGTCGGGCAGGACGGGCATCAGGTCCCAGGGCAGGCGGCCGGGGGCGGAGGTGGGCCGCCGACGTCAGGACCGGAGGCGATTCGGAGCCCGATCCAGAAGGCGGTCGCAGTTGAGATCAGCCTGTCCCCGTCGCGGAACACGAGCATCTCCGAGTAGTACGGCTGGTCGCGTCCGTCGCGGCCACACAACTCGAGGACACGCCCGCCGACGATCCAGGTGCCGTCCGGCGACTGGCTTGGGGCGATGGCTCGCGTCCCGATGACGGTCGGTTCCGTCCGTGGAACGACTCCCGGATCAACCCCCTGGAGCGTCTGCTGGCAGGTGCCGCTGCCGAGCCGGCAGAGCGTCGTGAGGTCGCCCGACATGACGATGCTGACCACCGCACGCAGATACCCCAGTGCCGCTTCCTCGGAAGGTGGCGGTGGTGGGGTATAGGACGCGCCTCCGCAGCCGGCAAAGGCCAGCGCCACGACAACGAGGGCACGCGCGCTCAGGCCTGTCACGCAGCGCCCACCTGCCACGGATCTACCTCCCCGCACGCGCCTTCGGCGGGGGCGGCATGCGCTTCGCACCCTTCACCAGGAAGTGCACGAACCAGTCCCGGACCTGGACCAGGTTCTCCGCGCGCCGGAACGGCGAGCCGCTGCGGGTGAGCTCGTGGCTCTCGTCGGGGACGCGCATGAACCGCACCGGCCGCTTGAGGGACCGGAGCACCGTGAACAGGGCCTCTGCCTGGCCGACGGTGCAGCGCAGGTCCCGTTCCGCGTGCTGGATCAGCAGCGGCGTCCGGACATTGGCCGCCAGCGAGATCGGCGAGATCGAGTCGAAGTAGGCCGGGTCCTCCCACGGCGACCGGCCGAACTCGACCCGGGCCCACTCCCCGCCCGAGATGTCCCCGGTCATGAACAGCATCCCCATGTCCACGACCGAACGGCACGTCACCGCGGCCTTGAAGCGGTCGGTTCGCCCGACGATCCAGTTCGTGAGGTAGCCGCCGTACGATCCGCCCGTGACGCCCAGGCGCTCCGGGTCGGCCAGGCCGTCCGCGATGAGCCCGTCGACGCCGGCGATGACGTCCGCCATCGGGCCGTCGCCCCAGTCGCCGAGGTTCGCCCGGTTGAACGCCTCGCCGTAGCCCTCGGACCCGCGCGGGTTGCAGGCCAGGACGGACACGCCCGCCCCGGCGAGGACCTGCCACTCGAGGATCGGGGACCAGCCGTAGAGCGTGTGCGGCCCGCCATGGATCTGGAGCGCCAGCGGCTGCGCGCCCGTACCGGCCGGGAACAGCCAGCCCTGGATCTCCCACGCACCGCTCGTCCAGCGGCGCTCCACCGGCTCCACGAACGCGATCTCCGCCGCCAGCTCCGCGTTGAGCGACGTCACGGAACGAGGCCGGCCCGGCGCCTCCCCGGCACCCACCTCGAACGTCACGATCTCGGGCAGCTCCGTGGGGGCGGACCGCACGGCCACCACGACGTCGCGCCCGTCGACGGCAACCGCGTCCCAGCCCGAGAGGTAGTGCCGGTCCGCCGTCAGCCGCTCGGGATCCGCCCCGCCGGCCAGCGGCACCCGCCACAGCTCGAAGCTCCCGTCGACCGGGGCGGTGAACAGCACGGACAAGCCGTCCGCGGACATCCGGACGCGGGTGCCCTCACCCAGCGTCACGTCGCTGTTCATCGCCGCATCCGGCTTGAGCTCGCTCGTGGCCAGCAGGTCCGTCCCGCCGCCCTTGCCGGCATCGGACCCGTCCGCCGCAAACCGCCAGATCCCGGTGCGGTACCCGCCCCGCGGGAACCGTCCGCCGATCGCCACGACCGCGGACCCGTCCGGCGTCCATGCCGGCGAGCCGAACAGCGCGTCGTCGCCCGAGGCCACCGCCGTCACGGCACCGGAGCCCACGTCAACGACGAACACCATCGAGCGGTAGGCGAGATCGGGGTCCCGGTGCCGGTTGGCCGCGAACGCGATCCGCGTCCCGTCCGGGGACCAGGCGGGCGACGCCTCCGGCGTGCGGCCGACCACGAGCGGGCGCGCCTCGCCGGTCGCGGCGTCCACCAGCCACAGGTGCGCATCCCGGTCGTCGATGAACCCGATCCCGTTGTACTGGTAGCCCAGCTGGTCGAGGTAGCGATAGTCGGACAGGGGCGGCTCGCCCGGCTTCGGCTTGGCGGGGCGGCCACGCTTCTTCTCATCGGCCTCCACGGTGGCGCCCAGGGACGACGTGAGCACGGCCAGCATGCGCCCGTCCGGCGACCAGGCGAACTCGCTCACGCCGCGCGGGAGGTCCGTCAGCCGGCGCGCCTCGCCGCCGTCGAGGGGCATCAAGTGGACCTGGACCGCGTCCTCGCGCTCCTTCGCCTCCTTCGGCCGGGTGGGCTCCTCCTCCACCAGCAGCCGCCGGTCTGAGAGGAACCCGAGCGTCCGGCCGTCCGGCGAGAACCGGGCGTGGCGATCGGTCCGGGCGCCCAGCGTCACCCGGCGGGCCTCGGACGCCCCGTCCACGGGCGCCATCCAGATAGCATGGCGATAGTCGTCGTAGCCGACAGCCGTCCGCTTGACGGTGAACATGACGGTGCGGCCGTCGGGCGACAGGCGGGGCTCGAACGGAACCTGGAGACGGTAGAGGTCGTCGGGGCGTGCGGGTCGGGGCACGAGGGTCCTCCGGGATGGCACGTTGGGGCGTCCGCGGGCCAGGGCGGGCGGGGCATTGCCCGCAGTCTAGCCCCGGGGAAGGGGCTACCATCGGACGGCGATGGCCGAGCAGCTCTCCTTCCGGCTTGAGCCGGCGCTTCCGCGCCCCGGCGACCTGGCGCCGATGTGGCCGACGCCGTACCCCGAACCGTTCGATTCCGCCGACTTCCTGTTCGAGCCCACGTGGGGCGGCCACCGCGTGCTCGCGTTCATCGATCCCGCCGAACGTGCGGGTCAGGGCGAGGTCCGACTGGTGGACGGGACCGGGCGCGACGTGGCCGGACGGCTTCCGG
This sequence comes from uncultured Chloroflexota bacterium, assembly GCA_947085195.1. Classification (GTDB taxonomy): domain Bacteria; phylum Chloroflexota; class Limnocylindria; order Limnocylindrales; family CSP1-4; genus CAIXZV01. Next base: position 13,657 of record CAMTVM010000060.1, read on the forward strand.
AGCTGGCGGGGCTTGCGGTGCGGGTCGCGGCGCGGTCCGCGGTGCTCGACGGCGAGCTGGTCGTGGTCGACGCGCGCGGCCGGGCGGATGACGAGGCGCTCCGTGAACGCCTGACCGGGAGGCCCGGTCGGCCGGTGGCCCTCCTGGTCTTCGACCTGCTCCACGTGGACGGCCGGTGGCTCCTCAACAGCCCCCTCGAGAAGCGGCGTGACCTCCTGCGGCGCGTGCTGCGGCCTGGCGACGAGGTGGTGATGGTCCCGGCAATCGTGGGTGAAGGCCGCGCGCTGCATGACGCGGTGGCGGCACAGGGGATCGCCGGCGTGCTGGCGAGACGGCGGACGAGCCCGTACCTGCCGGGGGTGCGGAGTGCGCTGTGGCGGTCGATCGCGGCGGCGGCGCCGGACAGCGGGGATCCGGGCGAGGCAGCGACCGAGCCTCCGGGCGGCCATCCCGCCGATCTGGGCGCCTCGGGCACGGCCCCGGTCCTGGCGCTGTTCCGCAGACTCCCGTTCGACGAGGAGCCAGCCGGCGGGCATGTCGTATGATGCCAATAACGCAATCAATCGCAAGTAGTGCTAATCAAACGGCAAACAGGAGCACCAAGCCGGATGCACGCCGAAGACGATCCCGGCGCCGGGACGCGGGACGGCACGATCGGACGTCCCGTCGTCAACACGCACGTGCACCTGCCGCCGAACTTCTCGGCCTTCGAGACGGCCGATGACGCCGTCCGGACCGCGGCCGCCGAGGGCGTCCGTGTCATGGGCGCCTCCAACTTCCACGACCTGCGGATCTACGCCAGGTTCGCCGAACAGGCCCGGGCCGCCGGGATCGTGCCGCTCTTCGGCATCGAGCTGATCTCCCTGGACGCTGACCTGCAGGTGGCCGGCACGAAAGTCAACGATCCCGGCAACCCCGGGCGGGTCTACCTGTGCGGGAAGGGCGTGAACCCGTTCGTGACCCCCACGGACACGGCACTCCGCCTCACCGCGCAAGCCCGCAAGACCGACGAGGACCGGGTGAGGCTGATGGTGTCGCGCCTGGGGGAATGCTTCGCCGAGGCCGGTCTGTCGACCGTGATCACCGACGGGACCATCGCCGAAGAGGTCGCTGAGCGGGCCGATGTCCCGTTCGACTGGGTCGTGCTCCAGGAGCGGCACGTCGCGAGGGCCTTCCAGGAGGCGGTCTTCCTGACCACGGCGCCCGACAACCGGGCCTTCCTGCTCGCGCGTGCCTTCGGAGGTCCCACCGCGGTGGCCATCGAGGATCCGGTGGCCGTCCAGGGCGAGATCCGCTCGCGCCTGATGAAGGCGGGTCGGCCGGCCTTCGTCGCCGAGTCCCCGGTCTCCCTCGCGAATGCCTACCGGCTGGTCCTCGAGATGGACGGCATCCCCTGCTACCCGACGCTGGCAGACGGCGTGAACCCTGTCTGCCCGTGGGAGACGCCCGCCGAAGCGCTCGCGGCGCGGGTCCTCGCCCGGGGCATCCATGCGGCGGAACTCATCCCGAACCGAAACAGCCCCGCCGTGGTGGACGAGTACGTCGTGGCGTTCCGCTCGGCCGGGATCATCGTGACGGCCGGCACCGAGCACAACACCGCCGAGCGGATCCCCCTGGAGCCGAGATGCTCGGATGGATCGCTGCCCTCGGAGGCCGCGCGCGACATCTTCTGGGAGGGCACCTGCGTGATCGCCGCGCACCAGCACCTGCGCTCGCAGGGCCGTCCGGGGTTCGTGGACCGCAACGGGGTCCCGAACGCGGACTTCCCCGATGCGGATGCGCGGATTCGCTGGTTTGCCACGCTGGGGGCTGAGCTGATCGGCGAAACGGCCACGGTGGCGGTGGCCCCATGAGCGGGCAGCAGCTCCACCGACGGGACCTGCCGCCCACCCCGGTCGCCACGCTCGCCGAATTGATCGACCTGGCCCAGCGCTTCGGACGCGACCCCGAGTTCGCGCGGGGTGGCGGCGGGAACGCTTCGGCGAAGGCCGATGGCGTCCTCTACATCAAGCCCAGCGGGGTCTCCCTGGCGACGCTCGTCGCCGAGGACCTGGTGCCGCTCGATGTCGAGCCGCTGCTCGCCCTGCTCAAGGGTGACGAGTCGCCCGAGGACGCCTCGGGCGGAGACCCGGTCCTGCGGACCGCCCGGGCGGCGCGGCTGGCCGAGGCCGGCGGGCGCAGACCGTCGGTCGAGCTCCTGTTCCACGCCCTCCTGCCGGAACGCTTCGTCCTGCACACGCACCCGATCCTGCTCAATGCCGTGACCTGCGCCGCCGACGGCGCGAACCTCGCCGAGCGGCTGTTCGGAGACCGAGCGGTCTGGGTACCGTATGCCGACCCGGGACTTCCCCTCGCGCGAGCGATTGCGGAGGCCAGGCGCGCCTTCGAGGAGCGGACCGGCCTGCCGGTGCCCGCGGTCGTCCTGATGCAGAACCACGGCGTGATCGTGGCTGCCGAGAGCGCCGCGGAGATCGAAGCGCTGTCGGGATGGCTCGTCTCGGTGGTGCAGGCGGCCGTGGACCTCGCGGCCGACACCGCCGGACCCGCCGATGGACCAGCCGACGTCGCCGATCCCTCGTCCACTCTCGACCGGGCCCGGGCCCACGACCTCGTCGACACCATCGCGCCGACCCTGCGCGCCCTCCTGGCCGCCGGCTCGACCCTCAAGGTGGTGACGTTCGACGACGCGTCGCTCGCGGCAGCCTTCACGGCTACGCTGGCCGGGCGCGGCTTCGTGCTGGGCGGGCCGCTCACTCCCGACCAGATCGTCTACGCAGGCTCCTGGCCGATGCTGGTCGACGTGCCCGACGCCGTGGCAGCGGATGACGTCCCGGCCCTCCTGGGGACGTGCCTGGACGCGCACCTGGCCGCGCAGGGTGAGCCGCCGATCATCGTTGTGGTGCCCCGGCTCGGCCTGTTCGCCGCGGGCGACACGTGGGCGGAAGCCGACACGGCCCGCCATGTCTACCTCGACGCCCTGCGGGTTGGCGAGGTCGCGCTCCGCCTGGGCGGCGTGCGGGCCCTCGCGGACCCCGAGCGGGCGTTCATCGAGGCCTGGGAGGCCGAGGTCTACCGGCGGGGGGTCGCCGCGGGTATCTCCGCCGCCGGCTCCCTCGCCTCCGGCTCCTTTGCCGGCCGGGTGGCCCTGGTCACGGGCGCGGCCCAGGGCTTCGGGCTCGCGATTGCCGCGGACCTGGTCGCCCAGGGCGGCCACGTGGTCCTGGCCGATGCCAACGGCCCCCTCGCGGAGGCCAACGCCACGGACCTGTGCGCCCGCTTCGGACCCGGCCGTGCGATCGCCGTCACGATGAACGTCATGGACGAGGCGTCCGTGGCCGACGGACTGCACGCGACCGTGGAGCAGTACGGCGGTCTGGACCTCCTCGTCTCCAACGCGGGCGTCCTCCGCGCCGGCAGCGTCACGGCCCAGCCGCTCGCGGACTTCGACCTCGTCACCAACGTCAACTACCGCGGCTACTTCCTCGCGGTGCGGTTCACCGCCCCGATCCTCGCCCGCCAGCGCGCGGCGCGCCCCGGGTACTGGGGCGACATCATCGAGATCAACTCCAAGTCGGGCCTCACGGGCTCCAGCCGGAACAGCGCCTACGCGGGCAGCAAGTTCGGCGGGATCGGCCTCACCCAGTCCTTCGCCCTCGAGCTCGTGGACCAGGGCATCAAGGTCAATGCGATCTGCCCCGGCAACTTCTTCGATGGGCCCCTGTGGTCGGACCCGGCCAACGGGCTGTTCGTGCAGTACCTGCGCGAGGGCAAGGTCCCGGGGGCACAGACGGTCGACGACGTACGGGCGTTCTACGAGGCCAAGGTGCCGATGCGCCGCGGCTGCTCGCCGGCCGACGTCCTGCGGGCCATCTACTACCTGGTGGGCCAGCAGTACGAGACAGGGCAGGCGCTGCCGGTCACGGGCGGCCAGGTGATGCTCAGTTGACGCCCGCCGCCAGCACCGACAGGAGCCGTCCCGTGCCCGATCTTCCCGGGAGCCCGCCAGGCCTCCCCGTGACGCAGCACGCGATCCAGTTCACCGGACCGGACGAGCTGGTCCACAACCGCGCCAAGGCCGTGCACATCCCGGGGCCGACCCAGCTGCTCCTGCGGGTCGAGGCCGTGGGCATCTGCTTCTCCGACACCAAGCTGCTTCATGCCTTCACGGGCCACCTCCGCAAGGCCGAGGTGACGGCCGGACTCGCCCCCGCCGAGCTGGCCGGCATCCCGAGCTACGTCCCCGGCGATCTGCCCACCGTCCCCGGCCACGAGGTCGCCGCGCGGATCGTGGCGATCGGGTCCGCGGTGACGCGGCACGCCGTGGGCGAGCGTGTCCTCGTCCAGACCGACTATCGGCACCTGCCCACGCCGGGATCCAACGCGGCCTTCGGGTACAACTTCGAGGGCGGACTCCAGGAGTACGTGCTTCTCGACGAGCGGATGATCATCGAGCCCGGCACCGGCGAGCGGTTCCTGATCCCGGTGGACGAGGCCCCGGGCGGGTCCGCGGTCGCGCTGCTGGAGCCGTGGGCGTGCGTGGAGGCCTCGTACACCTGCCCGGAGCGGAGCATGCTCGCCCCCGGCGGGCGGCTGCTGGTCGTGGTGGATCCTGGCCACGTGGTGGACGGCCTCGCGCCGCTGCTCGGCGCTTCCCCGCCCGCCGTCGTCGTCGCCATCTGCCCGGACGTCGCCCAGCGCGCGGCCCTCGAAACGGTCGTGGGCCCGGCGGGCCCGACCCTCGAACTCGCCGGCGGCCCGGACGCGCTGGCGGGGATGTCCTTCGACGACATCGTCTACTTCGGCGCCGACCCGGACCTGATCGAGTCGTTGCAGGACCGGCTTGCCACGCGCGGCGTGATCGATGTCGTGCTCGGCGGGGCACACGTGGGGCGACCCGTGGCCGTCGACGTCGGACGCATCCACTACGACCTCCTGCGCTGGGTGGGCACGCCCGGCACCGATGCGTCCGAGGGCTACCGGCTGGCCCCGGCCAACGGGGAGTTGCGGGCCGGCGACCGGGTCGCGGTGATCGGCGCCGCCGGGCCGATGGGGTTCATGCACGTCATCCGGACGGCGACGTGCGGGCTCCCCGGCGTCTCGCTGACCGCCGTTGACATCGACGACGCCCGACTGGCGCAGCTCGACGCCATCGCGGGCCCGGTTGCGGCCGCGCGCGGCATCCCGGCGGCCTTCCTCAACGGCCGGACGACGCAGATCGAGCCCGGCTTCGACTACGTCGGGGTCATGGTGCCGGCGCCGCCGATCGTCGCCCAGGCCGTTGATCTCGCGGGCCCGGGTGCCCGCGTGAACATCTTCGCGGGCTTCGCCGCCGGCACCCGGGCGGCCCTCGATCTCGATGCCGTGATCGGGAAGCATCTCTACCTGTTCGGGACCAGCGGATCAGGGATCCCCGACATGCAGGTGGTGCTGCGCAAGCTGGAGCGCGGAGACCTGGACACCAACCTGTCGGTCGACGCGGTCACCGGCATGGAGGGCGTCCGGGACGCGCTTGCGGCCGTGGAGGCACGGACATCGGGCGGCAAGATCGTGGTCTACCCGCAGCTCCACGAGCTGGGCATGATCCGGCTCTCCGAGCTGGCGGAGCGGCTCCCGAGCGTCGCCGCCGAGCTCCATGAGGGGCGCTGGACGCGGGCGGCCGAGGATGCCCTGCTCGCCGCCGCGGGCGGCAGCGGCGAGCAGGATGCCGCACCGTGAAGGCGCTCCGGCTCCACGGCGCCGGCGACCTCCGGCTGGCCGACGAGCCCGCGCCGGTCCCCGGACCAGGCGAGACGCTGGTGCGCGTGACCGCCGTCGGCATATGCGGATCGGACCTGCACTGGTACGACGAGTCCGGGATCGGTGACGCCGTCCTCACACGGCCCCTCGTGCTCGGCCACGAGGCGGCGGGCATGATCGTCGACGGGCCGCGGGCCGGGCAGCGCGTCGCCATCGACCCGTCGGTCCCGTGCGGAGCCTGCGAGACCTGCGCGCTCGGCCGCGGCCACCTCTGCCCGGAGGTCCGGTTTCTCGGCCACTCGACCACGGACGGCGCGCTGCGCGAGGTGATCGCCTGGCCCCTGGCCAACCTGGTGCCCATCCCCGACGCGATCGACGACGTTGCGGGGGCGATGCTGGAGCCGCTCGGCGTGGCGATCCACGCGCTGCGCCTGGCGAAGATCCGGCCGGGGGACACGGTCGGCGTCTTCGGATGCGGGCCGATCGGGCTGCTGCTGGTCCAGCTGGCGCGCATCGCCGGCGCGAGGACGATCGTGGCCACGGACCGCCTGCCACACCGGGTCGAGGCGGCGACCCGTCTGGGCGCCATCGCGACGGTCGTTGACGGCGGGGCGGAGCGCGACGTCCTGCTCCGGGCTGCGGGTGGGCGGGGCGTGGACGCGGCGATCGAGATCGCGGGTGACGACGACGCCATCGACACCGCCATCGCCCTCGCGCGCCCGGCGGCCACCGTGGTCGTGGCGGGGATCCCGGTCGGCGACCAGTCGACGATCACGGCCTCGACCGCGCGCCGCAAGGGCCTGGACCTGCGCTTCTCGCGACGGATGGTCGACACCTACCCGCAGGCGATCGCCCTCGTGGAGGCCGGGCAGGTGGACGTGGGCGGCGTGGTGAGCCACCTGTTCGCCCTGGCGGACTTCGACGCAGCGTTTCGGACGGCCGTCAGGCGCGAGGGCCACAAGGTGGTGGTGACGCCCGGCAGCTAGCATCGTTGCCTTGACTTCGGCGTTCAGCCGATGCAAAGTGCATGTAATCGTAATGATTCGAAGTTTCCGTCCAGCGGAGTCGCTCCATGAGAGCCGAGCATGCCGGTAGACCCGAAGGCGTCTTCGCACGCGAGCGACAGGACGAGATCGCACGGCTGATCACCGAGCACGGGCGGGCACGCGTGGGCGACCTCTCCGTCCGCTTCGGGGTCTCCGCGGTGACCATCCGCAAGGATCTCCTGATCCTGGAGGGCCGGGGCCGCATCCTCCGGACCCACGGCGGCGCCATCGCTCCGCGCGGCACCGGTCCGGAACTGGCCTTCGAGATCCGGGAGCGGCTCCAGCGCGAGGAGAAGTCACGGATGGGCGCGGCGGCGGCCACGCTGGTCAACGACGGCGAGAGCATCGTGCTCGACGCCAGCACCTCCGCCCTGTACGTGGCGCGGCACCTCAAGGACAGGGCCGTCTGGCACGGGCTGACGGTGGTCACGAACAGCATCCGCATTGCCTCCGAGCTCGCCAGCCCCCAGGGGATCACCGTTCTCCTGCTGGGCGGTCGCGTCCGGTGGGAGGCGCTCTCCGTGGTGGGGCCGCTGGGTGACGCGGTCTTCCGCCGGGTGAACGTCCAGAAGGCGTTCCTCGGGGCGGCCGGGTTCACGATCGAGGAGGGACTCTCCGACGCCATGGAGGAGGAGGCCCAGATCAAGCGGTCGATGGTCAGTGCCGCCCGGGAGGTGTACGCACTGGTGGACCACACGAAGTGGGGGCGCATCGCGTCGGCCACGTTCTGCCGGACCGACCGCCTCGCAGGCGTGTTCACGGGCGACGCAGCGCCCCCGGAGATGATCGCGGCCCTTCGTGCCATGGGCGCCGCGGTGTTCGAGCTCGGCAGGCCGCATTCGGGTCACGAACCGGTCGATGGGCGAGGGACGAGCGGATGACGGTCGCCACGGCGCCTCGCCCGGCCGGACCCGATCCCCTCGCTCCGATCGGCCCGCCGGTCGAGCTGCGCGGCATCTCGAAGCGGTTTGGGGCGACAGCCGCGCTGGCCGACGTGTCGATGGACCTGCGCGCGGGCGAGATCCATGCCCTGGTCGGGGAGAACGGCGCCGGCAAGAGCACGGTCGTCAAGATCCTCGCCGGCGTCCACCAGCCGGACCGCGGCACCATCCTCCTGGCGGGTCAGCCCACGCTCATCCACGGGCCCGCCGAGGCCCGCTCCCTCGGGATCAGCGTGGTCCACCAGGAACCGCGCCTGTTCCCGGACTTGACGGTCGCGGAAAACGTGTTCATCGGCCACGCGCCGTCCGGGAGGCTGGGCTCGATCGACTGGCGCGGCATGCGCCGTGCGGCACAGGCCCTGTTCGCGGAGCTCGACGTGCAGTTCGACGTCGGCGCCCCGGTTCGGGGCGTCTCGATGGCGGACCAGCAGCTCATCGAGATCGCCAAGGCCCTGTCCACGGACGCCGGCGTCCTCATCCTCGACGAGCCGACCGCCTCACTGTCCACCCACGAGGTGGACCGGCTGTTCACGATCGTGCGCCGCCTCCGCGACCGCGGCGTGGCGGTCCTGTTCGTCAGCCACCGACTGGACGAGGTCTTCGCCCTGTGCGATCGGGCGACGGTGCTGAGGGACGGCCGGCACGTCGTCACCGCGACCACGAGCGAGCTCTCGCCCGCCGACCTCGTGCGCCACATGGTCGGTCGAGCCGTGTCCCTGTTTCCCAAGCTGGACAGCCCGGTCGGCGATGTCCTGCTCGAGGTCAGCGGACTGACCCGGATCGGCGTGTTCCGCGACATCGGCTTCTCGGTGAGGACGGGCGAGATCCTCGGCCTCGCCGGCCTGGTTGGGGCCGGCCGAACCGAGGTCGCCAGGGTGTTGTTCGGGATCGACCGCCGTGACAGCGGACAGGTCCGGCTGGGCGGCGAGCTGGTGGACTTCGCAAGCCCCTCGGCGGCGATGCACGCCGGGATCGCGTATCTGCCCGAGGACCGTCATCAGCAGGGCCTGGTGCTGGACTTCCCGATCTCCCAGAACGTGACCCTGCCGATCCTGCCGCGCCTGTTTCGCCGGCTCCTCGTCCGAGCCGCGGTCGAGCGCAAGGTTGCCGCCGAGCACACCGAGCAGTTCAACGTCCGGATGACCAGCGTCGACCAGCTGGTCGGCGCCCTGTCCGGCGGCAACCAGCAGAAGGTCGTGCTGGCGAAGTGGCTGGCGGCCGGCCCGAGGGTGCTCATCCTCGACGAGCCGACACGCGGCATCGACATCGGGGCAAAGGTCGAGGTCCACCGGCTGATCTCGGAGCTCGCGGCCTCGGGGCTCGCGATCATCATGATCTCGAGCGACTTGCCGGAGGTATTGGCGATGTCCGACCGGATCATCGTCCTCCACGAGGGCCGGGTCACCGCCGAGATCTCCCGGGATCAGGCGACCCAGGAGCGCGTGATGTTCGCCGCGACCGGCAACCTCACCGCCGGCGAGGCCGATGCCCGGGCCACGGGCGCGGGCGAGCCGCCCCATGGCTGAGAGGGGCGGCGCGGCGGCGGTGGTGGGCCCCAGGCCGGCGCATCGCCAGTGGCTCACCGCGATCGGCCGCCAGCGGGAGCTGAGCCTGATCGCGATCATGTTCGTGCTCGGCGCCGGTGTGTCGGTCGCCGCTCCCCAGTTCCTGTCCGTTGCGAACTTCTCCCAGGTCGCGGTCCTCGCCTCGATCATCGCCGTGGCCGCGGTCGGGGAAGCCATCGTCGTGATCACGCGGGGGATCGACCTGTCCGTCGAGGCGATCATCGGCCTGGTCGCCTTCAGCGTGGCGCGGACACTGGAGCTCCAGGTGCTCGACGCGACCGGGGCGATCGGACTCGGGCTTGGGCTGGGGCTGATGCTGGGAATGGTCAACGGGTTCATCGTCACGGTGCTCAAGGTGCCGGCGATCGTCGCGACGCTGGGGACGCTGAGCGTCTTCCGCGGGATCGTCTACGTGATTGCCGGCAGTCACCAGGTCCCGCGGGCAGGCCTGCCGGAGGGGTTCACCGACCCCGCCCGGTCAGACGTGTTCGGCATCCCGGTCTTCGTCCTGGTGACGTTCGCGGTCGTCGTGATCGGATCCGTGTTCCTGCGGTCCACCCGCCTTGGCCGCCAGGTGTACGCCGTGGGCAGCAACCCGGAGGCCGCAGCCATCCTGGGCATCCCCTCGCGACGTGTGGTCTTCACCGCGTTCTCACTGTGCGGCCTGCTCTCGGGTCTGGCCGGCGTGATGTGGGTGATGCAGTTCGGGACGATCAGCGGGACTGCCGCGACCGGCGCCGTGCTCGGGATCGTGGCCGCGGTCGTGGTGGGCGGGGTCAACATCTTCGGCGGGTCCGGGACGCTGGCCGGGGCTGCGCTCGGGGCCCTGTTCCTGGGGTTCATCGCCAACGCGCTCATCCTCGTCGGCCTGTCGCAGTTCTGGCTGCAGGCGATCTACGGCGCCGTCATCCTGGTCGCCGTCAGCACGGACGCGGTGATCCTGCGGAGCCTCCGGCGCGCCACGACGCGGAGCGGCACCCGATGACGGCCGTGCCCAGGCCCGACGCAGGTCTGCCTCGCTGGACGCGCTTGCTGGCCCGCTGGGAGACGCTGCTCGTCGTCGCGCTGCTCGGGTGGATCGTCATCGGCAACGCGCTGTCACCGCACTTCCTGAGCGTCGGCAACTTCTCGAACCTCGTCGCGGCCCTCATGGAGGTCGCGATCATGGCCATCCCGCTGACGCTGATCGTCATCCTCGGCGAGATCGACCTGTCCGTCGAGTCCATGGCCGGGCTGGCGAGCGCGACGCTCGGCTTCCTGTGGGCCGCGGGCGTGCCGCTCGAGATCGCCATTCCGGCGGTCCTGGCCCTCGGGGCTGCCGGCGGTCTCCTGAACGGCGCGCTCGTCGCCCGTGGCGGCCTGCCGTCGCTTGTCGTCACCCTGGGCACGCTCGCCCTCTTCCGGGGCCTGGCCCTGATCGTCCTGGGCCCGCGCGGGGTGAGCGACTTCCCGCCGGGGTTCACCCAGTTCGGCTTCGGGTACGTACCGGGATCGCTGATCCCGTGGCCGTTCGTCGTGTTCCTCGCCCTCGCGCTGGTGCTGGGCATCCTGCTCCACCGCACCTGGATCGGCCGTCAGGTCTACGCGATCGGCAGGAACGCCGTGGCAGCACGCTTCTCCGGGATCCGTGTCACCCGCCTCAGGACGAGCCTGTTCGTCCTGTCGGGGACGATCGCGGCACTGGCGGGCGTGATCCTCACCGCGCGCCTCTCGAGCGCCCGGGCCGACGCCGGCCAGGGCATGACCCTGACCGTCGTGACGGTCGTCCTGCTTGGAGGCGCCAACATCTTCGGCGGGTCGGGCACGATCCCGGGCACCGTGCTCGCCGTCCTCACCGTGGCGGTGATGCAGAACGCACTCCGCCTAGCCAGCGTGTCGGTCGAGGTCCAGAGCATCGCCCTCGGGCTGCTCCTGATCTTGTCCGTCGTCATTCCGACCTTCGCTCACCAGGCCAGGAACGCCATCGATCGAGTCCGAGGAGGCCGACACCCGTCGACCGACCCGGTCGCTGGTGGTGAGCAGGCAATCGCCACAGGCACACAGGAGGAACGGTCTTGAAACTCAGTACAGCGAGGCGGCTCATCGCCGTCGCCGGCACCGCGATCATCGTGCTGGCGGCATGCTCGAGCGCTCCCGCCGCAACCCCTTCCCAGCCCGCCGGCAAGATCACCGTCGGGTACCTGCCCAAGGACATCGTCAACCAGTACTTTGCCGCCGCGAAGACCGGCATCGACAAGGGCGCCGCGGAAACCGGTGCCACCGTCATCCAGGTCGGACCCAACGAGGCGCGGGCGGATCTCCAGATCCCCTTCATCACCGATCTCACGACGCAGAAGGTCAGCGCGATCATCATCTCCGCCAACGGCAAGGATGAGGTCGCCCCGGCCCTCAAGGTGGCCATGGCTGCCGGCATCAAGGTCGTCGGCTTCGACTCCAGCCCGGCCGTCGGCGCCTACGACGTGTTCGTCAACCAGGTCGACTTCAGCGGCGTCGGCGTGAACCTGGCCGACTGGGCCTGCGAGCTCGCCCCGGGCTGCGCCGGCGAAGTCGCCATCCTCTCGGCGGCGGCTACGGCCACCAACCAGAACGAGTGGATCGAGCTCATGAAGACGACGCTCAAGGAGGACAAGTACAAGGGCCTCAAGCTCGTCGACACCGTCTACGGCGATGACGACGCCACCAAGAGCACCACGCAGGCACAGGCACTGCTGACCAAGTACCCGAACCTCAAGGTCATCGTCGCGCCGACCACCGTGGGCATCCTCGCGGCGGCCCAGGTGGTCTCGCAAGCCGGCAAGTCGGACGCGGTCAAGGTCACGGGTCTGGGCTTCCCCAACGACATGAAGGCATTCGTCAAGGACGGCACCTCCCCGGTCTTCGGGCTGTGGAGCGTCCCGGATCTCGGATACCTGTCCTACCAGGTCGCGGCCAAGCTCGTCGCGGGCGAGATCACCGGCAAGGAGGGCGAGACCTTCACGGTCAAGGGCCTCAACGATGACAAGCCCTACACGATCGGCAAGGACGGCATCGTCATCCTCGGACCGGCGTTCCGGTTCGACTCCACGAACGTCGAGAACTTCGACTTCTAGCCCCTCCTCCACCGGGTCCCGGCGGTCCCCGTCGGGACCCGGTTCATGCCAGGAGCGAGCCATGGAACGCGTGGCCTTCGCCATGCGACTGCTGCCGGACGCCGAGGCCGAGTACCGGCGCCGCCACGCTGCCGTCTGGCCCGAGATGCTGGATGCACTGCGCGCAGCCGGCTGTCGCGACTATTCGATCTATCTGTTGGACCAGAACCTGATCGGCGTGTTCGAGGTCGAGGACTTCGAACGATTCCGGGCGATGATGGCAGCCGCGCCCGTGAATGAGCGCTGGCAGGCCGACATGGCGAAGCTCATCGATCCGTGCACGGATCCCGCGACCGGGTTCCACCGCCGTCTCGAGGAGGTGTTCCGTCTTGACTGAGCGCACTGCGCTCCGCCTCGCGGCGATCGACCTGGGGGCGGAGAGCGGCCGCGTGGTCGTGGGCACCTTCGACGGTGCGCGCCTCGCGGTGGAGGACGTCCACCGCTTCCCCAACGTCCCCGTGGCCGTGGCCGGGACCCTGCACTGGGACGCCCTGCGGCTGTTCGGCGACATCGCGACGGGACTGCGAAAGGCCGGGTCCGCGGGCCAGATCGCATCGGTCGGGGTCGATTCGTGGGGGGTGGACTTCGGCCTTCTCGACGAGCGCGGCCGCCTGCTGGCCAACCCGGTCCACTACCGCGACGCGCGGACCGACCGGATGGTGGAGACCGCCTTCGGCCTGGTGCCCAAGGCCGAGATCTACGCCACGACCGGCATCCAGTTCATGGCCATCAACACGCTCTACCAGTTGCTCGCGATGGCGCGCACCGACGATCCGCAGCTGCGTCATGCCCACCGGCTGCTGATGATGGCCGACCTCTTCGCCCACTTCCTGTCCGGCGCAAGCGTCGCGGAGTACACGCTGGCGTCCACGAGCCAGGCCCTCGACGCGGTTGCCAGGGACTGGGCGCGACCGTTGCTCGAGCGCCTCGGCATTCCTACGGCTCTGCTGCCCGAGATCGTCCCGCCCGGGACCGTGGTGGGTCCGCTGCAGGCCGACCTCGCCACCGCCTCGGGCCTGGGCGCAACGCGCGTCGTCCTGCCCGGCTCGCACGACACCGCCTCGGCCGTGGTGGGCACGCCGATCGCCGGCCCGTCGACCGCCTACCTCAGCTCCGGCACCTGGTCACTGATCGGCCTCGAGGTCTCGCATCCGGTGATCTCCCCGGTGTCGCTGGGCGCGAACCTGACCAACGAGGGTGGCGTGGCAGGGACCATCCGTCTCCTGCGCAACGTGGTCGGCCTGTGGCTGGTCCAGGAGAGCCGCCGCGCGCTCTGGCCCGCAGGCAACGCCCCCTCGTACGAGGAGCTGGTGGCGATGGCGGAGGCCGCGCCGGCCTTCACGGCGTTCATCGATCCCGACGACGAGCGTTTCCTGCACCCCGGCGACCTGCCCGCCCGGGTCCGCGCGTTCTGCGCCGAGACGGGCCAACCCGTGCCGGCCGACACCGGGACGCTGATGCGGGTGCTGCTCGAGAGCCTGGCCCTCCGCTATGCCGCGGCCGTCGACCAGCTCACCGCCGCCTCAGGGCACCCGATCGAGACGCTCCACATCGTCGGCGGGGGCTCGAACAACCTCCTGCTGTGCCGGTTGACAGCCGGCGCAACCGGGCTCCCCGTGCGGGCGGGTCCCGTCGAGGCCACGGCCATCGGCAACCTTGCGGTGCAGGCCATCGCCGCGGGCGAGCTCGCCTCGGTCGCCGAGGCCCGTGAGCTGGCGGCACGCTCGTTCCCCATCACCTCATACGACCCGGCGGGCGACTGGACCGAGGCCCGCGCCCGGTTCGCCGCAATCGTGACCCGTCCGTCCAGTCCGGCCCCAGCCTGAGGAGATCCGCCATGGCCGCCCGCGCCGCCGTCACCCTCCCAGCCTCCGCACCCGCCATCGAACGCGTCGGGTGGGCCATGAACGGGCTCAACATCGAGATCCCGTCGTGGGGGTTCGTCAACACGGGTACCCGCTTCCGGGTCTTCCCCCAACCTGGCGTTCCGCGCACCGTGTTCGAGAAGATCGACGATGCTGCCACCGTCAACAGGTACACCGGCATCGCGGGCTCCGTCTCGCTCCACATCCCGTGGGACGCGGTGGACGACTACGCGGCGCTCGCGGCCTACGCCGCTGAGCGTGGCCTCGCCATCGGCGGCATCAACAGCAACACCTTCCAGGACGAGGACTACCGGCTCGGCTCGATCTGCAACCCGGACCCGCGCGTCCGCGCCAAGGCCGTCGACGCGATCATCGAGTGCTGCGAGATCGCGGGTGCCATGAACGCCCAGGCGGTCAAGGTCTGGCTGGGCGACGGCACCAACTACCCGGGCCAGGACGACCTGCGCTGGCGCCGCCACCGGCTGGTCGAAGGCCTGCAGGAGGTGTACGGGCACCTGCCGGCCGGCGTGCGCCTGTACCTCGAGTACAAGTTCTACGAGCCGGCCCTCTACAGCACCGATGTCCAGGACTGGGGCCAGTCGCTGGCAACCTGCCGCCAGCTCGGCGACCGGGCTGGCGTGTGCGTGGATACCGGCCACCACGCCATGGGCGTCAACATCGAGCAGATCGTCGCGCTCCTGCTGGCCGAGGGACGGCTCGCTGCCTTCGACCTCAACGACAAGAAGTACGGGGACGACGACCTCATGGTCGGATCCATCGACCCGTACCAGCTGTTCCGGATCGCCCACGAGCTGATCAACGCCATGCGCGACGATACGGACCCGGTGGCCCAGCGCTGCGCCGACGAGACGGTCTACATGCTGGACCAGTGCCACAACATCGAGCCCAAGGTCCCGGCCATGATCCGGAGCGTGATGAACCTCCAGGAGACGATCGCAAAGGCGCTCCTCGTCGACCGCAATGCGCTCCTCGCCGCCCAGGCCGCGGGCGACGTCCTCGAGGCGAACCGGTGCCTGCAGGACGCCTTCTCCACCGATGTCCGTCCGATGCTGGGCGAGCTCCGGGTGGCGAAGGGGCTGCCCGAAGATCCCTATCGGGCCTACCTCGACAGCGGCGAAGCCGAAGCGCGGGCGGCGGCCCGGTCGGACGGCGTCGCGGCGGGTTGGAGCTGAGCCAGGTCGATCAGGGACCGCTCGGTTCTCGCTCGCCCCGGCTCCCCTACCCGTGCCGGAGCGCCCGCATGAACGTCCGCACCGTCGGCGGCTGCCCGTACATCAGCACCCCGGCCCGGTACACGCGGATCGCGAGCAGCGTCACCACGGGCACCGTGGCTGCCAGCAGGCCGAGCGACAGCGCCAGCTCCCAGGGTTCCACCCTGCCGATCGACAGCCGCGCCATCATCACGAACGGGCTCCAGAGCGGCACGTACGAGGCGATGCGGATGAACTCCGAGGCCCCACCGGACAGGGCCAGCACCGCGGGCAGGTACCCGGCGATCGCGGGGATGGACAGCGGCAGGGCCACGATCTGCAGGTCCTCGGCGCGGCTGAGGAGCGATCCGGCCCCGGCGTACAGCGCCGCGTAGAGCGCGAAGCCCAGGACGAAGTAGGCGAAGAACGCGAGCACGAGACCGGGCGACAGCCCCGCCAGCGACGACGACGACCCGGCCGCCTGGCCGAGCACGGCGTTGGCGATCTCGCCCGAGGCCAGCAGCGTCAGGAGCGCGGGAGCCAGGACCAGCCCCACCTGGGTCAGCCCGGCCAGGCCGATGCCCGCGATCTTGCCGATCACCAGCTGCGGCGCCGTGGCGGCCGAGATGAGCAGCTCCATGACCCGGTTCGCCTTCTCCGCCACCACCCCCGACGCGACCCACAGTCCGTAGAACACGAGCGTCAGGAACGAGAGCACGACGAACACGATGCCGACAATCCGGCGGCTCGCGTACTCGGCGGCATCGATCGCTGAGGCACCGGCTCCCGTCCTGACCGCGCCGGCGTCGACGACCTCGAACCCCGGGGCGATGAACGGACGGGTGGCCGCCGGCTGGGATGCCGTCCAGTCCAGGATCCCCACCGCGAAGGACCCCACCTGGAGCAGCTGCGCCCGGTCCGGCCCCAGGGCCCCCGCGCTCAGGACCTGCATGTCGAGGCCGCCGTCCTCGCCGCGGGAGATGAGCATCGCGGCGGCCAGCGAGCCTTCGCGGACGGCCTCGACCGCCGCCGTCTCGTCGTCGCGGATCTCGAACAG
>CAMTVM010000061.1:0-76418 GCA_947085195.1 uncultured Chloroflexota bacterium
CCGGTCCCCACGGTTGAGGCTCCTTCGGCGGGCGACCCCACCCCGGCCGGTCCGGCTGACGGGGTCCGCGTGGTCCTCGGGATCTACTCCGGGCGCCCGGACCCCACGTGGACGCTCACCGGGGCGGAGGCGGCAGCGGTGCAGCGAGCCCTCGAGGCGCTCCCCGAGGCCGCCGGCTCGCCGCCCGAGGGAGGCCTCGGCTACCACGGGTTCACGGTCACGCACCTCGGGCGGACCTGGACCGCGTACCTGGGCATCGTCTCGGCGGCCGGCGCCGGGCCGCAGATCCTCCGGAGGGACCCGGGGCGGACGGTGGAGCGGCTGCTGCTCGAGCTCGGTCGGACGGAGCTGACGGCCGTGGAGATCGCGGACGATCCGGCGCGTAGGGCGGTACCCTGAACGGGGACCCACGAACGACGGAGCGGAGGCACTCGTGGCACAGGTCAGGATCGGCGCGCTCTGCTGGAACCAGTACACGGACTGGCCGGCGCTGCTCGCGGCGGGCATCCGCGCGGACGAGCTGGGCTACGACAGCCTGTGGACCTGGGACCATGTCTATCCGATCGTCGGAGACTCGCACGGTCCCAACTTCGAGGGCTGGCTGACGATCACGGCCTGGGCGCAGGCGACGAAGCACGTCCGCATCGGCCTCATGGTCGGCGCCAACACGTTTCGCAATCCTGCGCTCGTCGCCAAGATGGCGACGACACTCGACCACATCTCCGGCGGACGGGCCATCCTCGGCATCGGCGGTGCGTGGTTCGAGGAGGAGCACCGGGACTTCGGGCTGGACTTCGGGTCCGGGTTCCCGGAGCGGCTCCGCTGGCTGGGTGAGGCCCTCCCGATCATGCGCGGCATGCTGGACGGGACCGAGCCCACGGCGAAGGGCGACCACTACCACTCCCGGAACACGCGGAACCTCCCCGGGCCCGTCCAGGCCCACCTGCCGATCTGCATCGGCGGCGGCGGTGAGAAGGTCACCCTCAAGCTGGTTGCGAAGTACGGCGACATGTGCAACATCGGCGGCGGGCTGGCCGCGGTGCAGCACAAGGAGGAGGTCCTTCTCAAGCACTGCGAGACGGTCGGGCGCGATCCGGGTGAGATCGAGCGGACGTCGAACGTGGGCGTCGTGGTCATCCGGGACGACCGCGCAGAGGCCGAGCGCCTGTTCCACGAGGCGTTCGAGCGCAACCGCGTCGCCAGCCACTGGACCGACCAGCCGGTGGGCACGCCCGAGGACGTGGCGGAGAAGCTGGCGCCGTACGTGCGCCTGGGCTACCGGCACCTGATCGCCGGCTACCCGTCGCTCTACGACGAGGAGTCGATGACCCGCTACGCGACCGAGGTCAAGCCGCTCCTCGAGAAGATCTAGCCGTCCGGGGCCGGCGCGTCCCCGGCGTCCCCCGCGTCGCCGTCCTTCCGGCGCGACCTGAACCGGCGGACCTTCGCGCGGTTCCCGCAGGAGGACATGTCGCACCAGCGGCGCCGGCCGCCGCGTGACGTGTCATCGAACACCCAGCGACAGCCGTCGTTCGCGCAGATCCGGAAGCGTCCGGTCTCGCCCGCGGCGATCGCCCTGACCAGCGGCCCGACCAAAGCTCATGATCGGGCTGGCCCTGTTCGGGGTCATCGCCGCGGCCGCCGGTCACGAGAGCCGCGACGGCTTCGAACGCCAGGACCGCTGAACGGAGGCCAACCTGATGCTCAACCAGTACGGGATCATCGCCCTCGACCTCGCCCGGCAGCGCACCCGGGAGCTGGAGCCCGAGGCCGCGCGCAACCGGCTCCTGGCCGAGCACCGCGGCGACCCCAGGCCATCCCGGCCGGGTCTGCTGCGGGCGCTCGTCGCCCGCCCCGTGCGAGCGTTCAGCAACGCCAGCCAGTCCATCGCCGATGTCACGTGCACGGCGGCCACCCGCATCGAGGGCCGGTCGGCCTAGCGCTCCGGGGTCCCCTGCGGCGGATCGCCCTCGAGTTCCACGGGGAGCGCGTCGGCGGTCGTCGCCGGGTCCCGGCCACGGGCCAGGCGGTCGCGGGCGCCGGTTGACGCTGAACGGGCCGCGCCCGCGGCGCTCGCGGCCAGGGACTTCGATCCGCGGGCGGCCAGGCCGGCAACCGACACGGCTGCCCGTCCGGCGATCCCCGCACCCGCGATGGCCGCCCGCCCGGCCACACCCGCGCCCGCCGCGGCCGCCCGTCCGCCCACCTTCGCCGCCCTGGCCGTGGTCCGCGCGCCGGCTCGGAGGAGCCACGCCGCGGTGGCACCCGCGGTGCGCAGGTCCGCGGTGAGGTCCGCGTCCGCCAGCCCGACGGCCTCGAGGTGGTACCGACGCCGCTCCGGGCTCAGGCCCGACAGGGCGACGCGGATCGCGGCCAGGGCCACCGCCACGTCGTCCAGTTGGCCAAGGACCGGGATGACGCCCGGCACGAGGTCGATCGGCGAGGCAAGGTAGCCGGCCGCGCCCACAACCGCGGCACGCCGCGCGCGGCTGAGGAGCGGCTCGCGGGCGAGGCGCCAGGCAAGGCGCAGGTACGCAGGTAGGCGTCGCAGCATGGCGGCGACGCGCTCGCGCGGGAAGGGATCGTCGCTCACCGGGGAAGCGTAGTCTGGGTCGGCCGGGAGCGCTCCGGGCCGCGTAAGTCCGCGATAAGCGGCGGCAGGTAGAGTCCGGGGAGACCGCCGCCCCGCAGGAAGTGCCCCCTACGAGGCGGTGGTCTCCCCATTGCCCGCCGCCGGGCCCGCCGGGGAGCTGTCCAACCCGTGGAGCCCTCCAGCGCGCCCTGGCGCGTCCTCGAATCAAGCGAGCCCCAACCGTCGGCCCCGGAGCCTGGAACGCGCAGCACTCCCTGGGTCGCCATCGGCGCTGCGGTCCTCGCCGCTGCGGTCGCGGTCGGGGCCATCCTGGCCGCCACGCGACCCGAGCCGGTCATCGGCGTCGACGGCGCGGGCAACCTGGTCGCCGGGTCCCTCGATCATGGGAGTCCGCCGACGACGAATCCGGGGGCCACCACGGCGGAGATCGTCGTCGAGGTCGGGGGCGCGGTCGCCCGGCCGGGCGTGTACCGGCTGCCCGCGGGCTCGCGCGTGGGCGATGCGATCACCGCCGCGGGCGGGTACGGGTGGCGCGTCGACGTGGCCGCCGCGGACCACGCGCTCAACCTGGCCGCGCCGGTGCGGGACGGCGACGAGATCCGCGTCCCGGCTCGTGGCGAGGCCGGGGCGGCGTCGCCGGCGGCCGGCGGCGGTAGCGGCGGCGGGAGCGGTGGGAGCGGTGGGAGCGGTGGGAGCGGCTCAGGCGCCGGCGGCCTCATCGACCTCAATCGCGCCACCGCGGAGCAGCTGGACACGTTGCCGGGCGTGGGTCCGGTGACGGCAGCGAAGATCATCGCGGCCCGCGAGGAGCGGCCGTTCGCCTCCCTGGAGGACGTCGGGGCGCGGAAGGTCGTCGGGGCGGCGACGCTGGCCAAGATCCGGGCGCTCGTGACCGTCGGTCCGTGAGCGCCCCTCGGGCCGGGCTTCCGCGAAGCGCCTGGCTTGCGGCGGGCGTCGCGGCGGCGGCGGCGGGCGTCGCGGTCGGCCTGCCCGCGGCCGCGGTGCTGGTGGCCGGCCTGATCGTGCTGGCGGTCGGCCGTTCGGGTCCCGTCGTGCCTGCGGGCCAACGACGGGTGGCCGTCACCGCCGCGAGCGTCGGTGGGGTCCTGCTCGGGCTCCGCGTGCTGGCGGGACCTGCGGCGGCGCCGCCGGTCGGACTCCCGGACGGCGCCTCTGGTCCCTGGCGGGCGGCGGTCGAGACGATGAGCTCGTCGCGGGACGGGAGCCAGGTGGCGCGCCTGCGCCTGCACACAGCGGCGGGCGAGGTCCTGGTCGCCGCGACCCTGCCCGCCTTTCCGGTCGTCGCCGCGGGCGCAGAGGTGGAGGTGAACGGCCGCCTCCGGCCCCCGCCCGACGACGACCCGTACGGCGAGTACCTCCGGCGAACCGGGGCGTCCGGGAGCCTGCGGGCATCGACGGTGCAAATCCTCGTGCCGCCCGGGGAAGGCAGCCTGCAGGCCCTGCGGGACGGCGCTGGCGACGCGCTGCGGCACGCCCTCCCGGAGCCGGAGGCCGGGCTGGCGGCGGGGATCCTCATCGGGCTGCGGGATCGCGTGGAGCGGAACCTGGCTGCGGACTTCGCGACGGCGGGCGCGAGCCACATCGTCGCGATCTCGGGCTGGAACATCGCCATCGTCGCCGGGCTGGTGGGCGCGGTGCTGCGCGGGCGCCCGCGCCGGCTGGTGGCCGTGGTGGTGGGTGGGACGATCCTGGCCTACGTCG
Organism: uncultured Chloroflexota bacterium; assembly: GCA_947085195.1. GTDB lineage: Bacteria > Chloroflexota > Limnocylindria > Limnocylindrales > CSP1-4 > CAIXZV01. Next base: position 4,316 of record CAMTVM010000061.1, read on the forward strand.
TGGCGGCCGGCGCGTCGCCGTCGGTCGTCCGGGCCGCGGTCATGGCCGCCGTGGTGCTGGCGGCCCGCGAGTCCGGACGGGCAGGCAGGGCAGCCGCGGCACTCGGCCTCGCCGCCGCGATCCTCCTGCTGGTCGACCCGGCGATGATCGAGGACGCGGGCTTCCGCCTGTCGGTGATGGCGACGGCCGGCCTGCTCGCGTGGGCCACGCCGCTCGGCGCCTGGATCGGGCGACTGGGCGGCGGCCGTGTTCCGGGGTGGCTCTCGGAGAGCCTGGGGATCTCGCTGGCGGCGCAGGCGGCGACCCTCCCGGACGTCCTGGCCACGTTCGGGCGGCTGTCGCTCGTCTCGCCGGCCGTGAACCTGGCGGTCGTGCCCCTGGTGCCCGTCGCGATGGCCGGCGGCGTCGTGGCGATGCTCGCGGGCTGGCTGGTCACCCTCGGGGCGCCCGCGATGGTCGGGGTGATCGCCGGCCTGCCGGGCTGGCTCGTGCTGCACGCGATCGTCGGGGCCGTCCGGTTTGGGGCCGGGCTGCCGTTCGCCGCCGTGGCCCTGCCGCCGGGGGTCGCGGCGCCGGCCGGGGTCGTCGCGGCAGTCTCGATCCTCGCGGTACCGACGATCCTGCGACGGGCTCGCGCGGGATGGTCCCGGCCCCGGAAGCCACCCTCGGCGGCGAGACCCGCCCCGAGCGGCGGCAGGCGCTCCCGGGCGGGCCTGACGGTGGCCCAGCGCGGCATCGTCATCGCGGCCGTGGTGGTCGTCGGGATCGCGTCCCTCGCGCTCGGGGACGCCGCGACCCGCTCGACCCGCCTCGTGATGCTCGACATCGGCCAGGGGGACGCAATCCTGCTCGAAAGCCGGGGCGGAGCCCGGATGCTCGTCGACGGCGGGCCTGACCCCGACCGGCTCCTGCTGCAGCTGGACGCCCGCATCCCGCCCTGGGACCGTCGGGTCGACGTGGTGGTGCTGACCCACCCGCACGAGGACCACGTCGCAGGCCTGGTCCGGGTGCTGGAGCGGTACCGCGTCGGGCGGGTCTACGAGCCCGGCATGCACGGACCGGGCTCCGGCTGGGCGGCGTGGAACGCGGCCCTGCGGAACGGGATGCCTCGGGGCACCCTCGCCACGGGCGCGAGGATCCGGCTCGACGAGATCCTGCTGACCGTCCTGTGGCCGGACCCGGGCACCGTGCCGGTTGAGCCGGCCGACAGCGGTCGGGGGATCAACAACACCTCGGTGATCCTCCTCGGCGAGGCGGGCGGGCGGCGGTTCCTGCTCACCGGCGACGCGGAGGAGGACGTGGACCCGGTGCTCGTCGCCCGTGGGCTGCCGCGCCTGGACGTGCTCAAGGTCTCGCACCATGGCAGCGCGACCGCCACCTCGGCGGAGCTGCTGGCGGCGACGCGTCCGGCCGTGGCGCTCATCTCCGTCGGGGAGGGCAACGACTACGGCCATCCCACGCCCTCGGCGCTCGCCCGGCTGCGTGACGTGGGCGCCCGCGTGTACCGGACGGACCGGGACGGCACGGTGGAGGTGACGCTGCGTCCCGACGGCGTCGCGGTGCGGACCGGCGGGGGCAGGCGGAGCGCTCTGGTGGCGACGGGAGGGACTGGCGCGATCGGGACGGGGGCGGCCAGGACGCGGGCGGCCAGGACAGGCGCAACCGCGGCGGGCGCGTTCCCAGCGGGCGCGTTCCCAGCGGGCGCGTTCCCCAACGTCGCGTCGCCCGCCCGGGCCGCCGTCACCGGCTACGATCCCTTCCATGACCATCCCCTCGCGGCCGGAGGCCGCCCGCCTGCTGGGCTCCCTGGCACCGCCCGAGTGGTTCCTCCGCCACGCCTGCGCCGTAGCCGACACGGCGTCCTGGCTCGCTCAGCGCACGGCGGCGTGCGGCCGCGCCGTCGACCGCTCGCTCGTGGACGCGGCGGCGCTCCTGCACGACCTCGACAAGCTGCCCGCTGCCGGGGTCCCGACGGACCTCCGCCACGGCGAGGGTTCCGCGGCCTGGCTCGAGGCCCGTGGCTGGCCGGAGCTGGCGCCCGTCGTCCGGCACCACCCGGTGTCGTGCCTGATGGAGTCCGGGTACGAGACCTGGTCACGAACCGCCACGCTGGAGGCCCGGATCGTCGCCTATGCGGACAAGCGGGCGGGACAGCGCCTGGAGTCGATGGATGAGCGCTTCGCCTCGTGGCGCCGCCGGTACCCGGGCGGCTGGAGCGATGACGTCGCCGCGCTGGTCAGAGCCCGCGCCCGAGACCTGGAGCTGGACGTCTGCGCCGCGGCGGGCGTGAGCCCCGGTGAGGTGCGGCGTCTTCGCTGGTCCCGCCGCTCCCTCCGGGAGGCCGCAGCATGAGCCTCGATGCACCGGTCCTCGCCTATTTCTGGGGTGACGACGGGTGGGCCGTGGACCGTGCGGTGATCGCGGTCGCGAAGGACCTGGAGCGGGACTCCGGTGCGGCGCCGGACCGCTGGCGCGTCTCCGGGAAGGAGACGACCGCGGAGGCCGTCGCGGAACGCGTCGCCACCGCCCCGATGTTCGGTGGCGGGACGCTGGCCGTGGTGACGGACCCGGGGCCGCTGCTCCGCTCCAGGGCGGGCAGGGAGGGCGTCGAGAAGCTGCTCGCCACCGTCGCGCCGGGCAACGCCCTCGTCTTCGTGGAGGTCGGCGGCGGGCGGAAGCGCTCAGCGGCCCTTCAGGGCCTGGAAGCGTCCGTGAGGAAGGCGGGCGGAACGAGCCGGACCCACACCGCGCCCAAGGCCCATGAGCTCGCAGGCTGGATCCACGGCCGCGCCCGGGAGCTGGGCATCACCCTCGATGACGCTGCCGCGCGTGAGCTCGCGACCCGCGTCGGGGGCTTTGTCACCGACGGCGACGTCGACCGCCGGTCCATGAGCGCGCTGGCCGTGTCGGAGTTGGAGAAGCTGGACATCTACCGGCCGGACGGCACCGTGACCGTCGACGACGTCATCGCCCTCGTCCCGGAGGTCGTCCCCAACTCGACCTGGAAGTTCCTCGACGCGGTCGCGGATCGGCAGGTCCGGATCGCGGCGCCGCTCCTGGACCGCCTCCTGGACACCGTCCCGGAGCCCGTGATCCTCGCCCAGCTGGGCCCGCGCATCCGGGAGCTGCTGATGGCCGCGGACCACGCGGCAAACCACGGGTCGCCCGCGGACCTCGTGAAGCTCATGGGCGTCCATCCGTTCCGCGTGGAGAAGGCCGCCGCGGCCGCCCGGAACTGGACCGTGGAGCAGCTGGAGGCGACGCTCGAGGGCGTGCTGGAGCTGGACGCGGCCGTCAAGGGGGTCGAAGGATCGTTCGGGACGGATCGCCAGCGTCGGCTGGCCTTCGCGATGTGGCTCTACGACCACGTCGCGGTCAAGCCGGGGGCGCCTCGCTGACCTCCCGGATGGCCGGGCCGTCAGTCGGTCGAGGACCAGGCCTCTTCCTGCAGGACGATGTCGCTCTGGATGGCGAACACGCAGCGGCCCTCACCCAGGTCCAGCATCTCGATCAGCTCGGGATCGATGTACAGCTGATGGCAGTGCTCGCACAGCCCGGCGGGGATGCCGAAGCACAGCCGCTCGGTGCGGTCGGCGAGCCGGAACGTCGTATCGAAACGGGTGATGATGAGGCGCCGGCTGCAGCCGGGGCACCGTTCTCGCAGGCCCGACATCGGGTCTTCTCCGGTGGCGCCGGCCCCAGCGGCCGACGACCTGATCCGGATGCTAGGAGGTCGTCGCCGGCCCAGACATGACCCAGCAGTACCCTCCTGGTCCGTACCCGACCGGTGGGGAGGCCTACCGGCGCCTACTGCACCCGGATGACGGTCCTGGCTCCGGACCAGTGCTGCTCAAGGCCGTAGTAGTCCCGCTCCGGCGGCGTGAACACGTGGACGATCACGGACCCGTAGTCCAGGAGGACCCAGTGCGATTCTGCCGTGCCCTCACGGCCGATCGGCTTGGTGCCCTCGTCCCGCAACCCGGCGACGATCCCGTCCGCGATGGCCGCGATCTGGCGTTCCGAACCGCCGGAGCAGATCACGAAGGCGTCCGCGAGGGTCGTGAGCTCGCCCAACTCCAGCAGCACGATGTCGGCGGCCTTCTTGTCCTCCGCGAGCTCGACGATTCGCCGGGCGAGGTCCAGCGGCGCGCGGTCGTCGGTCCGGGGCGCCGCGGTGTCGCGGGTCGGGAGGCCGTCCGGGCGGGGAGCGGCTGAGACGGCGGAGACGGTGGGTTCGGTCACGTGGTCGGGATCCTCCTTGCGGGTTCCGTGTAGAGGGCATGGTCGGTGATGTAGCGCGCGACGGCATCGGGGACGAGGTAGCGGACGGAGCGTCCGGCTGCGGCGCGTTGTCGCACCACGCTACCCGAGATGGGCAAGAGGGGGCCCGGGAGGAACCTGATGCGGGCCTCGCGCCCGGGGAAGTGCTCCCGGGCCCAGGCCGTGTCGAGCAGGTCGTGGCCCGCGCGCGGTACGACCGCCAGGCGGCACAGCTCCAGGATCCGGTCCGGCCGGCGCCACAACGGGAACCCGGCCAGCGCCTCCGCGGAGAGGATGAACCACGGATCGGCGATGCCCACCCCGGCCAGGGCCTCAAGCGTGTCGACCGTGTATGACGTCCCGCCGCGATCCACCTCGATAGCGCTGACCGAGAACGCGGAGTTGCCCGCGATCGCCAGCTCGGCCATCGCCAGGCGGTGCCCGGACGAGATCAACCGCCGGCCGGGCTTGTGCGGTGGCGTGGCGGCAGGCACCAGGAGCACCCGCTCCAGCCCCAGCGCCTCGCGGGCCTCCTCGGCGATAACCAGGTGGCCGTGGTGGATCGGGTCGAACGTGCCGCCCAGGATCCCGACGGACCCCGGCACGACCGGGGCGGGTGGCCCGAAGGCCTCCTCCACGATCACTCCTCGTCCTCGTGCCGCTCCCACTCCAGCTCGACCGACCCGATGCGGACCGGGTCGCCGGGCCGGATGCCGGCCTTGCGCAGCGCCGCGTCGACCCCGTTCCGGGCCAGGTCGCGCTGGAACCGCTGGGCCGATTCCTCGTTCTCGAAGTCGGTCTGCGTCGTGAGGCGCTCGATGCGCTTGCCCCGCACCCGGAACGCGACGTCCTCGCGCTCGATGGTGAACCCGTCGCCTGCCGCCTCGAGGCGGTGGATGACCACCCCGGCGGGACCGGGCGGCTCGGCGAGGCCCTCGACGTCGGGCAGCAGATCCCCCATGACCGCGCGCAGCGCCTCCAGCCCCTCGCCCGTGTCGGCCGAGATCGCCAGCACCGGTACGCCCAGGCCACGCAGCGCGGCCTCGAACGCCGGCCAGGCCTCGCGCGCCTCCGCCAGGTCCATCTTGTTGAACACGACCAGCATCGGCTTGGCGAGCAGCGCCGGGTCGTGGGCCTCGAGCTCGCCCCGGATGACGTCATGGTCCCAGCGGGGGTTGCGCGACGAGCCGTCCACGATGTGCAGCAGGATCCGCGTCCGCTCCACGTGCCGCAGGAATGCGTGGCCGAGGCCCGCGCCGTCCGACGCGCCCTCGATCAGGCCCGGCACGTCCGCGATGGTCGGCCGCCGGCCGTCGTCCGGGCCGAGGTCCATGACGCCCAGGTTGGGCTCCAGGGTGGTGAACGGGTAGGCCGCGATCTTGGGCGTGGCCGCGGTCAGCGCGGCCAGCAGCGTCGACTTGCCGGCGTTCGGCAGCCCCACCAGACCGATGTCCGCGATCAGTCGCAACTCCAGGCGGTACTCGCGCTCCTCGCCGGGCTCGCCCCTCTGGGCATGCTTGGGCGCCTGGTGCGTGGCGGTCGTGAAATGCACATTGCCCAGGCCGCCGCGCCCGCCGCGCGCGATCATGGCCTCCTGGCCCACCGCGACGAGGTCCGCGATCAGCTCGCCGCTGGCGAGATCGAGGACGGCCGTCCCGGGAGGGACGGCCAGGCGCAGGTCCCCGCCTGCCTTGCCGTGGCGCCTGGCCCGCTCCCCTCGGCCGCCCGGAGTGGCCGAGAAGTGGTGCTTGAAACGGAAGTCGTGGAGGGTGGTCTGGCCGGCGTCCACCCGCAGGTACACGGACCCGCCGCGACCGCCGTCGCCCCCGTCGGGGCCACCCCGCGGCACGTGGGCCTCCCTGCGGAAGGTGGAGGCGCCATCGCCGCCGGCTCCGGCGCGCACGACGATGCGAACGTCATCAAGGAACATCGCGGGCATTGTCGCACGGGTGCCCGGCCACGCCGGAACAGGGTGCTACGCGGTCAGTCGCGGCTAGAAGTACCGCAGGGGGTTGACCCGCTGGCCACCGTCCCAGATCATGCCGCGCCACACCTCGAAGTGGAGGTGGGGGCCCGTGGCCAGGCCGCTCTCGCCGATGCGGCCGACCTGCTGGCCGCGACCCACGGACTGGCCGTTGCCGACCGAGAGGCCCGACATGTGGTTGTACGTGGTGTACAGGCCGCCGCCGTGCGAGATCCAGACCTGCCAGCCGCCGCCGTTGGACTTCCAGCCGGCGAAGATGACCTTGCCGCCGGCCGCCGCCACGACGCGGGACCCGTAGTCCGCGGCAATGTCGAGACCGTAGTGGCCGTAGCGGTAGTACTGGCTGATGTAGTTGTCACCGCCGATGACCGGCCAGCGGAACACGCCGCCGGTGTAGTTGACCGGCCCGCTGCTGCCCGAGGAACTGCCACCCGACGAGCTGCCGCCGCTCGTGGTTCGCGGCTTGACCACCGGTTTCGGGGTGGGCTTGGGCGTCGGCATCGGGGCGCCCCGGGCATCCGGCAGGATGAGCACCTGGCCCACGACGAGCGTCGGATCATCGAGCTCGTTGAGCTTGATGATGTTCTCCTCGCTGATTCGGTACTTCGCGGCGAGGGACTCGAGGGTGTCGGTCTCCTTGACGTTGACGATGAGGCCGTTGACCGACGGGATCCGAAGCGTCTGCCCGATCCGGAGGTCGTCCTTGGAGGTGAGCTTGTTCGCCCACCACACCGTCATCGTCGAGATGTCGAACTTGCGGGCGATCCCGGAGAGCGTGTCACCGGACTTGACGCGGTAGGTCTGGATCAGGTCCGACCCGTCCTCGACGGCCGTATCCGGGGCGTAGCCCGTGAGGAGCGTCCCGTCGTCAAGGAACGGTCCGGGGTCCGTCGTGGCCTCCTCGGTACCGGGCTCGGTCGTGATGTCGCTGGGGATCGTGAGGGGCCGGAAACTGACATCGGTCGTGTCGAGCCCGCCAGCGAACTCCGGGTCCGGGGCCTCCTCGACATCGATGGGGCCGATGCGGTTGATGCCGCCGCCGATGGCGATCCGGACATCCGTGCCGCGGCCCTGGGTCCCGCCGACGGCACCCTGCGGGGTGCCCGGCAGGAGCGCGAGCAGCGAGGCGAACGCGACGATCGCTGCGACGGCCACGGGCAGGATCCGCTCGGCGGTCGTCAGCGGGCGAAGGGCGGCTGCGAGCGCGGCGCTCAGCGAGCCTGCAGGGGTGCTTCGACGACCCGGCAACCGGGCTCGGAGCGCGCGGGCTGCGCTGATGCTCCGGCGGTTGATCCGTGAGGCGATCGATACGGGGCGGCGCACTTGACGCAGGCCGTCTTCAGGGCGCTGCGCGCCGTCCGGGTGCTTCTGCAATACGGTCTCCAGGCACAGGAATCGGGTCCTGGACGAGGCGCCGTCCCCGGCGCCATGCCCGATCCTTTCGGGGTCTCGATCCTCGTTCGTTTCGTCCCCCGCGGCCGATCCGGGGACCCGGGCCAACCGTTGACTTCACCGAACCCTACCAGACGCGTCAGAGGTCGCGCAAACGGCAGGCCCCCGTTGGTGGGGGCCGGTTGCCGTCAAATCGGCAGTCCGAAGGTCCCGAAGCTACGGGAATCGTGAACCGCTCCGGGCAGTGCCGGGGGGATGCGTCTAGTCGGCGCTGCGGGTCAGGGACGCCAGGAACTGGGCGTTGCTCTCGGTCTTGGCGATCCGGTTGAGCAGCAGCTCGATGCCCTCGTTGGTGCCGACCGCGGACAGCATCCGGCGCATCGTCCAGACCATCTTGAGGGTGCCCTCCTCGAGCAGCAGCTCCTCGCGCCGGGTTCCGGAACGCTGGACGTCGATCGCCGGGAAGATGCGCTTCTCCGCCAGCTTGCGGTCCAGGATGAGCTCCGAGTTGCCGGTGCCCTTGAACTCCTCGTAGATGACGTCGTCCATGCGGGACCCGGTGTCCACGAGGCAGGTGGCGATGATGGTGAGGGAGCCGCCCTCCTCGATCTTCCGGGCGGCGCCGAAGAACCGCTTGGGCGGATAGAGCGCGATCGGGTCGATGCCGCCCGAGAGGGTCCGGCCGCTGGGCGGGAGCGCGAGGTTGTAGGCACGCGCGAGGCGGGTGATCGAGTCCAGCAGGATCACGACGTCCCGGCCGGTCTCGACCTGGCGCTTCGCGATCTCGAGCGCCATCTCCGCGACGTGGGTGTGGTTCTCGGTGGGCTCGTCGAAGGTGGAGCTGATGACCTCGCCGTGGACCGACCGGCGCATGTCCGTGACCTCCTCGGGCCGCTCGCCGATGAGGGCGACCATCAGGAGGATGTCCGGGTAGTTGTCGCTGATGCCGTTGGCGATGCTCTTGAGGAGCATCGTCTTGCCGGCCTTCGGCGGACTCACGATCAGCGCGCGCTGGCCCTTGCCCAGCGGGTTGACCAGGTTGACCAGCCGCTGGCTGAGGTTCTTCGGATCCGACTCGAGGTTGATCAGCTCGATCGGGTGGATCGGTGTCAGGTCCCCGAAATGCGGGCGGCGGCGCGCCGTGTCGGTATCGACGCCGTTGACGCTGTCGACGCGGATCAGGCCCCAGAACTTCTCGTCGGCGCGCGGGGCGCGTACGGCACCGGTGACGCGATCGCCGATGCGCAGGCCGAAGCGCCGCACCTGGCTCGACGAGACGTAGACGTCGTCCGGGCTGGGCAGCAGGCCGTGCCGGCGCATGAAGCCGTAGCCCTCGTCCACGATGTCCAGGATGCCGAAGGCGTAGTCGAGCCCGGCTCGCTCGGTCTGGGCCTGCAGGATCTGGTCGACCAGGTCGTCCCGGCGATCCGCCGCGCCGATGTCGAGTTCGAGCCCCTTGACGACCTCGCGGAGCTCCTTGACCGACATCTCGCGCAAGTCGCGGATGTCCAGGTCGTTGCGATCCCGGGCGGCTTCGAGCTCGGCGACCTCGTCCTGCTCGGTGACGGGCAGGCGGTTGGTGGGCTGGGTTCGACGGCGCGGCCGGCGGTTGCGGCTGGGGCGCTGGTCGGGGCCGTTCGGCATGGGGTTGCGCGCACCTCGAAGGGCGGGGTCCGGTCACCGGCGACATCCGGCGGAGAGAGGATGGGTCGCGCCACGGGCCGTGTCTCGCGCGGAATCGGGATGCGGTCGCGCGCGGCCGGTGGGGATGTCGGGAGCATATCGGACCTCGCGCCGCGACGTCAACGTGCCGAGCGCGATTTGTGCCGAGCGCGATTGCGTCGCGGAGCTCAGTCGGCGGGCGAGACCTCGGCGGGCGCGGGCTGGGCGAACGCCTCCATCACCGGCACCGGCTGCCCCGAGGCGGCCGTCAGGCTCGGCTCCACCCCGTTGCGGAGATCCAGGGCCGTGGCCACGAAGCCATGGAACAGCGGGTGGGGACGCTCCGGGCGGGACTTGAACTCCGGGTGGAACTGGCTGGCGACGAACCAGGGGTGGTCCCGGAGCTCCACGATCTCCACCAGCCGTCCATCCGGGGACGTGCCGGAGAGCAGCATGCCGGCGCCTTCGAGCGTGCCGCGGAACCGGTTGTTGACCTCGAACCGGTGGCGATGCCGCTCGTACACGACCTCCTGGCCGTAGACGGCGCGGGCCTTCGATCCTTCCAGCAGCCGGGCCGGGTAGAGGCCAAGGCGCATCGTTCCGCCCTTGTCCTCCAGGTCACGCTGGTCCGGCATGAAGTCGATGACCGGGTTGGCCGTGAACATGTCGAACTCGGTCGAGTTGACGTCGTGCGTCCCCAGGACCTCGCGCGCGAACTCGATGACCGCACACTGGAGGCCCAGGCACAGGCCGAGATAGGGCAGGCTGTTGTGCCGCGCCCAGCGGGCGGCGAGGACCTTGCCCTCGATCCCCCGGTGGCCGAACCCGCCGGGCACCAGCACACCGGCCGCGCCCCGCAGCTCCGCCTCGAGGTTCTCGGGCGTCAGCGCCTCCGAGTTGACCCAGCGGATCTTCGCGTCCACTCCGTTCGCCCAGGCCGCGTGGCGGAGCGCCTCGCTGACCGACAGGTAGGCGTCCGGCAGCTCGATGTACTTGCCGACGAGCGCGATCTCCAGCGACGGCTTCGGCGCCTTGATCCGCCGGACCAGCGCCCGCCAGCCGTCCAGGTCGGGGATCGCGTCCGGATCGCCGAGGCCCAGCTCCCGCACCACGAGTCGGCCGAAGCCGAAGGCCTCGAACTGGAGGGGGACCTCGTAGATGGTCTCGGCCGTTGCGGCCGGGATGACGGCGTCCACGTCCACGTCCGTGAACAGGGCGATCTTCTCGCGGATCTCGTCCGGCACGTCGCTGTCCGAGCGCAGGACGATCACGTCCGGCTGGATGCCGATGCCGCGCAGCTCCTTGACGGAGTGCTGGGTGGGCTTGGTCTTGAGCTCCCCGGTAGCAGCGAGGGCCGGCAGCAGCGTCACGTGGACGTACAGGACGTTGTGGCGCCCCTGGTCCTTGCGCATCTGGCGGATGGCCTCGAGGAACGGCAGGCTCTCGATGTCGCCCACGGTGCCGCCGACCTCGACGATGACCACGTGCGGGTCCCCGTCGCGCGCCACGCGGGTGATCCGCTCCTTGATCTCGTTGGTGATGTGCGGAATGACCTGCACCGTGCCGCCGAGGTAGTCCCCGCGCCGCTCCTTGGCGATGACCGCCTGGTAGATGCGGCCGGTCGTGACGTTGGAGCCCTGGGACAGGTTCTCGTCGATGAACCGCTCGTAGTGACCCAGGTCCAGGTCCGTCTCGGCGCCGTCGTCCGTGACGAACACCTCGCCGTGCTGGTACGGCGACATGGTGCCCGGGTCCACGTTGATGTACGGGTCGAGCTTGAGGATGGAGACCTTGAGGCCCCGCGCCTTGAGCAGGCGGCCGATGGAGGCGGCGGTGATGCCTTTGCCCAGCGAGGAGGTCACCCCTCCGGTCACAAAGACATACTTCGCCATGGGTGCTGCGCTCCTCCGGGGGTTTTTCCAATGCTATCCAATCGGGAGGCCGCGGACAAGTCGGGAGGCCGCGGACAAGGCGCGTGGGGGTTGCGATCCGGTACCGACGGGCCCGTTGAGGCGTGGGGGCGGGGCGGGTCGGGGGGATCGAGGCGGCAGATTTCGTTCGGAGTGAACAGGGTGGCTGCGGTCCGTGGATCCATGTCCCTCGGAGGCCCCCGGGCGTCGTCCGGCCGGGCATCGTTGCCGCCGTTGCCGCCGATGCCGCGTGGTGTGAGCGTGGCCTGGGCGTCAGGCGCGGCCGAGGACACGGGCGCGAGACCAGATGGGCCCGAAACGCCTGGGGCTGTTCACTCGGAGTGAAATCGTCCGCGTGTGGCACGGCCGGCGTGGTCGTGGATCCCGGCTCGGCGGCGCGGAGACCCACGTCGGTCACTCCCCTGCGCCGAGCCTCGCCCGCACGCGCGCCGGCACCACGGTCCGCCGCCGCGTCAGCGCCAAGCCCAGGATGATCACGCCTCCGCCGGCCACCTGGGCCGGCTGGATCGCCTCCGAGAGGAACAGCGCACCCAGGATGACCGCGCCGGCCGGGACCAGGAACTGGCTGACTGAAGCTCGCGTGGGCCCGACATGGCGGATGGCGTTGAAGACCAGCACATTTGCCGTCCCAGCGGCCAGCGCGCCCGAGTAGAGCACGGCGGCAATCGCCGGCAGGGTCACAGCGACCGGCGGTGACGTGGCCACCTCCCAGATTCCGAGCGGCACCAGGAGGAGCGTCCCGCCCAGCACGGGCCACGCCGTCGCCTGGAGGGGATCCACCCGCCGGAGCAGCCGCGTCGCGATCACCGTGTACACCGCCCACAGGACGGCGGCCGTGAGCGTGAGCAGGTCGCCAACCAGCGAGGCCCCGATCGCCAGCTCATGACCGCCGGCGATGACGAGCGCCACGCCCGCGAACGCGATCAACGCGCCTGCCAGCTTCGGTGGCGTCAGCCGATCCATCCCCACGGCGCCCGCCAGCAGGGCGGTGAGCACGGGGGAGGCCGCCACGATGAGAGCGGAGTCGCCCGCGGTGATCTGGGTGAGCCCGAGGGTCCAGGCGACCTGGTAGCCGCCGAACCCGAGCATGCCGAGGGCGATCAGCGGCAGCGTGAGCCCGGCAGGCCGGCGGATCCCACCCATCCGCCACCGGATCAACAGGAACAGCGTGATCGTTGCCACCACGAACCGGGTTGCCGTGAACGCGAGGGGACCCAGCTCGCCGATCGCCACCTTGACGACGACGAAGTTGGCCGACCAGATCAGGACCGCGAGCAGGACGCCCGCCTCCGCGAGCCGCCGGTCCCGAACCGAGGCGGCGGCGAACGCGGGCACGGGCACGGGCGCGGGCGCGGGCACGGAGACGCCCGCCGGAACGGCGGGCGTCTGGCGCGGGTTCGAGGGATCGACGGGCTCGGGGCCCGCCGGGGAGGACACCGGGATCAGGCGCCTTCCTGCTCGAGTTCGAGCGCCTCTTCGTCGTCCTCCTCGGTCAGCTTCAGCCAGACGAAGAGTCCGGCAAGCACGACGAGCGGGATGACGATCAACGCGCCCAGGGTGACCCCGAGCGCGACGGCAACGGTCCGCAACGCCTTCATGGGCATGGGCCTCCTTGCTACAACGGGTCGGCGTTGATTGTGCCCGGTGTCGGGCGCCCTGTCACGAGCCGGGGGCAGTGCCCCGGGCTCGGAGCGTCGGGCCCTCCGACATGAGGGCCGAGATGTCCTCGCGGGTGAACTCCGCCAGCTGGTGATGGGCACCGGCCTGGCCCGCGAGCAGGAGTCGGACCACGTAGGCCCCGTCCTGCTCGAACAGGAAGACGTCACGGGGCTTCTGCTGGTCCATCCAGCGTCCGATCACACGGAACGCGCGCTCGTGTCCGGCGTCCGGCATGCCCGGCATCGGGTCAGCCCCGCGCCGCGACACGGCCTCCTCCATGAACCTCGCGATGTCGTCGTCGACGAAGGTCAGGGTCTCCTTGCCCTCGGTCCCGACCGTCTCGGACCATGCCGAGGCGGATCCGCCGGACACCACGAGGCCCTGGACGACGAACCCGTCCGGCACCTCGAGCAGCAGGATGTCCCGCATGCCGCGCGCATCGAGGAAGGCACCGATCGACCGGAAGACCTCCTCGAAATCCTGCCGCGGGCTCCCCTCGTAGATCCGCATGGCTGCTCCTCGTTGAGCGCCCGCCCCGGGGCGTTGAACCGGGCGCTGCGAGCCGGTGGTCCGGCCCTGCGGGCCCCGATCCATGGCGCGTCGTCCGCTGGAGCAGAAGATCGCGTTGGCCCCGAGTGTAGTCAGCGCCCCTGCCACGCACAAGGCGCACGCGACACGGGCTGGGACCCCGACGCGGCCGCCGCCCCGCACGGAGCCGGCGACATTCGGTCAGCCGAGGGTCAGCCGGCACTCAGCCGCAGGTCAGCCGGCCAGCGCCACCGCCAGCTCGCCCGCGACGCGCGCGTTGTTGAGGATCAGCGAGGTGTTGGCCACGACCGACGCGCCGTCGGTGATCGCCGCCACGCGGGCGAGCAGCCACGGCGTCACCGCGGGACCCGTGATCCCGGCCCGCTCGGCCTCGTGGATGGCCCGCGCGATCGCTTCGCGGGCGACATTGTCCGGGAGGGCGTCCGCCTCGGGCACGGGCGTGCACACGAGGATGCCGGAGCCCAGCCCCAGCGCCGCGTGGGCGCTCACGACCGCCGCTGCGCCCGCGACGTCCGGCACGGACTGGGGGGCCGGGATCCCGCTGCCGCGCGAGTAGAACCCGGGCAGCTCATCCGTCCCGATCGCCAGCACCGGGACGCCGTGCGTCTCCAGGTACTCGAGGGTCAGCGGCACGTCCAGGATCGCCTTGGGACCCGCGCAGACGACGGTGACCGGGGTCCGCGCCAGCTCGCCGAGGTCGGCGGAGATGTCGAAGCTGGGCCGATCACCACCCAGGGCGCCGCGGTGGACGCCGCCGATGCCGCCCGTGGCGAACACCCGGATGCCGACGGCGTGCGCGGCGATCATCGTGGCCGATACGGTGGTGGCGCCCCAGCCGCCCCAGGCGATGGCGGCCGCGAGGCTCGGGCGCGCGACCTTGCGCACGGATCCGCGTGGCACCGTGGCCAGGGTCTCCAGCTGGTCCGCGGACAGGCCCACCAGGAGCCGGCCACCGTGGAGCGCCACGGTCGCGGGCACGGCGCCGGCGGACCGGACGGCCAGCTCGGACGCGGTGGCGACCTCGATGTTGCGCGGGTGGGCGAACCCGTGGGTGATGAGCGTGGACTCGAGGACGACGACGGGGCGGCCGTCGCGCAGGGCGTCGGCGACCTCGGGGGCGATGGCGATGCGGTCGGGGCTGAGCATGCGACGAGGGTACGTCCGCGGTGCGCACCGTGCACCGGGCGATGACGGCGCAGCCCTCCCGGGACTAGGCTCACGGCATGGCCGATCGCACGCGCCGGGCTCACCGGCTCCCCACTCCCGAGACGCTCCGCAGGCAGGTTGTCCTCGAGGAGCACGATCTGGCGCCCGACGGGTCGTTCGCCGTGGTCTCGCGGCGGACCGTGGAGGGCGAAGTGTACGTGTCGGGCCTGTGGCTGGTGCCGATCTCCGCCGCCGGGCGGGGCCTGCCACCGCGCCGCCTGACCCGCGGCCCGTTCCGCGACACCCGCCCCGCCATCTCCCCCGATGGTCGTCGCGTGGCGTTCACCCGCGCCGTGCCCGGTGACGACGACGCCCCGACCTCCCTCCGCATCCTGGACCTCGAGGGCGGTGAGCCGCTGACGGTGCCCCTCGGCGATCTCTCGGCGGGCGAGCTCGCGTGGTCGCCGGACGGCCGGTTGATCGCGTTCATCGCCGAGACCGGTGAGCAGCGGCTGATGGTCGGTCCCAAGCCGGCGAAGGGCGAGCCGCGCGCCCGGCGGGTGACGACGCTGGACTGGCGCTGGGACGAGGTGGGCTACCTCGACCGCCGGAGTCAGGTGCACGTGGTCCCCGCGGGCGAGGACGGGCGCGTCCAGTGCCTGACCGGCGTCGGGGGCGGCGCCTCCGGCATCGCCTGGCGTCCCGACGGGCAGGCCATCGCGTTCACGGCCGATCCCAGGGACGATGCCGACCGCCACCCGCGCACGTCGATCTGGGAGGTGCCGCTCAAGGGCGGCGAGCCGCGCGAGATCCTGGCCCTGGCCGGGCCCGTGAAGTCGCCGGCATATGCGCCGGACGGCGGCTGGATCGCGGGCATCGGCGTTGACGACCCGGACTTCTTCGATGACGTCTCCCCGGCCCTGTTCGTGGGTCCGGCGGACGGCTCCGAGGCCGCGGCCGCCGTTCCGCTGGCGCCGGACCTGGACCGGCCGGTGGGCAACTGGGCAGACACTGACCTGACCGGGTGGATGACGAACAGCCGCCCGGGGCCCGCTTGGGACGGGGTGGGCGCGGTCATCGCGCTGGTCACGGATCGCGGAAGGACGCAGCCGTGGCGGTTCCCGTTCGATCCCGTGACCGGCCGGCCCGCCGGTGAGCCCATCCGCCTGGTCCAGGGCGACGTCATGGCCAACACGTTGGCCATCGGCGGCGGTCGGATCACGGTCACGGCCACCGTCGGCGCGCGGCCGCCGGAGCTGTGCCTGGTCACGGACGACGGCTCGCTGCGCCCGATCACGAAGATGGGCTCCGCCTGGAGCGAAGGCCTCGCCTGGCCGGAGATGCGCGCCGTCCAGGCGCCCGGCCCCGGCGGCCCGATCGACACCTGGATCGCCTCGCCCGCCGGTGCTTCGGACGGGCCGCTCCCGACGATCGTGGACATCCACGGCGGGCCGCTCGGCGCCTGGGCCCCGGCCCCGTCGCTGGAGGTGGTGATGCTCTGTGCCCGCGGCTACCGCGTGATCCTGCCGAACATCCGCGGTTCCGCGTCCTGCGGCGCAGGGTGGATCACGCCGCAGCTCGGCGACTGGGGCGGGCCGGATGCGGAGGACGTGCACGCGGCGCTCGACCACGTCATTGCGCTGGGGCTCGCGGACCCCGAGCGGCTCGGCGCGCTGGGGCTGTCCTACGGCGGGTTCATGGTCAACTGGCTCGTGGGGACCACAGGCCGGTTCCGCGCGGCCGTGTCCGAGAACGGCGTGACCAACCAGGTCTCGGCGTGGGCCCACAGCGACAGCGGCCCCGAGTACTGCCGCGCGGCGCGCATGGGCGACGCCACCACGCCGGAGGGCGTCGAGCAGCTCTGGCGCCAGTCGCCGCTGCGGAACGTCGCCAGCGTCCGGACGCCGCTGCTGATGCTCCAGTCGGAGGCCGACCGGCGCTGCCCGCCCGCGGACAACGAGCAGTTCTTCGTGGCACTCCGCTGGCTGGGCCGGGAGGTGGAGTACATCCTCTACCCGGGGGAGTTCCACGTGCTCCAGGCGACCGGCCGGATCGACCGGCGCATCGACCGGATGACCCGGATGCTGGACTGGTTCGACCGCTTCGTGCGGGGGTAGGGGCGAGCGGGAACGCGACCGCGGCCACGCCGACCCCCCCCTTCTACCCATGACACGGGCGTTCGCGGCAGGGCCCGGTCCGGATCACGCCCTTCATGCACCGGGTGGGTACGAGCGCGTCCCTTGGGGCTCCGACCTGCGCATACACCTGCGGAGCGGGTACTCGCGCAACCGTGCCCCGCGCTACCGCTGCAAAGACCCGCGGTGTGGGCATTGGCGCAGGTCCTGGATCGGTCGGGCGGCCACCCGTGCGTGGCCCTGACCGATGATGGGGAGCGCCGGGGGAGCGCCGGGCGACAGCCTCGTTGGTCATGCCCGCCTGACGGGTGGATGCGGAAGTCCGGGCCGGCAACTCGCCGGGCGACGGACCGGCAGCAACCTCGCCGGGCTCACCGTCAACCGAAGATCAACTCCCCCGGAGGGTTCGCCAGGTGGCGCAACGCCAGCCGATTGCCGGCCACCGCACCCCGCTGGAGGGCGGCGGACGGGGCCAGGCCGCGCCGACGCGCATCGAGCCATGCGGCCAGGAACCCGGCGTTGAACGCGTCGCCGGCGCCAGTCGTGTCGGCGGCCTTGATCGGCGTGGTGGCGACCTCGAAGCGGAGGATCTCCGCGCCGTCGCGCACCAGGACGTTGGCGCCCTTGCGGCCGCGCTTGACGACCGCGATCGGTGCCAGGCCCAGCAGGCCCTCCTCGCGCTTCGGGCCCATGAGAGCCTTCGCCTCGTCGCGGGTGGCGAACAGCAGGTCCGGGGCTGCCTCGCGGATCAGCGCCATGGCGGTGCGGCGGCCCCTGGCGAGGAGCGGCGCGCTGGACGAGAGGTCCACGGTGACCAGCGCCCCGGCCTGCCGCGCCATGCGGATCGCGACCATGCCCGCCCGGCCCAACGGCTGGTCCAGGAGCGAGTAGGCGGGCAGGTGGACCACTTCGGCCCCGGTGAACCAGTCCGCGCGCAGGTCCTCCGGGCGCAGCCGCAGGGCCGCCCCGCGCTGGGTGATGAAGGACCGCTCGCCGCTCGCCTCCACGAACACGCCGATCCGGCCGGTCCGGGCACCGGCCACGCGGACAACCCGCATCTTCACGCCGTCCCCGGACAGCGCGGCAACGAGAGCGCGGCCGGTCGCGTCCCGACCCACGGCGCACACCAGCGAGCTCCTCGCGCCGATCCGCCCGAGCCACCGCGCGGTCGAGGCCGCCGAGCCGCCCTGGCGCAGGAGCACGCGCCCGGTGATGTCCGTGCCGCGCTCGAGGTCCCGGTCCGCGGCCAGCACCACGTCCATGACGAGGTCGCCGACGACCACGATCGACGGTCGATCCGCGGCCGGCCAGCGGCGAGGGCGGGAGACGGGCAGGCGGCGTGGATCCGGGATGGCGGGCATGGTTGACCGAGGATACGCCGCGCCGCGCGGTACGATGACCCCTCGCGGCCGAACGCGCCGCGCCGTGCGTGTCGTCACGTGACGCCGTGTCGCCACGTGACGCGCCGGTCCAACCCGCGTCCCGCGCACCCGGAGACAGCGATGACCCGCCCCTCGGACAGCCTGGACCTGCTCGCCGTCAACACCATCCGCACCCTCTCGATCGACGGCGTCCAGCAGGCGAACTCCGGGCACCCGGGCGCTCCCATGGGTGCGGCGGCGATGGCCTACGCCCTCTGGACCCGCCACCTGCGCCACGCCCCCACCCAGCCCGCCTGGCCGGACCGCGACCGGTTCGTCCTCTCGGCCGGTCACGCGTCGATGCTCCTCTACTCGCTGCTCCACCTCACCGGCTACGCGGTCTCGCGCGATGACCTGCGGTCCTTCCGCCAGTGGGGCTCCATCACCCCGGGGCATCCCGAGTACGGCCTGACGCCGGGCGTCGAGGCGACCACGGGGCCGCTGGGCCAGGGCCTGGTCAACGCCGTCGGCATGGCGATCGCGGAGCGCCGGCTGGCGTTCGAGTTCAACCGCCCCGGCCACGAGATCGTGAACCACCGCACGTACGTCATCTGCTCCGACGGCGACCTCCAGGAGGGGATCACCGCCGAGGCGAGCTCCCTCGCGGGCCACCTGCGGCTGGGCAAGCTCATCGCCCTCTACGACGACAACCGGATCCAGCTGGACGGGCCCACCGCGTGGACGTTCACCGAGGACGTGCTCGCCCGGTACGCCGCCTACGGCTGGCACGTCGGGCGCGTGGAGGACGGCAACGACGTCGCCGCGATCTCGGCCGCCATCTCCGAGGCCGAGGCGGACGACCGCCCGTCGATCATCGCCGTCCGCACCCACATCGGCTTCGGCAGCCCCAACAAGCAGGACTCGCAGAAGTCCCACGGCGCCCCGCTGGGCCCCGACGAGGTCCGCCTGACCAAGGAGGCCTATGGCTGGGACCCGGAGAAGACGTTCTTCGTCCCGGACGAGGCGGAGGAGCTGTTCCGCCGCGCCGTCCCGGCGGGCGAGGCAATGGTCGCGGACTGGGAGACGCGGGTCGCCGCCTACGAGGCTGCCCACCCGGCCGAGGCCGCGGAGCTCCGCCGTCGCGTGTCGGGTCAGCTGCCCGCCGGCTGGGACCAGGCCCTCCCGGCGTATGAGACCGGCTCCGAGGTCGCCACCCGGAACGCCAGCCAGGACGCGATCCAGGCGCTGGCCGCGGTGCTGCCGGAGCTGTTCGGCGGCTCCGCCGACCTGTCCGAGTCCAACTTGACGGACGTCAAGGCCCTCGGCCACGACCACTTCGACGCCAGCCACGCGGGCCGGAACATCCGCTTCGGCGTCCGCGAGCACGCGATGGGCGGCATCGCCAACGGCATCGCGTACCACGGCGGGTTCCTCCCGTACGCGGCCACGTTCCTCACCTTCAGCGATTACATGCGGGGCTCCGTCCGCGTAGCCGCCCTGTCCGGCCTGCCCGTGACCTACGTCTGGACCCACGACTCCGTGGGCCTGGGCGAGGACGGCCCCACCCACCAGCCGGTCGAGCACTACGCCGCGCTCCGCGCGATCCCCAACCTGTGGTTCGTCCGCCCGGGTGACGGGAACGAGGCCATCGCGGCCTGGGCGCTGGCGGCGGAGCGGTCGTCGCTCGCGGATGCGGCTTCCGGCCCGGTCGCGCTGGCGTTCACCCGCCAGAAGCTCCCCACCCTGCCGGGGACGAAGGAGGGCGCCCGCGAGGGGGTCAGGCGTGGCGGGTACGTGCTGCGGGAGGCAGCGGGCGGGGCTCCGGAGCTGATCCTCATCGGAACCGGTTCGGAGCTGGCCCTGTGCGCCGCAGCCGCCGATGCGCTGGAGGCCGACGGCATCCCGACGCGCGTCGTGAGCCTGCCGTGCTGGGAGCGCTTCGAGGCGCAGGACGCCGCCTACCGGGAGAGCGTCCTGCCGGCGGCCGTGCGAAGGCGCGTGACGGTCGAGGCGGGTGTCTCCCTGGGCTGGGAGCGGTACGCCGGCGACGAGGGCGCGATCCTGGGCCTGGACCGGTTCGGGGCGAGCGCGCCGGCCGGGACGATCCTGAAGGCCTTCGGGTTCACCGCCGACAATGTGGCGACGATCGGGCGGCGCGTGGTCCGCGAGGGGCTGCGCGGCCGGGTTGGCGTGTCCGACCCGTCGGTCGGCCACCCGCACGGACACGGCTGAGGAGGCGACGGCGATGCGGATCGCGTTCGCGGCGGACCATGCCGGGGCTGCGTTCAAGGACGAGCTGCTGGCCAGGCTGGAGGTGCTGCTGCCCGGCGCGCACGAGTTGCTCGACCTCGGCGGCGACGGCTCCGACCCCCTGGACGACTACCCTGACTTCGCGTGGCTGCTCGGCCAGGCCATCCAGTCCGGGCACGCGGATCGCGGGATCCTCATCTGCGGCTCCGGCGTGGGAGCGTCCATCGCGATCAACAAGATGCGCGGGATCCGCGCGGGCCTCTGCCACGATACCTACTCCGCGCACCAGGGCGTGGAGCACGACGACATGAACGTGCTGACCCTGGGTGCCCGGGTGATCGGGATCGAGCCCGCGACGGAGTGCGCGGTGGCGTTCCTCGCCGCCCGCTTCTCCGGGGAGCCGCGCCACCAGCGTCGCCTGGGCAAGGTGCTGGCGATCGAGGCCGCGTCGATGGGCGAGCGCTCGAGCTGACCGACCCACCCTCGCCGACACAGGACGATGTCGGTCGTGTGGGCGCGGGTCATGGCGTATACGCCATGCGCGGCGGGCTTCGTCGAGGTTCGACCGGGGACCTGAGTAACGTGGGACCGCAACGGCACTCGCCACCCATATATGGCATCATGGGTGGCATGGAGAAGACGACCGTCTACCTGACCTCGGCGCAGAAGGCGGCCCTGGCGCGGGCCGCCGCGGCGGAAGGGCGGAGCGAGGCCCGGCTGATCCGTGCCGGCATCGATGTCGTGACCGCCCGCCACAGCCTCGCTGAGACCACGACGGTGATCGCGCCCGAGGTCATGATCGGGGAGGAGCCGGCAACCGCCGGGGGACGGCCGCGCTGGCTGCCCAGGGACGAGTTCATCCGCGCGGTCCTCCGCCACCCCGCGGACCCCGGGTTGCGCGACGAGCTCCGGGGGCTCGCCCCCGACACGACAGACGAAGCGCCGCTCCCGTGAGCGACGGCCTCGCGGACACGAGCGTGTTCATCGCCCGCGAGTCCGGCCGCCCGCTGCGCGTGGAGGCCCTGCCGGACCGTCTCGCCGTTTCCGTCGTCACGATCGGCGAGTTGCGGGCCGGGGTCCTCGCCGCGCGAGACCTCGTCACCCGCGACCGGCGGCTCACGACGCTGACCGCGGCGCTCGCGCTCGACCCGGTGCCCGTGGACGAGGAGGTCGCTGGCGCGTGGGCGCGCCTCCTCGTGACGCTGCGCGACCTCGGCCTGCGGATGGCCGTCAACGACTCGTGGATCGCCGCGACGGCGCTCACCCTCGGGGTGCCGGTCGTCACGCAGGACGAGGGCTACGTGAGCGTGCCGGGCCTGGACGTCATCCGCGTCTGAGCACTGGCCGACCCCGCGACAGGGGATGGCGCGTCGGGCCTATCCTTGGGGCGACGCCAGCGGCGCCGTCCTGCCCGCCCAGTGGAGACCTCCCCATGCGCATCGGCTTCATCGGCCTCGGACGGATGGGCGCGAACATGGTTCGCCGCCTGCTCCGCGACGACCACCAGGTCGTCGCCTACAACCGGACACCCGAGAAGACCCACGAGATCGCGAAGGAGGGCGCCGAGACGGCCTTCTCGATCGAGGAACTGGTCTCGAAGCTCCAGAAGCCGCGCGCGGTCTGGATCATGGTCCCGGCCGGCGACGCCACCCAGGCGCAGATCGACGAGCTGCTCGAGCACCTCGAGCCCGGCGACACGATCATCGACGGCGGCAACACCAACTTCCACGACGACGTCCGCCGCCATGCAACGCTCGCCGAGAAGGGCATCGGCTACGTGGACGCGGGCACCAGCGGCGGGATCTGGGGCCTCCAGGTGGGCTACGCGCTGATGACCGGCGGCGAAGAGCAGCACGTGAAACCGCTCGAGCCCATCTTCCTCTCGCTCGCACCCGAGGGCGGCTACCTGCACGTGGGCGGGCCGGGCGCCGGCCACTACGTGAAGATGGTCCACAACGGCATCGAGTACGGCCTCATGCAGGCGTACGCCGAGGGCTTCGAGATCATGCACGCGTCCGACTACCCGCTGGACCTCGGGGCGATCTCGGAGATGTGGATGCACGGCTCTGTCGTGCGCTCGTGGCTCCTGGAACTCCTGGTCCGCGCGTTCAAGGCCAACGGCCAGGACCTGTCGCACCTGCGGGGCTGGGTCGCGGACTCCGGAGAGGGCCGCTGGACGGTGCAGGAGGCGATCGACCGCGACGTCCCGGCACCCGTCATCACGCTCGCGCTGCTGACCCGGTTCCGCTCCCGGCAGGACGATTCCTATGGCGCCAAGGTGCTCGCCGCGCTCCGCAACGAGTTCGGCGGCCACGCGGTCAAGACGGGGTAGGCATGGCGCCCCGTCGCCCCGAGGGGACCGACGCCCCGCGCGCCATGCGGGACCTCCGCCTGGCCACGGAGACGCGTCGGCGGACCCCCGCGGCAAAGTCGCTCGCCAACCCGCTCCGCGAGGGGCTCCGCCTGGAGCGTGTCCCGGACCCCGCCGCCTTCGTCCTGTTCGGCGCCACTGGCGACCTCGCCCATCGCAAGGTCATCCCGGCGCTGTTCCAGCTCTGGCGAACGCACCTGCTCCCCCACGAGTTCACGCTCGTCGGCGTGGGTCGCCGCCCCTACACGGACGAGGCGTTCCGGCAGGAGCTGAGGCAGGCGCTGGACACCTTCTCGCGGGTCCAGCCCGTGGACCAGGAGACGTGGGACGACCTCGCCTCGCGCATCTTCTACCACCAGGGCGACTTCGCGGACCCCACCGCCTACGAGAACCTGGCCGGGAGGCTGGATCGCCTCGACGAGGAGCGGGGCACCCGCGGCAACCGGATCTTCTACCTCGCGACCCAGCCGTCGCAGTTCGCGGAGGTCGTCGCGCAGCTCGGCCGGGTGGGCCTGGACCACGAGCGACACGAGGGTGGCTGGCGGCGGGTCGTCATCGAGAAGCCGTTCGGACGGGACCTGGAGTCCGCGATCCGCCTGAACCGCGAGGTGGGCAAGGTCTTCCGCGAGCGGCAGGTCTACCGGATCGACCATTACCTGGGCAAGGAGACGGTCCGGAACCTGCTGGTCTTCCGGTTCGGCAACGGCATCTTCGAGCCCATCTGGAACCGCCGCCACATCGACCACGTGCAGATCACCGTGGCGGAGTCCATCGGGATCGAGGGGCGTGGCACGTTCTACGAGGAGACCGGCGCCAGCCGCGACTTCCTCCAGAACCACCTGCTCCAGCTGCTGAGCCTGGTCGCGATGGAGCCGCCGGCGACCTTCGAGGCCGATGCGCTGCGCGACGAGAAGGTCAAGGTCATCCGGGCCATCGGCGAGTTCACCCCGGAGCAGGTGCGCCGCGACATCGTCCGCGGGCAGTACGGCCCGGGCTGGGTGTCTGCCAGGCCGGTCGCCGGGTACCGCGCGGAACCGGCCGTTGACCCGGCGTCGGAGACCGAGACCTACATCGCGGCCCGCCTCACGATCGACGACTGGCGCTGGTCCGGCGTCCCGTTCTACCTGCGAATGGGCAAGCGCCTGCCGAAGCGGGCGACCGAGATCGCGATCCAGTTCAAGGAGGTCCCGCACCAGCTGTTCCGGGACAGCGCAGCGGAGCCGGAGCCCAACCTGATCGCGATGCGGATCCAGCCGGACGAGGGGATCATGCTGCGCTTCGGCGCCAAGGTCCCGGGCCTGGGCATCGACGTCCGCAATGTCACGATGGACTTCACCTACGGCTCGGCGTTCCAGACCGACAGCCCCGACGCCTACGAGACGCTGATCCTGGACGCGCTCCTGGGCGACGCCTCGCTGTTCACCCGCGCGGACGAGGTGGAGGAGGCCTGGTCCATCGTGGACCCGATCATCGGTGCCTGGGCCGAGACCGAGGCGCCGGAGTTCCCGAACTACGAGGCGGGCACCTGGGGGCCCGAGGCCGCCGAGGACCTGCTCGCCCGCGAGGGCCGACGGTGGCGCAGGATCTGAGCCGCCCCGCCGGGGCGCCGCACGACCCGGGCGAGCCGACACTGCGCTGGCTTTCGCACGCCCGGACCATCGACGGGATCGAGACGGAGCTGGGCCGGATCTGGGTCCAGCCCAACCTGATGGTGGACGAGGACGGCGTGCGGCGGGGCCGCTTCATCGCCGCGCGGACGAGCGTGATGAACCTGGTGGTGATCGCGCAGCAGCCCGAGGTTGGCGAGCGCGCCGCCGAGACGATCAGCCGCCTGACCGGCCGCCACCCGAGCCGGACGATGATCGTGCTGTCCGCGGACCCGGACGGGCCGTCGTGGATGGAAGCGCGGATCCAGGCGTACTGTGTCCTGCCGCGGCCGGATGCGCCCGAGACCTGCTCGGAGCTGATCCACCTGACCGCCGGCGGCGAGACCGGACGGCACCTGACCGCGCTGGTCGCCCCCCTGCTGATCCACGACCTGCCGGTCACCGCATGGTGGCCGGGCGAGCCGTCGCTGGGCACCGACCCGGTCGACGACATGGTGGAGATCACGGACCGCATGGTGGTGGACGGCTCCGGCTGGGCCGGCGACGGCCTTGCGCGCCTGCGCCAGCTCGCCCGCCTGTACGAGGTGCACGAGCGGATCTCGATCCGTGACTTCGCCCTGGTCCGCCAGTCTCGCTGGCGTGAGGCCATCGCCACCGTCTTCGACCTCCCCGAGTTCCTGCCCTTCCTCGGGCACCTCCGGCGGGTCTCCGTGACCTACGGGACGCACGACGAGACGGGCGCGCCCGGCACGACCAACGTGGTCAAGCCGCTGTACCACGCCGCCTGGCTGGCGTCGCGCCTGGGGATGCGGGTGGTGTCGCCGCTGGCGCCGCTGGCGCCGTTGGAGGCGAAGGGGCGCGGCGGTGCCGGGTCGTCCGGTCGCCTGCGGCCCGGCGAGAGGCCGCCGCTCCACCGCGGGCTGGCCGCTCGCCTGCGCAGCGGGACCACGGACGTGGCCGTTGTCATCCGGCCGGTCGCCTCCCTGATGCCGGCGGGCACGACGCTGCGCGTGGAGCTGCTCGCCTCGTGGCGCGGCTCGGAGCTCCGTGCGGATGTCACCGCCGAGGCCGAGAACGTCCACGTCCATGCCTGGCGCGACGGCGTGGAGGCGATGGACCGCACGTTCAAGGCGCCGCGCCGCACGGAGGTGGACCTGCTGGGCGAGGCGCTGGAGATGGGCGGCCGCGACCCGCTCGCCACCGGCACGATCCGCATGGCCGCCCTGCTCGCCGGGCCGGCACCCGTGAGCGACGCCCCCGACAGCCGACTGCGCCACACATGAACGCCCAAGGAGGCGCCGACAGATGACGACCGACCGTTCCCGCCGCCTGCCGCTCGTTCGGGTCTTCCCGACCGCCGATGCGGTCGCCGAGGCCGCCGCGGGTGAGATCGTCGCCGGCCTCGCGGCTGCCATCGCGGAGCGCGGCGTCGCCCACTGGTCCACGACCGGAGGGTCTGCGGCACCCGGGATCTACCGGCACCTGCGCGTTCCGCCGCTGCGCGATCTGGTGGACTGGTCCCGGGTCCACGTCTGGTGGGGCGACGACCGCTTCGTGCCCGCCGATGACCCGCTCTCGAACGTGCTGCCGTTCGAGGAGCTGTTCCTGGCGGCGGATCCCGGCAGGACCGGTGGCGCCGATGACGTTGATGAGGTGGACCTCGGCGGGATTCAGATCCCGCCCGCGAACCTCCATCCGGTGCCGGTGGCCGAGGCCATGGTCAACGGCGAAGGCCCGGCCGGCGCGGCGGCCGCGTATGAGACGGCGCTCCTCCTCCACGGGCCTGAGCGGAACGAGGACGGCGTCCCGGTCTTCGATGTCATCCTCCTGGGCGTCGGGCCGGACGGCCACGTGCTCTCGGTCTTCCCGGGGTCCGGGGTGTGGGACGCGGCCTCGCTGGTCGTCGCCGTGGCGGCCCCCACCCTCGTGGAACCGCACGTGGAGCGCGTGACGATGCACCCCGACCTGCTGGCGGCCGCCCGTTCCGTGCTGGTGGTGTCGACCGGGGCGGCCAAGGCCGCGGTGCTGGGCATGGCCTGGGGCGGTGATGATGTCCGCGAGGTGCCGGTGCGCGCGACGATGGCGACGAACACCACCTGGATCCTGGACGAGGCTGCGGCGGCCGAGCTGCCCCGCGAGTAGGGCGACCATCGGCGGCATGACGTTCGTATCGTCCTGCGCGCTCGAGGGCCGGCGCTGACGTCGACACGGTCCGCCGTTCGGCCCCTCCCGGACGCGACCAGCGGCCCCGTCGCGAGCAGGGGCGGAGGGCTACCATCCGTGCATGACTGACCCCGTCCCGGCGCCTGCCGACACCCGCCCGTACTCCCCCGGCCTTGAGGGCGTCATCGCCGGCGAGACCACCCTCTCCTTCATCGACGGCGCGGCCGGCCGCCTGCTCTACCGGGGCTATGCCATCGGCGAGCTGGTCAGGGGCGGGTCGTATTCGGCGGTTGCAGAACTGCTCTGGACCGATGAGTGGAAGCCGGACGCCAGGCTGCCGTGCCAGCCCGTGCCGGACGCCGTGATGACCGCCCTGCGCGCGCTGCCGCACGATGCCCGGCCGATGGACGCGCTGCGGACCGCCGTGTCCGTCTGGGGCGCGGTGACCAACCCGTCCTGGCCGGCGACGGCCGAGCAGGCCCGGGCGCTGACCGCCTTCTCGCCGTCCGCGCTGGCCGCCTTCGCGCGCCTCCGCCAGGGGCTGGAGCCGGTGGCCCCGGACCCGGACCTGGACCTTGTCCCGGGCTTCCTGTACCAGGTCAACGGCGAGCGGCCGGACGCCGCCACGGCCCGCGCGCTGGACGCCTACTTCATTGTCGGTGCGGAGCACAGCTTCAACGCCTCCACCTTCGCATGCCGTGTTGTCACGTCCACCCGCGCGGATCTCGCTTCCGCCGTGTGCGGCGCCATCGGCGCGATGAAGGGCCCGCTCCACGGCGGCGCCCCGTCCGAGGTCGTGGAGCAGATCCACCAGGTCGGCACACCTGAACGCGCCGAGGCGTGGATCCGGGACGCGCTCGCGAACGACGTCCGGCTGATGGGCTTCGGGCACCGCGTGTATCGCGCCTACGACCCGCGCGCCGCCGCGCTGCGTGAGGTGGCCCAGGGCATGGAGCACAAGCCGGACTGGCTGGAGCTGGCGATGTCCATCGAGGACGTCGCGCTGCGTGTCCTGGCCGAGAAGCACCCGGATCGGGCCCTGAAGACGAACGTCGAGTTCTACGCGGCGCCGGTGCTCATGGGCGTCGGGCTCACGCCGGATCTCTTCCCCGCCACCTTCGCGCTCGCGCGGCATGCCGGCTGGACCGCCCACGCCATCGAGCAGAGCGCGAACAACCGGCTGATCCGCCCGGACGTGAAGTACGTGGGCCACTCGGAGCGCTCGCTGCCGGAGGGGTAGTTCCCCGCCGGGCTCGTCGGGCCGGCCCGTGCCTGACCTGTTCACTCCCAGCGAACGACCGGGGCGCAACGGACCCGCTCGGGGTGGCCGGGGGCGGCTCGCGGGGCAGGCCCAGCCCTACAGGTATCCTCGTCGGCGGAACAGCGCGAGGACCGCGACGAACGTTGCGGCCATGATCCCGGAGATGACCCAGAACATCTCAGCCGTTCCCTCGCCCGGGAACAGGACGTTCATCCCGAAGATGCTGGCGACGAACGTGAGCGGCAGGATGGCGGCGCTGAACGCCGTGAGCACCCGGAGGATCTCGTTCAGCCGGTGGGTGAGCACGGACTCGTTCGAGCCCTCCAGCGCCTCCGCGACCTCCTTGTAGTTCTCGAGCACATCCCAGATCCGCTCGGCGGCGTCGGTGATGTCGTCGAAGTAGATGTCGAGGTCCTCGGCGAGGTACCGCTGCTTCGTGCGCTCCAGGTCACGGAGCACGGCTCGCATCGGCCGGACCACGCGGCGGAAGTTGATGATCTCCTGCTTCGCGTTCGACAGGTCGCGGACGATCTCCGCGGACCGCCCCTCGAAGATGTCGTCCTCGAGCTGGTCCAGCTTGGCACCCATCTTGCGCAGCATCGGGAAGGACGCGTCCACGCACGTGTCGACGATCTTGTAGAGCAGGTACCCGGTGCCCTTGGAGAAGACGCCCTCGCGGACCTCCTCCCGCTCGCGGTAGCGCTCGAACATCGCCGCCAGCGGCGGCAGGTTCCGGTCCGGGAGCGTGATCAGGAAGTCCGGCCCCACGAACAGGTCCAGCTCCGCGGTGAGGAGGCGGTCCTGCGACTTGTCGAACAC
The DNA here is from genome assembly GCA_947085195.1 of uncultured Chloroflexota bacterium. Classification (GTDB taxonomy): domain Bacteria; phylum Chloroflexota; class Limnocylindria; order Limnocylindrales; family CSP1-4; genus CAIXZV01. The sequence goes on from CAMTVM010000061.1 coordinate 32,866, forward strand.
GGCGAAGTGGAGAACGATGAACAGGTAATCGTCGTAGGCGTCCAGCTTGGGGCGCTGGTTGCGCGACGCGACGTCCTCGATCGCCAGCGGGTGGAAGCCGAACTCCCGCTCCAGCCACTCGCGGTCCGCCTCGCGCGGATGCTCCAGGTTGAGCCAGCGGACCCCGCCCGCCGTGATGATGTCGGGCTCGCTCTGGTCAGGCTCGGGAGGCGGCTCCGCGAGCGTGACCGGCCGGGACCCGCGAAGTCTCGTCCGCAGCGGGTTGGGCACCTGGAGGCACTCCGGTCGTCATACGGCGATCCTAGCGCAGCGGGCCGATCCGGGGAACGGCCGCGCGCGCCGCCGGCTTTGGCGGCCGTCATGCGACCGGCGGCGGCTTCGGGGTCTCGTTTGCGCGATCCGGGCGTGCGACCGCATCCTTGCGGGCGATGTCAGACCCTACGCCAGCCCTGCGGGATACCCCTGGACCGCCCGTGAGCGAGCCCGGTCGCGCCTCCGCCTCGCGCCTCCTCCTGCTCACGGCGATCTTTCCGGGCCTCGGCCACCTCGTTGCCGGGCGGCCGCGCTGGGCGGCCGTCCTCGGCCTCCCGCTGCTGGTCCTGCTGCTCGTGCTGGGCGGCGGGGCGGACCTCGCCGTCGCGACCGGGAGCACCACGTCGTTCGCGGCGCGCCTGTTCGACCCGGCCGTCCTGGGGGCGCTGCTCGCCCTCCAGGTCGTGGTGCTGCTGTGGCGTCTCGCGGCACTCGGGGCCGTGCGGTCCGTGGCCGCCCTCCGGCCCAGCCTGACCACCCTCATCGTCGGTCTCCTCGCGGTAGCCCTCGTCGTCGGGCCGCAGGTGTGGCTCGCGAACCTGACCCTGGACGCCCGCAGCGCGGCCCTGACGGTGTACGACCCCGTCGACTCCGGTGGAGCCTGGGTTCCGGACCAGACCCCGCCGCCGGTGGAGCCGAACGACCCCGACTTCGGCATCGACCCCTCGCCGTCGCCATCCGCATCGGCCGAGGCCTCCGCGTCGCCATCCCTCACGCCCGGGGTCCCGCGCGTCAACGTGCTGCTCATCGGCATGGACTCCGGTGCGGGCCGGAACACCGCCCTCACCGACACGATGATCGTCGCCTCGCTTGACCCGGTCGGAAAGACCGTGTCCATGGCGTCCATCCCGCGCGACCTGGTCGACGTGCCGCTGCCCGATGGGCGGATCTTCAAGGGCAAGATCAACGGCCTCGTCTCGTACGTGCGCTGGAACCCGGCCAAGTTCCCGGGCGCCCGGGACGGCCAGTCCGTGCTCGCCGCGGCGCTCGGTGGTCTCCTGGACCTTCGGATCGACATGTGGGCGCAGGTGAACATGGGTGGGTTCGTGTACCTCGTGGATTCCGTGGGTGGCGTGACGATCAACGTCACGGACGGCTTCTGCGACCCGGACTACGACGAATACGGGATCGACGGCTTCGGCGTGGCTCCCGGCCGCTACCACATGAACGGCAGTCAGGCGCTCGCCTACGCGCGGATTCGCAAGGCCGCGGGCGAGAGCGACTTCACCCGAGCCGCCCGCCAGCAGGAGGTCATCGCCGCGCTCCGGGACCGCATGGTGCAGGGCGCCTTCCTGGCCAACCCGGGCGACTTCCTGAAGTCGCTGGGCAGGACCATCTCGACCAACATCAAGCCCTCGTTCATCGCGGACTACATCGACATCGCCGCCTCGGTCGGGCGCAAGGACGTCTTCCGGGTGGTGATCAGGAGCCCGCTGGTGCGGAGCGGCTACGACCAGCGCGGGTCGATCCAGCTGCCGCAATACGAGAAGGTCAAGGCCATGGCGGCGGGGCTGTTCACGCCCACCGGGACGCGTCCCGAGGGTTTCGACACCATGCCGTCGGCAGGGTCGGGCAGCACGAAGAGGGCATCGTCCTCCTCGAACTGCGGGATCAGGCCCACGCCCAGGCCGACGCCCGGGCCAACCGCGACGCCGTCGGCCTCGCCTGCCGCCAGTCCCACGGCCGGCCCCACCGGCACGCCAACCGCGCCACCGACGCCCGCACCCACGCCCCCGCCGACGCCAGCGCCCACGCCGACACTGGCGCCGACCCCAACACCCACGCCCACGCCAGCGCCCACGCCCATGCCCGCGGAATCCGTCGCGCCCTGACGCCCGTCCCTGCTCCGGCTGCGCGTGGTCAGAGGCTGGCGCTGCCTGCACCGATGAGGACGATCGCGACCGCGGTGAGCCCGATCCCGAACACGTGGCTGCTCGTCACCCGCTCCCGCAGCACGGCGACGGCGAGCAGCACCGTGACGACCGGGTACAGCGAGGAGAGCACCGCGGCGATCGCCAGCTGGCCCGTCAGGACCGCGAGGATGAAGCACGCGTTCCCGGTCATGTCCAGGAGGCCGATCGCCACCAGCTTGGGCACGATCTCCCGCTCCATCCGCCAGGGCTGGCGCCAGGCAAGGATCAGGATCGTCAGGATCGTGACCTGGACCAGCCGGATCACGACGAGGGGGCCGAACGCCCCGGCGCCCGAGAACTGCCCGACGAAGACGTTGAACAGGCCGATCGCGATACCGGCCGTCAACGCCCACCTGATGCCGGACGGCCGGCCGCCGCCGTGACCGGGCGCGCGCGTCACCAGCACGACGGCAACCAGCGCGGCGACGATGCCGATGAGCACCGGGGTCGGCGGCACGCCCTCGGTGGCGAACCCGACCGTGACCGGGATCACGGCGGCGAGGACGCCCGTCGTGGGCGCGACCACGCCCATCCTGCCGACGGCCAACCCACGGTAGAGCGATGTCATGCCGATGACCCCGGCCACGCCCGTCGCCGCGGCCCAGCCGAGGTCCGCGCCACGCGGCACGGGCTCCCCGCTGCCGGCGGCCATCGCCAGCGCCGCGACCATGCCCACGACCTGGGTGAAGGCAACGACCGCGAGCAGCGGAGCCCGCCGGCTGAGCAGCCCCCCGCCGAAGTCTCCCGTGCCCCAGGTGACCGCCGAGGCGAGGCCGAGCAGGACGACCGACAGCCCCGGCCCCAGCTCAGGCAGGCGGCACCCCATCAGGCGCCGGGTGGGCATCCGCGGCGGTCGGGCCCGACAGCTGCACGACGCTGTCGGCCAGGTGGTCGTACCGGTCCGAGGTGGTCAGGTAGATGACCTGGAAGTCCACCGCCAGCTCCCGGAGCAGCTCCAGCGCCCGCGACGCCCGGGTGTCATCCAGGGTGACGAACGGGTCGTCCAGGATGAGCGGCGGACGCCGGTCCCCGGTGACCAGGCGCACGAGCCCGAGGCGGGCCGCGAGGTAGACGACGTCCAGGGTTCCCTGCGAAAGGTCCGTGACAGGGACCCAGTCGTCGCGTTCCGGGGCGAACACCTCGATGCCCAGGTTCGTGTCATCGACGCGGACCCGCCGGTACCGGCCGCCGGTGATGCGGGCGATGTCGGTGACCATGCTGCGCTCGAGGTAGCGGGTGGCCCGCTGCATCGTGGCCTGCTCCGCCGCGTTGATCTCGGCGAGCGTCCGGGTGTAGATCCGGTCCCGGCGCCGGAGGGCGGCGAGCTCTTCGGTCCACGAGGCGAGACGTTCGGCCAGGCCGGCGACCTCCTCGGCGTCGACGGGGTTCTGCTCCACGCGGGCACGCGCCGCGGCCTCGTCATCCCGGGCACGCTCGAAGGTGCGCTCGGTGTCCGCCACCTCGACCTCGAGGCGTTCGCGGGCCCGGGGCTCCCGGGCGATCGGCCCGAGGGCATCGAGCGCGGCCGTCTTCTGCTCGATCTCCAGCGCCGCCGCATCCCGTCGGCCGGGCAGGGTCTCGAGCGGCCCCTCTCCGACCAGGCCGCCCAGACGCGCCCGCTGCTGCTCGATCTCCGCGACGTGCGCCTCCTCCAGCCGAAGGCGCTCCTCGGCCTCCTCCGTGCCCGCCAGCTCCAGGCGGCCGAGCAGTTCCTCGCGCCCGGCGCGGACGCCGCGCAGCTCCAGCTCGATCTCGGATCGGCCGCGCAGGCGCCGGTTGACCTCCTCGTCCCGGAGCTGCTTCTGGGTCCTGTCACCGCGACGCAGCAACAGCCCGACCAGCGCCAGGATCACGCCGATCCCTGCGATCCCCCCGCCCACGGCGGCCGGCAGGACCCCGAGGGTCAGGACGCCGAGGGCTTCGAGCACCGTCCCGGCCGCGGCGATGGCCACCCCCAGGAGGACCAGGCCGATGGCCGTACGGGAGAGCGGTCGCCAGCGGACCTCCGGTGCCACGTCGTAGCGGACCTGGACCTCGCCCTCGAGCAGCCCCTCGAGGGTGGCGATCTTCGTGTCGGCCGTGCGCAGGCGCTCCACGTCCGTCCGGAGGACCGCGAGCGGGATGGGCGAGGGATGCGTCCGCTCCAGCTCCGCCAGCTCGTCGCGCACGGTCACGGCAGTGCGGTACCGGTCGAAGCGCTCGCGGGCGGCGTCCCGGTCCGCGATCAGGCGCTCCGCCTGGCGGGCCTTCTCGAGCAGGGATCGGCGCTCGGTCAGCGCGGTCCCGGCCTCGGTCCGGCGCTCCTTTGCCAGCGCCAGCGCGTCCCGGTCGCGCTCCAGGCGGGCCAGCTCGTCCTCGCCCGCGCGGAGCTTCACCGCCGTGTCCGTGACGGCGTCCTCGGCCACCTTGAGCCGGCCGGGGTTCCTGACGCCCTTCGCCTGGAGCCCCGCGATGGCCCGGTCGAGCTTCTTGCGGGCCCGGCTGGTGCCACGGTCGGCGCCGCTGATCGACGCCTGGAGGCGGTCCCGCAGGGCGCCCTCGTCCCGCTGGAGGCCGGCGAGCTCGTGGTGGCGCACGGACGCGGTGGACCGGAAGAAGCCCTCGGTGGGGACGCCGGAGAGGGCTGCCAGCTCCGCGTCCGCGCGAGCCGGATCCGTGATCACCTCGCTGCCCAGCTCCAGGCGGACCTGGCCTCGCGCGCCGCGGAACGACTTCTCCAAGCGGCCCTCGTGCGTGCCGCCGTCCTCGTCCTCGTAGGTGAAGGTCATGCCGATGACGGTCCGCGCGTCCGGTTCCCCGTCCCAGGGCGTCAGGCCTTCGATGTCGGCGGCGGCGCTGGTGACCTTGCGGGTCAGGGCGAGCTCGATCGCGCGCTGGAGCGTGGACTTGCCCGCCTCGTTGGGGCCGCGCACGACCGTCAGCCCGGGTGCGAGGTCAAGGTCCGCCTCCCGGTACCGGCGCAGGTCCCGCAGGGAGAGGTGCGTGATCCTCACAGCGTCACCTCATGTCCCGCGAGCAGGAGACGGCCCAGCCTGAGAACGTCCCGCAGCTCCTCCGCCTCGCGGACCCCAAGGTCGTCCCCTGCGGCCTCCAGGTCCGCGATGCGCCCCTCCACGTTGCGGATGAAGGCGCCGGTTATGGTCTCGGTGGGCGGCAGTGCACCCTCGCTCAAGGCCGGGCGGCTGACGTCCCGGACGCGAACCCGCAGGAAGGCGCCACGGAGGGCGGCCTCCACCTCGGCCGGGTCCACGTCAAGATCGTCCGGCCGCACGCCGATGAGGCGCACGTCGAGCACCATGTCCGGGCTGGCGGAGGCCGTGAGCCGGGCGACCAGCGCCGGCTGGGACTCGATCGTGGCCGCGTCGAGGTCCAGGTGCTGGAACACCGTCCGTCCGACGGTTCGCTTGTCGGCGGTCACGATGCGGCGGCCGTCGCGCTCGTCCAGGGTGACGAGGAGCACCTTGCCCGCGCGGTCCTGGTCCACGGCCACGGGCTCCGGGGCACCAGCGTACGCGTAGGTGACCCCGCCGGCCTTCGCGACCTGGGCCGAGTGCCAGTGGCCGAGAGCGAGGTAGTCCAGGCCGCTGGCCGCGATCTCGTCCGTGGTGATGACGACCTCGTCGTGGTCCGTGCGGCCGGGAATGCTGAGGGCCGCGTGCAGCAGGCCGATCTTCCACGCGGCGGGCGGCGTCTCGACGGCGGCGAGGCCCCGCAGCGGGCTGTGCGGGGCGCGCTTGGTGGCGAACACGGGGCCGTGCACGACCACGTCGCAGGCCGCGAGGTGGATCCAGGGGCGCTCCGGCGTGAGGACCGTGACCAGCTCGTCCGCCGGCCGGGTGCCGGCGAGGACAGCGAGGTCGTAGGCGCGGTAGATCGACGACCGATCGTAGACGTCGTGGGTGCCGGGGACGATCACGGTCCGGACGCGGGCCCCGGCCAGGCGGGCGATCTCGGCGGCCACGCGCTCCACGGAGCGGCGGGGCTGGGTGTTGGAGTCGAACAGGTCACCCGCGACGAGGAACAGGTCCACCTTCTCGGCGAGGGCCACGTCCACGCTGGCGCGGAACGCGGCGAACTGGCGCTCTCGCTGGGCGGCGGCGGCATCGCCGAGGTCGGTGTGACGCGCGCCGAGATGGACGTCCGCCGTGTGGAGGAGTCGCAGCATGCGGTGGGCAACCTCCCTGTTCGATCCATCGAGGTCGGCCTGCCGGCCGGGTCCCGCGAGCAGCCGCTCCCTGCCCCTCCTGCCGCCTGACCAGGCACGGTCTGCGACAGCGCTCAAGGGCCGGGCCGGTCGCCCCCGGGACCCGGTTGCGACCCGGGCGCCCCCATCGCTCCCGGCTCGCACGGCCGAGTCTCGGGGGTCATTGTGACAGGTCGCGTGTCGCGATCGGGCCGTTGGCGGCGGGATTGTCTGTACACCAATCGGCAGCATTGCGGGCGGCCCAGGTGGCAGCCCTCGAAGCGGACCGGCGAGCCGCCCGGCGAGCGCCCGGCGAGCCGCCCGTGCCCGGCGAGCCGCCCGTGCCCGCGCGACCCGCCCGTGCCCGCGCGACCCGCCCGTGCCCGCGCGATTTCACTCCGAGTGAACAGCCCCCGCGTTTCAGGCCCAATCGCCCCTGTGCCGCGCCCCCCGGGCGCCGGGGTCCCGCAGCGGCCACGTACGAACGACCCGGCGGTGCGGGACCCGGGCGCCACCGGATGGCCCCCAGGGGGTCTCCACGACACGCCAGTCCCCGTGCCGTGGCCGTCCCTGTTCGCTGCTAGTGAACATCGGCCACGGTAGCGTCGATCGCCGTCTTGCTGGTGAGCAGGATCGCGTCGATGCCGTCGAAAACCGCATTGGCTGCCCCACCGTTCAGGCGCCGTCCGGCCCCGGGCCGAGCGGCGCCCCGAGTGCATCGGCGACGTGCTCCTCGAGACGGCGGATCCCTTGCTCAGCGCCAGGGACACGGAAGATCAGGTGGATTCGCAGGACGTCGCCCGAGAGTCGGACGCTGAGCGTACCGGGAAGCAGGCTCACGCTGCTGACCAACAGGACGCGGCCGGCGCCCTCCGGGAGCCGGACGTGATAGTCGACGAACCCCGGGTCGATCGGCAGCCGCGGGTCGAGCGCGCGTCGCGCCACGTCGATCCCACCGCGGATCGACTCGAGGATGAAGAACGCGATGAGACTCGCGACGCCGATCGGGCGCAAGCTGACAGTCTCGGCAGGCACGAGCCGGAGGCTGATCCCGGCTGCGGCGAGCACCGCCAGCACGGCCAGCGGCAGGCCGCTGAGGTCGCCCTCGGTCAGGATCAGCCAGAGAAGCGCGAACAGCGCCACGCGTCCCGGGACCGCGAGGACCGTGGACGGGACACGGGGGCTCCTCATGGCCGGACCAGCGCGACGAGAATGCCGAGCAGGACCGCGACAAAGACGACGCCTGCTGTCGTCCAGCTCGTCAGGCGCGCCTCGAGAGCGGCCAGTCGACCGGCCCACGTCTCCCGGACGAGGCGCACCGACCAGCGTGAGGTCGTGGTGGTGACCGGCCCGCCCGGGTCCGACCGCTCCGCGAGACGTCCGGGCCAGTACCGTCCGACCGCCCGCTCGACGGGGCTCAGCAGGTCGCCCGCCACGATGGGCGCGATCTCGCGGCCGGTCGCCCGCAGCAGCCACCTGCCGCCCCAGAACAGCAGCAGCCCAACGGCCACCGGCCATGCCGCGATCCACAGGCCCGCGGGATCGAGAGGATCCACGGGGATCCCGGTCCCCACATGGGCTGGGACGGCGAAGGTGGCGAGTGCAACCCCGGCCAACAACCCGACCCACGGTACGACGACCCCGGCCCTTGGCGCCGGCCGGCGCTCGCCGCCGCCGGCGGGGCCGTGGTGGCCGGCCTCGCCGGCGGCGGGCAGGATCGTCAGGACCCGCGTGACGAGCAGGGTCGTACCGATCGCGGCGATCGTCAGGAGAATGCCGAGCCAGGCCGTCCACGCCGAAGGTGCCAGGGCCACGGCATCCTTGAGGCCGAGCTTCGCCAGCGCGCCACTCGTGAACGGCGCACCGGCGAGAGCCAGCGCGGGCAGCGCCATCGCGGCCAGGAACAGCAGGTGCCGGCGTCCTGCCCGGACCGTCTCGGAGGCCACCCCGACGCCCAGGAAGAGCGCGCCCTTGGCGAGGCCATGGTGCAGGACGAGGAGGAGCGCCGCCAGTTGTGCCGCCGGCCACGCGGAGCGCTCGGCGAGACCCACCCCCACGGCGACCGTGAGAAGACCCATCTGGCTGATGCTCGAGTACGCGAGGGCGATCTTGGGGTCGCGCTGGGTCACGCCGATGGCGACACCGGAGAACGCCGAGCCGAGGCCGACGACGATGAGCACGCCGCCCCAGACGCCCATGTCGGCCTCGCCGAGCGGCAGGAAGCGCAGCCAGCCGAGCAAGCCGGCCGCGATCATCGTGCCGCTCAGGACCGCGCTCGCCGGTGTTGGCGCCACCGGATGCGCGAGTGGCAGCCAGACATGAAGTGGGAGCACTCCGACCTTGATCCCGAAGCCGACCAGGAGGAGGGCGACAATCGCGTCGCGCGCCGGCGAGGCTGCCACCGCCGACGGAACGCCACCCAGTGCCAACGTCCCCGCGCTCCAGGCGATCAGGAGGAAGGCAGTCAGCACGAGCGCCTCTCCGATGACCGCCATGACCAGGTAGATGCGCCCGGCCCGCATCGCCTCCGCGTGTCCGGCGTGGACGATCAGCGGATACGCGGCGAAGGTCATCAGCGCGAAGAACAGATAGAAGGACGGCAGGTCCTGGGCGAGGGTGATCCCGAGATTGCCGGTCATCGCCAGCATGAAGAACACGAAGAAGCGCGTCCGCCGGGGATCGCTGCCGAGATAGCTCCGAGCAAACAGGCCGGATGTCAGCCACAGGAACGCGGCGAGGAACAGGAAGACCTGGCCGGTCATGTCGAGCCCGAGCGTCGTTCCCAGCAGCAGCAACGGGAAGGAGGCGAACGGTCCCGGGTCGGGGAGGAGCGCGACGACGAGCGCCGGCAGCGCAGCCCAGGGCGCAAGTCCCAGTGCGAGGCGACGGCCGCGTCCCGGAACCGCCAGCAGGCACGCCACGGCCACTGGGACCACGATCGGGAGCAGCATGAGCGCGCTCATGGCATCCCGTAGATCTCGCGGGCCGCCAGCGCTGCCAGCTCGAGCGGGCTGAACGGCAGCCCGGCGAACAGTCCAGCCCCGACGAGCAGACCGGCCGTCACCAGTGCCGGGCCGAGCAGCCAGCGACTCGTCTCCAGTCCACGGCGCCCGGCGCCGTCCGCGACACCCGGGCGGGCCTCGTGGGTCACGTCCGGGCCCCGATACGGGCGCAGCCAGGCGGCGGCCACGATCGGCAGGAAGTAGGCCGCGTTCAACAGACTGCTGGTGGCCACGACGAGAATCACCCAGGGCTGCCCGGCCTCGAGTCCGCCCAAGCCCAGGTACCACTTGCTGATGAACCCGGCCATCGGCGGCACCCCGATCATCCCGAACGAGGCGAACGTGAAGGCCAGCATCGTCAGGGGCATCCGGCGCCCCATCCCATCCATGGCGCGCACGCTGTGGATGCCGAGCTCCTCGGCGAGGTTGCCGGCGCAGAAGAACAGGGTGATCTTCATCAGCCCCTGGTGCATGAGATGGGCCAGCGCAGCGGTGGTCGCCGTCGGGCCCACCAGCGCCGTGGCGAGCGTGATATACGCGATCTGGCTGACAGTCGAGTACGCCAGCCGGCGCTTGAGATCGTCCTGGGCCAGGGCCCGGACCGAGCCGTACACGATGGTGATGCCGGCCACGACAGCCAGCGGCATCAGCACCCCGAGCACCGCGGCAAGCTCCACCCCGTACAGGTCGTGGACAACCCGGATGATGCCGAACGCACCAGCCTTGACGACCGCGACCGCATGCAGCAGGGCGCTCACGGGAGCCGGCGCTACCATCGCCACCGGGAGCCACCCGTGCAGCGGCACGAGCGCCGCCTTGACCCCCAGCCCGGCCATGAGCAGACCGAAGATGATGGTGAGTTGCACCGGATGGGCCGCGGCGACCGCGTCGAGTGCACCACCCGCTGCGAACTCGACCGGACCTGCGACCTGCTGCAGCCAGACGACGCCGAGCAGGAGCACGACGCCACCCCCCAGTGTGTACGCCAGGTAGGTTCTGCCCGCGGCGATGGCCGCCTTCGTCTGGCGATGGACCACCAGCGGATAGGTCGTGATGGTCAGCAGCTCGTAGAAGACGAAGAAGGTGAGCATGTTGCCGGCCAGCGCGATGCCCATCGTGGCCGTCACGCACAGGCTGAAGAACCCGAAGAAGCGACTCCGGTTGGGCGAGTCAGCGAGGTACCCGATGGCGTAGATCGTCGTGAGCAGCCAGAGCACGGCCGACAGGGCGAGGAAGAGCAGGGCGATCGTGTCGACGCGCAGCACGAGCTCGAGACCCGGCAGGAAGGCGAACCTGGTCTCGAACTCGAAGCCTTCGACCGCCCCCCACACCGCGACGCCGACGAGGACGACCTTGGCCGCGGCGCCGGCCAGGTTCAGGACGGTGCGCGCTGTGTGCCGCTCCTCGGCCAGCGCGAAGATGAACACGCCCGTGACGAGCGAGGTGAGGAGGATGAACACCGGGAGCAGTGCCTGCCAGTCCACCGCTCAGCCCCCCGGTCCGGCCAGGGGCGGGAACGGTGCGCCGACCCCGAGCAGGTTCAGCGGCAGCGTGGCGCCGAGGCCGAGCGCCAGACCGACCAGCGCCAGGACGAGCGGCGCCACCTCGAGCACCCGCGGCGTCCGCGCGAAGGCGGCCGGCGGCGGGGCGGCCGGATCGGCACTCCCGAAGGCCACGCTGACCACGCGGAACACGTACACGGCGGTCAACAGGCCGCCGCCCAGGATGACGACCGCGTAGAACCACTGGCCGGTGGCGACGGCGGCATCGAGCAGCAGGAACTTGGCCACGAAGCCGCCCATCGGCGGCAGGCCGATGAGGCTGACGCCGGCTGCACCGAACGCGAGCACGGTCATCGGCAGGCGCGTCGCGAGCCCGCGCAGATCGTCGACACGGTCATGCCCCAGGGTGATCGTCACCGTGCCGGCGGCGAGGAACATGGCCGCCTTCGCGAAGGCGTGCGAGAGGACCAGGAAGATGCCTCCGTTCCAGGCGTCGGCGGCCGCCGGCCAGCCGGCTGCGTTCCCGCCCGTCGTGGCGCCGGCCACTGCAGTCAGGGGCACCAGGAGGCACCAGTAGCCGATCTGGGCGACCGTCGAGTGGGCCACCAGCATCTTCAACCGCCGGGCACGGACGGCCTGGAGCGATCCCCAGAGGATCGCCGCCGCCCCGAGGATGCCGAGCACATGCGCCGCCTCGATGGTCAGCACGGCCGGTGCCACATCGAACCAGATCCGCAACAGGACGTAGAACGAGCCCGCGACGACCAGCGCTGACAGCGCCGCGCTGACCGGCGCGGGTGCGTTGGCATGCGCGCGCGGGAGCCAGAAGTGGACGGGGAACAGCGCCGTCTTGAGGATCAGGCCGGCGGTCATCAGCGCAACCGCGACGAGGACGCTCGGTGTCCCGGTCGTCGTCTCGCCGAGCGCCACGATCCCGAGGCTGTCGAACTCGGCGTAGAGCAGCGCGACGCCGAGGAGATAGGCGATCGACCCGAGGTATGCGGCGAGCAGGTAGCGCATCCCCGCGGCGAGTGCGTCCGTGCCGCCACCCAACACGATGAGCGCGATCCCGGACAGGGTCACGAGCTCGAGCGTGACGTAGATGTTGAAGATGTCGGCCGACACGAACATGGCGTTCAGGGCCCCCCACAGGAAGAGCCACAGCGGCCAGAACGCCTCGCGCTCGCTCCAGGCCGACGGGCCGACGGCGGCGTCAGGCCCGACCCCCGGCCGGAAATACGTGCGCGCATAGAAGCCGACGATCGAGGCGACGGCCGCGGTCATGAGCACCATCAACGCGCTCAGTCCATCGGCTCGCAGCTCGATGCCCAGCGGCGCCTCCCAGCCGCCGATCGCGTGGGTCTGCGGGCCTGCCTCGGTCACCTGCAACGCCAACGCCATGGCCGCCCCGAACGTCGCCAGTGTGGCGATCGCGGCCACGGGCGTGAGCGCACGACCGCGCAGGAGGAGCGCCGCGACGGCGCCGGTCAGCGGCACCATCACGACGAGGAGCAGCGGCTCGATCATGCGTCGTCGTCCACGTCCGGCAGGTGATCGCGCCCGGTCGCCGCGTACAGCCGCCGGGCGACGGCGAGGGCCAGGGCCGTGCTGCTGACCGCCACCACGATGCCGGTCAGGACCATCGCGTGGGGCACCGGATCGGGCGCCGGATCCGCGTTGCGTCGGGCGATCGCGACGAGCAGCAGGAACACGCTGCTGCCCATGAGGTTCAGCGCCATGACCTTGCGCAGCAGGTGTGGCTGGACGAGCAGGCCGCGCAGACCGACGGTGAAGATCGCGACGGCGATCACGGCATAGATGAGGAACGGTGTCATCAGTCGTCGTCACGCGGATGGGCGGCCGCGAAGAGGCCCGCCAGTCCGACGGCCACGGCGACGGTCACGGCAAGTTCGATGACCACGATCAGCTCGCCGGCGATCGCGGGCGGGTAGTCGAGCAACCGGCGGCCGCCGATGAGCAGGAACCAGGCGACCGCCTGGAACGTGATGAAACCGGACGCCAGGAGGGCCGGAAACGCTCGCGGGCCGAGCGCCGTGATGCTCCGGCGACCCGCGAGCAGGGCGAGAATCGCCGCGGCGGCGATCACCGCGCCGGCCTGGAATGCCCCACCTGGCGCATGCGTGCCCAGCCACAGCAGGTAGCCGCCGGTCAGGACCATGATCGGGACGACGACCCGGGTCATCACCGCGAGAACGGGGCCGGGCACCGCGATGGGGACGATGTCACGCAGATCGACCGTGCGCCGAATCGCCAGTGACCCGAGCGCCGCCAGCAGCAGGACGCCGATCTCGAGGAAGGTGTCGTAGGCGCGGAAGTCGAGGAGCACGGCGGTCACGGCATGGGTGACCCCGGCGCGCGTCAGCTCATCGTCGACCAGTCGGGTCAGGCCGGCGGCATCGCGCGGCAACTGGAGCACCGCGGCAATGAGCACGACCCCGAGAGCGCCTGACAGGAAGGTGGCCGCGGCTCGAATCTGCACAGATGCATGCATCAGCGCCCGTCCCCCAGCCGGTCCGTATCGTGCCGGCGTCGCCTCTCCAGGTGACCGACCGCGTCGAGCAGCAGTGCGCCGGTCACGCCGGCCCCGATCGCCGCCTCCGCCAGGGCGATATCGGGTGCCGCGAGCCGGGCAAAGGCCAGCGCCATCAGCAACCCGAAGACGATGAACAGGACGACTGCGCCGAACAGCTCCGGCACGGCCAGGACGCGCCACGACACCCAGAACAGGGCGAGCGCGAGGACGAGGTCCAGCAGCAGGTCAGGCTCCATGCTCACCCTCCCCGGTGCCGCCGGCCACGGTCTCGAGCGCGCCTTCTGCACTGACTGCCTGCTCGGCCCTGCCGCCGATGAGAAACGCGGCGGTAGCGCTGGCCACGAGAGCGAGGATCCAGATGAGGACCAGCTTGGCAACGGCCAGGGGCGAGTCAGCCTGGAGGGCGAGCCCGAACACGATCAGCCCGAGCCCCAGGTTGTCCGCCTTGGTCAGGGCGTGCAGGCGCGAGGGCGCATCCGGGAAGCGGAGCAGGCCGACGGTGCCGGCGAAGAAGAAGAACCCGCCGAGCAGGACAAGGATCCCGGTGAGTGCCGCAGCCGGCCCGATCATCGACGCGGGCTCGCCGCCAGGCGCCCCACCCCCAGCCGGACGAAGATGACGGCGTTGACCACGGCCAGGGCGGCGAACACGAGCGCGACGTCCCGCAGGGCTGCGTCGCCAGCCTCGGCGAGCAGGAGCAGGATCGCCACACCGGTCGTGCCGAACAGCTGCGCGGCGAGCATCCGGTCACTGGGCGTCGGGCCCCGCAGGATGCGGAAGAGCCCGCCCACCAGGTTGAGGCCGAGGAAGAGCGCGAAGACGAGGTAGAACTGCTCCAGATCCCGTCTCCCCTGATACAGATCCCCTGGGAGTGTGGGTCGTTGCCGGAGATCGGTCGCCCAGGGGATGCGCGTTCCGGATCGCCCGCCGCGGTGAGGACGGCTACGACCAACCAGCGTTGGTGCTGGCACCCTGACGCTCGCGCCTCAGTTCAACACCGCCGCAAGGGTAACGCACGCCAGCACCAGCAGGCCCCGGTCAGGAGGGCGATGCGTGTCATGGAGTGCGAACCCGGCTCGATCGAGGCTCGACTCGCGCGGTCGGCTGGCGACTCCGGGCCTCCGGTATCATCGTCAGCATCGAGATTGATCCCCTTAGCGCCGGGCACCCACGAGGTGACCGCCAGAGGGTGGGCGCAAGGTACGAGGAGGATCGTGCTGTGAACGAACAGGTAGACAGCGCACCGAGGGTCCTGCTCGCCACGGACGGATCGATCGCGGCCCGCGTGGCGGAGTCGTGGGTCACCAGGTCAGGCTGGACAGCGCGTCCCGAGGTCGAGGTGCTGTGCGTGGCCGGTCCGACCGTCTCCAGCCCGGCGTGGGCGCTGCCTCCGGTCAACGGGGTGGCCCGGGAGGCGCTGGCGGTGCTGACCCGCAGAGAGGAGGGTGCTGCCCGGCGAATCGCGGAGGAGGTCGTGGGGCGGCTCCAGGAGGCAGGGATATCGGCGACCGGGTCGGTGCGCTCAGGAGAGCCTGCGGTGCGGTTGCTCGAGCGAGCCGACGAGTGGCGCCCGTCCGTGATCGCGATGGGCTGTCGCGGTCGGTCGGATCTCGAGGCGATGCTCCTTGGGTCCGTGACACAGCAGATCATCGAGCACTCCGCCTCGCCCGTGCTGATCGCACGTTCCACCGGGATGCCTCCGGGCAGGCTCCCGCAACGCCTCCTCGTCGTCGTCGAATCAGGCCCCACGGCGCGAGCGGTCGTCGGCTGGCTATCCGCCCACGGCTGGTTGCGCGAAACACGGGTCACGCTGCTCGGCCTCCTCGGGATCACGCCAGGGCTCACGGCCCACGAGGAGCCGCCCGCCGAAGAGCTGACGTCCGAGATCCGCAGGTACGCTCGGGACACCCTCGGAGAGCTGGTCGACCAGATCAGGCGGGAGGCGGCCGACGTCTCGCTCGAGCTGCGGTTCGGGAACCCTCTCCAGGTGTCGCTCGAGCTGGCCGACGAATTGGGGGTCGACCTCGTCGCCGTCTCGCGTCCGGCCAGCCGGCCCGGCCAGTATCCGTTCGCCAAGAAGGTGACGCGATACGCGTCGCGTTCGGTGCTGCTCGTTCCGGTGATATGAGCAGCCTGGGCAAGTTCCGGGCATCTTGTCCTGGCCGGCGACGCCGGCTGCAGGAGGCCCGATGAGCATCGACGTTATCGCGCTCGCGCCGCTCGCCGGCCTGATCGCCCTTGTCGGAGCAGCGGCCGCCGGTCGGGCCGTCCTCCGCGAGCATGACGGCGAGGAGCGCGTCCGGGACATCGGGCTGCTCATCCGTCACGGAGCCGAGGCCTTCCTGCGGCGCGAGTACCGGGTCCTCGCCTGGTTCGTCGCCGCGGTGGCCGTCGTCCTCGCTGCGGTCATCGACTACAACGTGCTCGGCAACCCGGCCATCGCCGAAATCCGGGACCGACAGCCGGACGTTCTTGGCGCGGGACCGTGGACGGCCCTCGCGTACGTGCTGGGCGCGGCCGGCTCCGGCGCGGCCGGTGCCATCGGCATGGGGATCGCCGTGCGCGGCAGCACGCGGACGACCCACGCCGCGACCTCCGGATTGGGCCAGGCGCTGCGCGTCGCCTTCCGCACGGGTGCCGTGATGGGCCTGACCGTGGCTGGCGTGGGCCTCCTCGGCCTCGCACTCGTGTGGCTCGTGTTTCGCGATCCCACGATCGCGGCAGGGTTCGGGTTCGGTGCCTCGTCGGTCGCCCTGTTCGCCCGCGTGGGGGGCGGCATCTTCACGAAGGCGGCCGATGTCGCCGCCGACATGGTCGGCAAGGTCGAAGCGAGCATCCCAGAGGACGATCCGCGCAACCCGGCGACGATCGCCGACAACGTCGGGGACATCGTGGGTGACGTCGCCGGCATGGGAGCGGACCTCTTCGAGTCGTATGTCGGGGCGATGATCGCCGCCCTCACGCTGGCCGCGCTCGGGGGTGCCGTCCTCGGGACCCCGGGCCTCGGGTCGGACACCCTGCTCATCGCTCTGCCCTTCGTCGTCGCGGGCTGCGGCATTCTCGGGTCCCTGGTGGGCATCGTGCTCGTCCGCATCGGACCACAGGCTTCGATGTCCCGGTTGCTGTGGGCCGTCCGTTTCGGGATCTACGCGTCGGCCGTGGTCATGCTTGCCGCTTCAGCGGTGGCGATCGGCCTGCTCGGTCTGCCCGGAGAGCTGTTCTGGGTCCTGGTCGTCGGTGCCATCGTCGGACAGGTCATCGCCACCTCCGCGGAGTTCTTCACCTCGTACGCGTACCGGCCGACGAAGTGGATTGCCGCCCAGGCACGGACCGGGAGCGCATCGGTCGTCATCGCCGGCGTCGCGGTCGGCTTGCTCAGCACGGTCGGCCCCGCCGTTGCCGTGGTCGCCGGGATCTTCGTCGCGAACGAGCTTGCCGGCCTGTACGGGATCGCCCTCGCCGCCGTGGGGATGCTGGCCACCGTCGGCATCACGCTTGCCACGGACGCCTTCGGTCCGGTCGCCGACAACGCGGGCGGGCTCGCCGAGCAGGCCGGCCTGGCACCGGAGGTACGCCAGCGCACAGACACCCTGGACGCGCTCGGAAACACCACCGCCGCGACCGGCAAGGGGTTCGCGATCGGGTCGGCGGTCCTGACCGCCCTTGCGCTCATGGTCGTGTACGTCGAAGTTGCGGGCGTCGAGAACCTTCAACTCACCGAACCCCGAGTCCTTGGAGGCCTGATCCTGGGCGCGATGCTCCCGTTCCTGTTCGCTGCGCTCGCCATGGAGGCGGTGGGCAGGACGGCAGGCCTGATGATCGAGGAGGTGCGTCGCCAGTTCCGGGAGATCCCCGGCCTCCGCGAGGGACGGCCCGGCGTCATGCCCGACGCAGCGCGCGCCGTCGACATCTCCACGCGGGGGGCGCTGCGATCGATGGTCGCGCCAGGCATGATCGCCGTGCTCGCACCGGTCGGCGTCGGCGCCACCCTCGGGGCCGGGGCCCTCGGCGGTCTCCTCGTCGGCTCGATCGCCAGCGGGTTTGTGCTCGCCACGTTCATGGCGAACGCAGGTGGAGCGTGGGACAACGCCAAGAAGTACATCGAGCTCGGGCACTTCGGCGGGCCGGGTTCCGCGGAGCATGCGGCGGCGATCGTCGGGGACGTTGTTGGGGATCCCTTCAAGGACACCGCCGGTCCGTCGATCAACATCCTGCTCAAGGTGATGGCGATCGTGGCGGTCGTGTTCGGTCCTTTGTTTGCCTGACCGCGACCGGGCTCGCACCGGCCCGGCCGGATCCGCGTCGTCCCAGATCGCGATGAACCGGAGGGTCTGGGACAAGGTCCGCTGACACCGGCCGCGTGCCGGGCGCGGCCACGCCCCTTCTCCGGAACCCGGTGTAGGCTGGTCCGACCGAACCATCGGTGCGCCCCGATCCGGGACCCGAGCGTTGCACCTGGGTCGCGCGGCCCCGGCTGACTCCCCGCCGCGACGCCGACATCGGGTGTGATCCCTCCAGGGTGGCCATCCGAACCGTTCCTGACGCGCCCGGGAGGAGCCGCTCATGGTCTACGTCGACCGAACCCTCAACTGCGTCGACTGTGGCGTGGAGTTCGTCCACTCCGCGGCCGACCAGGAGTACTACGCCGCCAAGGCATTCACCTCAGACCCCAAGCGCTGCCCCTCGTGCCGCGCGTACCGGAGGACCGCACGGGACGGCTCGGACACCGACAGCCGCGTCGCGGGTGGCCCGCGCGGCTACGAGCGGACCGAGGACCGGGGCCCGCGCGAGTACTTCGTGGCGCTCTGCACATCGTGCGGGAACCAAGCCCAGGTGCCGTTCAAGCCGCGCATGGACAAGCCGGTCTACTGCTCGGACTGCTTCCGGACGGTCAAGCCGGACTGATCGGCGAGGCTGGCGGCGCGACGACGATCCCGCGCGCCGTCCATCGTCTACGCTTCGCCATCGTCTACGCTTCGCCATCGTCTACGCCCCGGGGGAGTGCAATCCGGCGATTCCCGAGCCGCGAGCGCCGGAACGCGCTCGCCCACCACCCCGGTGCGTATCCGGAGGTGATCCGCCGTCCCTTCCCGGATGGCACCACCTGGAGGCGTATCTGGGGCCGGTCGGAGCGACGGCGGCGCTGGCACCGTTGGCGACGCCGCTCGCGACGCCGTTCGCGCCGTTGGCGCCGCCGTTCGTGTCGAATCAGAGACGGAACGCGTCGCCCTTGCGGAAGCGCTCGCGGTGGCGTCCGCGCCAGACCGTCACGCGGCCACGGCCGTGCACCTGCCACGTCCCGTCACGCCCGATGGCCGCGGTGTCCTCGTCGATCCCCATCACCACCGACCCTCGCGGCGCCTGGAGCGCCACGGCCGCTGTGAACGGCTCCGGCCACGCGTCGTAGTGGGGCAGCACGGCGACGCCGTTCACCAGAGACAGCCCCTCTCTCCATCGGACCGGGAACGGGAGCGGCAGGCGCAGCTTGGGCACGAACCTGAAGTCCATCGTCAGCCCGACCATCGCCATCGCCCCCGCGGAGCACCCGGCGATGATCGCGCCGCGCGCGTTGGCCGTGACCAGCGCCGCGCCAAGGGGCGACCCACGAAGCACGCTCATGAGGTGGCGCGGGTGCCCGCCCGAGAGGTAGACAAGGTCCGCCTCGCCCACCGCCTGGAGTGCCGCGGCATCATGGCCCCCGGCGACGTCCCGGACCAGGACGGGCTCGACCTCCGCGCCCAGGGCCGCGAAGTGCTCGGTCCCCATCTCGGCCCAGATCCGGAAGGTGGCCTCGCCGTCGGGCGCGGAGGCCGTGGGCAGGATGGCGACCCGCGGCCGCGGCCGTCCCGTCGACTGGAGCAGGCCGCGGTCGAACTCAGTCATGGGGGCAAGGAACTCACCGGCGCCGACGAGCGCCACGGGTCCGCGCATCGACCGCAGTCTAGTGCAGGCACCCGATCCGGGGCGCCGTCCTGAGCGCCGTCGAGACGGCGGCCGAGCGAGGTCCGGCGTCCCATGCGCCCGAAGGGCCGGGAGACGGGGCCGGCCGGGCTCCCGACCCGAACCGCGAAACGGCACTCCCCACCCACCCCGCGCGGTGGCAGACTGCGCGCCATGTCGAACACTGAGCACGCCGAGCACGCCGATCTCGTCCTGACCGGGGGTCGCATCTTCACCGCCGATGCCGCGAAGACCTGGGCGGAGGCGCTCGCCGTGAAGGACGGTCGCATCGTCGCCGTGGGCGGCGACCGCGATGTGCGGAGCCTCATTGGAGCGAGGACGCGTCACATCGAGCTCCGCGGCCGGACCGTCACGCCCGGCTTCCAGGACGCCCACGTCCATCCGCCGATGGCCGGGCTCGCCCGCATTCGATGCGAGCTGCACGACACGCGCGGCAGGGACGGCTACCTGGAGATCATCGCCGCGTATGCCGCCGCGAACCCCGAGGTGCCCTGGATCCTGGGTGGGGGCTGGACTCTCTCGGACTTCCCCGGCGGGCGGCCCAACCGCGAGGACCTCGACCGCATCGTCCCCGACCGGCCCGTGTTCCTCCGGAACCGCGACGGTCACGACGCCTGGGCCAACTCGAGGGCCCTCGAGATCGCCGGCATCACCAAGGACAGCCCCGATCCAGGCGACGGCCGCATCGCCCGGGACCCGGACGGCACCCCGATGGGCACTCTCCACGAGGGTGCGATGACGCTCGTGGACCGCCTCGTCCCGCCGACCACGGGCGCGGATCTCCGGCGCGCCATCCTCGAGAGCCAGCGATACCTCCACTCGCTCGGGATCACGGCCTGGCAGGACGCGTGGGTGACCCCGGTCGAGCAGGCGGCGTACATGGCCCTGGCGACCAGCGGCGAGCTCACGGCCCGCGTCGTCGGCGCCCAGTGGTGGCAGCGCGAGCGCGGCCTCGAGCAGATCGACGAGATGGTCGAGCGCCGCGCAAACGGGCAGACAGGCCGGTTCGCCGCCACCAGCGTCAAGCTCATGACCGACGGGATCGTCGAGAACCAGACGGCCTCGATGACCCAGCCCTACCTCGACGTCCACGGTCACGCCACCGGCAACCGCGGCCTGGACTTCATCGACCCCGAGGTCCTCAAGCAGGCCGTCGTCCGCCTCGACACCCTCGGCTTCCAGCCGCACTTCCACGCGCTCGGCGACCGCGCGGTCCGCCAGTCGCTCGATGCCGTGGAAGCCGCCCGTCGCGCCAACGGCTGGTCCGACACGCGGCCGCACCTCGCCCACATCCAGGTCGTCCACCCCGACGATCTCGCGCGGTTCCGCCGTCTCGGCGCGCTCGCCAACGCGCAGCCGTACTGGGCCGTCCTCGAGGACCAGATGACCGAGCTGACGCTGCCCGTCCTCGGTCCGGAGGTCTCCGCGCGGCAGTACCCGTTCCGGTCCCTCCGCGCCCACGGCGCCACGCTGGTCATGGGCTCGGACTGGAGCGTTTCCACGCCCGATCCGTTCCTCCAGATGGAGGTGGCGGTGACGCGGGTCAGCGACGAATCACGCGGGATGCGTGAGCCGTTCATGCCGCACGAGGCGCTGGAGCTCGTGGACATCCTGACCGCGGCCACGGCCGGGTCCGCCTACGCGAACCACCTTGACGAGACGGGCACGCTCGCGGTCGGAAAGCTGGCCGACCTCGCGATCCTGGACCGGGACCTGTTCGATGCGGGCCAGGGCGCGATCGGCGAGACGACGGTGCTGGCCACGTTCATCGAGGGCTTCGCCGTGCACGAGGTCCCGGGCCTCGGCGGATAGGCGGAACGCCCGGCCCGAGCCCGATCACCGCGAGCCGCCGACCCGAGCCACCCGCTCCGCCCCCTGCCGATCACCGCGAGCCGCCGTCCCGAGCCGCCGCGCCCCCTGTCACCGCGAGCCGCCCCACGTCCCGACGGGCGCGTCGCACAACGGTCCACCCGCTGCACGACACAGACGTCACCTGACCTGGCCTTCGCGCGCAACGAACGTGCCGCCACGCGGCGCAATCGGCGCGCCCCGGAACCGTTGAGCCGCACAGCGGCTCGGCCTGCCGCTTGGCAGCGAGGTGGCCGCGCCTGACGAGACCGGTCAACCGTGCCCTCCACTCGTCCAGACGCTCGGGAACCCCATACTGTTCGAGTGGCGGCTGGCGCTGGCGCTGGACCTCGTCGGCGATGTCGCGCTGGGGACGCTCGAGGCGCGACTCGCCGGGTTGCTGTTGCGGCACGCCCGGGGATCCGCCGAAGTGCCCGCGACGCACGAGGAGCTGGCGCGCGAGCTGGCCTGCGACCGGGAGGCGGTGAGCCGGACGCTCGGGACCTGGGGGCGAGCGGGCATCGTGCAGCTCGGGCGAGGGCACGTCAGCGTGATCGACGTTGCGAGGCTCAGCGAGCTGGCGGGAACGGCGGGGGAGACCACGCTCGAGGGCTGACATCGGCCGTGCATCGGCCGTCGCGCCTCGGGGGGGGTCCCGCCCGCGCCGTTGTCCGTGGGGTCGATTGCCGAAGGACGGTGAACCCGGTTCACCAAAGGTCGGACGGCGCGTCGACATCCCGGAGGGTCGCGCCCACCGGGTCCAGGGCGCGCCAGGCGTCGGCGGGGAGCGCGGCCGAGGGGACGCCGTCGAGCAGGGTGTACAGGCTCCGGCGACCACCCGAGGCCAGGATGGCGTCGATGGCCCTCAGGGCTGCGCCCGCGCGAACGGCCATCGGGAGCGGCGCGGGGGCTGATGCGGCGAGGGTCATCGCGGCGAGGGACTGGTCTGCGGCGAGCGCCTCTGCCATGAGCCGGAGGACCGCCGGCACGAGCGAGGGCATGTCACCGCCGACAACGAGCACGACCTCGTTCCGCCCCGCCGTCGCCCCTGTGATGTGCGGAGCCTCATCAGGAACAGGGGTACCCACGGCCGCGAACTCACCCACCACGGCCGCAATCCCCTCCACGACCGCCGCGAGGCCCGCCGCGAGGCCCGCCAGCGGGCCCCCCAGCGCGGCGGCGTCCCGGGCGAAGGCGACGCGATCCGCCAGCACCTCCGGAACCGGCGGCAACGGTGCCTCCGGCCCGATGACGACGACGATCCGGTCCGCGACCGCCGCCACGGCCTCCAGGGCGTGATGGAGCAACGGCCGGCCGTCGTGCTGGGCCGCCAGCTTGTCCGAGCCGAACCGCGACGACGCCCCGCCGGCGAGCACGAGCGCAACGATGTCGGACGAGGTCATGCGCCGTCCGCCCCCGCGCCCCTGGCCTCGGCCGCCCGGGCCTGCATCCGGGCGATGGTCTTGGGGCCGATGACGTGTCCCGCTTCCGTCCGGCGGAGGAGCCCGCGCCGGTCGAGGTCCTCGAGGATGACCATGACGAACCTGCGGCTGGAGCCGGTCGCGTCGCGGTAGGCGGCCGGCGAGAGCGGCGCGGCCGCGGCGAGGGAGAGGGCGCGCCTGACGAGCTCCCGGTAGGTGCCCGCGGCCCACGCCAGGTCATCCTCGAGACGGACGATCCGGCCCGCGGCTTCCAGCGCCCGCAGGCCCTCTGGCGGGCACCCCGCCGCGCGCGCCGCCTCCGCCAGGGACGGGGGCGCGACGAGGGAGAGGGCGGCCTCCAGGCGGTCCATCGCGGCGAGGGTGTCTGCCGGCAGGCCGCCAGCGCGAGCGGCGTCCCGGACCCGCTCCCCGTCCCGGGCGAGCGGGCCCGCAGCCACCAGGTCGTCGACCACCTGGCGCGCGACGACGTCGGCGCCTGCGCGACCCACGGTCACGAGCCGCCGAACGGCGATCGCCAGCGCCTGGCGGAGAGCCGCGGCGGACATCCCCGGCGAGGCGGGCTCGGTGGCGTGATGCTCCGCGACGAGCGCCCCCGCTCCAGCCGCCAGCGAGACGGCCACGTCCGGCGCAAGGTGCCATCGCGCACCGTCCCGGACCGCCCCGTGCAGGTCCAGCCGCGCGCCCGGATCGCCCACGGCCGCCGCCATCGCGGCAGCGCGCGCAACCGTGAGCCGCCGGCGCGAGACCCCCCGCGGCGGAGCCGGATCCACGATCACCCCGCCGCCCGCCGCGGAACCCGGGGATGGCCGGCGGAGCGCGAACCGGTCGCCGGCCGCTGCCGCGATCGGTGCATCCAGCCGCAGGATCGCGAGGGTTGACCCATCCGGCAGGTCGATGGCCTCGCGAGGTCCGCGCACCACCAGCGCGGCCGCCTGTTCGGTCCCGAGGTGCAGGCGAAGACGGTCCCGGTCGCTTGGAGCGGGAGTGGCCGCCGCAGACCCTGCGACCCGGCCAAGCCCGGCCGGCGCCCGCATCGCCACCAGCACCCGCGACGTGGCGACCACCGCGGGATCCGTCGTCAGGACCTGGCCTCGCCGGAGCACCCCGGCCGCAACCCCTCCGACCAGCAGCGCCGTCCGTCCGCCGTCCGCCGCCTCGACCGTCGCGCCGCGCACCTGGACCTCGCGAACGCGGATGTCGGGGCCGTCCGGCAGCGCGTGCAGGACATCGCCCGCCGCAACGCTCCCGCCCCGCAGGCTCCCGGTCACGACGGTGCCCCGTCCCTTGACCGCGAATACGCGGTCGATCGCCAGCCGCGGTCGCAATCCGGCCCGGACCTCCGTCATTGCCCGCGCTGCCCGCGCAACCACGCGAACCCCCAGCGCCGCCAGCTCGTTCCGGAGCGCCTCCACCCCGGCACCGGAGACCGAACTCACCACGACCACCGGCGCCCCAGTCAGGCTCATGCGCGCGACGAGCGCCTCGACCTCGCCCACCACGTCGGCCGCCCGCCCTGCCGCCACCATGTCGGCCTTCGTCACCGCGATCACGCCGTCCGCGATCCCGAGCGCATCGAGCAGCTCCAGGTGTTCCAGCGTCTGGGCGTTCGGCCCGTCGTCCGCGGCGATCACGACCAGCGCCGCATCGATCTCGCCCGCGCCCACCAGCATGTTGCCGACCAGCCGGTCGTGGCCCGGCACGTCCACGAAGTCCAGCACGGACCCGTCGGGAAGCACGAGATGCGCGTACCCGACGTCGATCGTCATGCCGCGCCGGCGCTCCTCCGGCAGGCGGTCCGCGTCGATGCCCGTGAGCGCGCGCAGGAGCGTGGTCTTGCCATGGTCGATGTGACCGGCGGTCCCGATGACGACGCTCATCGATGCCACCTCAGGCTCATCGATGCCACCCGGCCCCGATCCGGACTCGCTCGCCCGATGTGCGGAGCCTCATCGCGAACCGCAGTGATTCTCGGCAGCCGTGCGGCGAAACGGTGATCTCATGACCGCGGTGGCGCCACGTCCGCGATCCGCCGGACGAGCACGCCGTCGGCAACCGCGGGCACGGTCCGCAGGTCGAACACGATCGCCCCGTCCACGATGCGCGCGAGGATCCGGTCCGGGCCCCGCCGAAGCGAAGCACCCGCCCGCGTCGGCGACGCCGCCGGCACCGACACCCCGAACGACGGGAGGACCTGGCCCGGCAGCGACCCGCCCCCAACCGGCGACTCGAGTGCCACCGCCGAGACGTCGAGCCGCCCGGCCTCTACCGCCAGCCCGCGGACCCACTCGGCGCGCGCGCGCAGCGCATCCGGCTCGATCGCGATCGTCTGCCAGACCGGGATGTCCAGCACCGCCCGCCCGGCCCGGTAGATCGCCAGCGTCGCGGCCACCCCGGCCAGGATCGCCTTGTCCGCGCGGATCGCCCGCGCCAGCGGGTCCCGGCGCAGCCTCGCGACCAGGTCCGCGCGCCCGACGATCAGCCCCGCCTGCGGTCCGCCCACCAGCTTGTCGCCGCTGAACAGGACGAGGTCCGCGCCGGCCGCGAGACGCTCGGACGGGGTGGGCTCGTGCGCCAGGCCGAACGCCGCCGTGTCCAGGAGCGCGCCGGAGCCAAGGTCGTCGATGACGATGGCGCCGTGACGGTGGGCGATGGCGGCCACCTCGGCCAGGTCCGCGCTCTCGGTGAACCCGGACTGCGCGAAGTTCGACGGGTGGACCCGCAGCACCGCCTTCGCCCGCCCTTCGGCAACGGGCGCCTCGAAGTCCGCCGTGCGCGTCCGGTTCGTCGTCCCAACCTCGATCAGCCGCGCACCCGACCGCGCCACGATCTCGGGGATCCGCACCCCGCCGCCGATCTCCACCAGCTCACCGCGCGACACGACCACGGACCCGCGACGCCCGACCAGCCCCACGGCCAGCAGGAGCGCGGCGGCGTTGTTCGTGACGACCATGGCGTCCTCAGCACCGGTGAGCGCGACCAGGTGCTCCTCCGCCGCGCGGAACCGCGGCCCGCGCCGGCCGGTGCCCTCGTCCAGCTCCAGGTAGCCGTAGGTGCGCGCGGCGGCGAGGGCGGCGGCGCGGGCGGCGCGCGGCCACGGCGCCCGGCCAAGGTTCGTGTGGAGGACCACGCCCGTGGCGTTGATGACGTGGGGCGGGATCGTCAGCGCCGGGTCGAACAGGTCGTCGATGCGGGCCAGGACGGCCTCCGCCAGCTCGGCCTCCGGCGTGGGCGCGGCGCCCGACGCCAGCCGCCATCGCTCCTCGTCGATGACCGTCCGCGCCAGCGCGGTCAGCGCGGCGGGCTCCGAGACTTCCGCCTCGCCGGACGCGCGGAGGAGCGCCAGGATCCGCTCGACGCTGGGCGGATGGGGTTGCTGGGGCTGATCCGGCATGGCGTGATGATCGCAGGCCGGGGGACGTTGCCGCTACGAACGACTGCGGGACCCGGCTGGGGACGCGCGGCGGTGAGGGTGGCGGGAGCGCATGGGAGTCGAACCCACCGCGCGACGCCGGGCGCCGCGCCACCGGTGTTGAAGACCGGGAAGCCCACCGGGACCCCTCCGCTCCCGTCGGTGATGGTAGCGCTCGCGACGGCCCGCCTATGATCCGGGCATGCGCATGCTCTCCGATCTC
This sequence comes from uncultured Chloroflexota bacterium, assembly GCA_947085195.1. Lineage (GTDB taxonomy): Bacteria > Chloroflexota > Limnocylindria > Limnocylindrales > CSP1-4 > CAIXZV01. Next base: position 59,215 of record CAMTVM010000061.1, read on the forward strand.
CCGCCGATCCGCCTGACCGAGATGACCGAGTGTGGCGGCTGCGCCGCGAAGCTGGGGGCCGACCTCCTGGCCGAGGCGCTGGCGGGGTTGGGTGCCTCGGGTGCGGCGGACGCGGATCCCGCGCTCATCGCCGGCCTCGCGCCGCCCGACGACGCCGCCGCGTACCGCGTCTCGGACGACCTTGCGATCCTCGGCACGCTGGACTTCTTCCCGCCGCTGGTGGACGACCCGGTCGCGTACGGGGAGATCGCCGCCGCCAATGCGCTCTCGGACGTGTTCGCCATGGGCGGGCGGGTCCTGTTCGGGCTGTCGATCGCGGCATTCCCGGAGGACTTCCCGAAGGCGGCAATGGCGGCCGTGTTCGAGGCTGCGGCGGCGAAGGTCCGCGAGGCGGGCGGCGTGCTGGCGGGCGGCCACACGATCCGCGATCCCGAGCCGAAGTACGGGCTGGCGGTGATCGGGGCCGCGCACCCGGATCGCCTGTTCCGCAAGGGGGGTGCGCGGCCGGGCGACGTGCTGCTGCTCACGAAGCGGTTGGGCACGGGACTGCTGGTGAGCGGGCGGCGCCAGGGGCGGGTCTCGGAGGCCCACCTGGAGGCGGCGATCACCCAGATGCGGACCCTCAACCGCGCCGCCTCGGAGGTCTTCGCCCGACACGGGATCCGCGGCGCGACCGACGTGACGGGCTTCGGGCTGCTGGGGCACGGGCTGGAGATGGCGCGCGCGTCCGGGACCCGGCTGGTGTTCGAGGCCCTGGCTCTCCCCGCGCTGGACGGGGCCCTGGACGTGGCGCGCGACGGCGTGGAGACCGGCGGGGCGGGGCACAACCGGCGGTACACGGCGCCGTCGCTGGTGGTCGGTCGCGGGGTCGCCCCGGAGGCCATTGCCCTTGCCCACGACCCGCAGACATCCGGCGGCCTCCTGGCGGCGGTGCCGGCCGCTGTCGTTGTCGCCGTCGAGGCGGACCTGGCGAGCGCGGGCGTGCTGTCGTGGCGAGTGGGCGTCGTGGAGGCCGCGGGCGTCGTGGGGACCGCGGCGGGGGGCAGCGAGCCCGGCGTCGCGCTCCTGGCGGCGCGCTGAACGCCCAGCGTTCACCCCGGCGGCCGGCGGCGGGCCGTTGAACGGCCAGCGTTCCAGCTGGCGGTTCCGAGGCTCCAAACCCGCGTGGCTGAACCCCTGCCGTTCCGTCGGGCGGTCGCACTTGGGCCGTCGCGCCCGCTGTCCGCCGCAGTGAACGCCCGGCGTTCGATGGCTCGAAGACGGCGACTCATCGACCCCTCGCCGGGTCGGGTGCGTCAGCACCACCGGCGACCCAGCGGCGGTTCAGTGGAGTCAGCGGATCCGGTACCAGGCCCCCACGCACGCGGCGCCAACCGCGATCAGGTCCCACAACCCCTGGTTCATCAGCACCTGCAGGATCGGGAGGGCCGGCTCCTCACCCGTCCCGGCGACGATCGCCTCCATCTCCGCGATCAGGATCCCGAAGTCGATCCCGAAGGCGATCAGCCCCCCGACCACGATCCCGCCGAACAGGATCGCAACCATCACGGGACCCCGCTTGTAGCCGGCGGCACGGATGACGGCTGCCGCGATCAGGCCGCCCCCGAAGTAGCCGATGAAGATCGACAGGAAGCCGATCTGGGCCGCGATGAGCGCGACGAGGAACCCACCGCCCAGGGCAATGCCGGCGCCCGCCAGCGCCTGCATCGGCGTGAACGAGGTCAGCGGATCGAAGGCGGGCTTGCCGCAGTCCCTGCACCGGAACCCGACCGGGCCCTGCATCGCGCAGCGCGGGCAGATCGGGCGGTCGCAGCGACCGCAGCGGACCCATGTCTCGCGGTCCGGGTGCCGGTGGCAGAACAGGCGCCCGTCGTCGGCCACGGCTGCCTCGTCGGCCGCCGACGAGTCGCTCCCGGGAACCCCCTCGCTGGTCATCAGGCGAGAGGGTGCCCGGACGCCGGGCGCGCGTCAAATCGGCCGATCGGGCGTTCGTCGGCCCACCGGGGCGCCCGCCTCCCCGGCCCCGGCCCCCGGTCGGTCAGACGCCTTCGAAGGTCCCGTCCATCCAGTCCGGGTCGTCCTCGAGCAGAGCGCGCAGCTCGAGGTAGCGCTCGTGCTGGTCGGGGCTCTCGGCGTTGGCCTTGTACGAGGCCTCGTCGTCGAACAGGGCGACGAGGAACACGGTGGGCCTGTCGTAGGGTTCCTTGTCGGGGCGGAACAGGTAGCTGGCCCGGAAGCCCGGGACGTTGACGTCCTCCAGGCGCCGGCCGTGGGCCATGAGCTCCTCGGTCCGGTCTGCCCTGGGATGCAGTCGCGCGATCGTGCCGTACATGGTGGGGACGCACCTCCTGGCGGCCATGGTGATCCGGTCGGCACACGTTGGCAAGGGGGTGCTCGCGAAACCCTGGGCTTCAGCCTCCGAGGAGCGTCGACCCCAGGGGGATCCCGTCGGCGAGGTACAGCCCCGTGGGCCCGTCCGGCAGGAGGTCGAACGTCGATCGTCCCTCGTAGGGCTCGGCAACTGCGCTGACCACCGTCGCGCCGTCCACCCGGTCGCCGGGTCGGATCGAGGCGAGCCGGCGCCCATCGGCCAGCGGATGACCGGGGGAGGCGCGGACGACCCGGCCGTCGTCGAGGACGAGCCGGATCACCACGTGGGTGACCGGGACCGGCGTCCGCCCGGTGAGGATCACCGTGGCCACGAACGGTCGCCCATCAAGACCGATCGACCAGACGCGCATCCCGACGCGGATCGCCTCGACGGCCACCTCGCCGTCGGGCGTCGCGATCCTCGTCCCCCTGGCCAGGCAGATCGGGCAGATCGGCTCGCCGGCGGGCGCTTGCGCTTCGACCGTGATCGAGCCGTCCGCGTCGATCGTCCCGGCGGTCCGGCGCCCCTCGCTCGCGCCGGGCGGCGGCATGCTCAGGTAGTCGAAGCGGAACGCGCCATCGCCGACCGGGTCGAGGAGGATCGCGTTCTGCTGTTTCCAGGCCCGGTAGATCGCGAGCTTCTGGTCGGCCGTCGCGTCCGCCCCGACATCGAGGCCGATACGGGCGAGGATGGCGGCGAAGGCCTCGGCGTCAGCCCTGACTTCTTCGAACCGCTCGATGGCGAGATCGGCCTCGTCGGCACGGGCGACCGGATAGAAGTCGGGATCGCAGTACCAGAGCGGCCCCCACTGGTCGATGAGCGCGTAGCGCAGCTCGGCGCCGGTCCGCGGCACCCCGACGGGCGATGGCGATGGCGCCTCCTGCGTGACGCCGCACGCGGCGACTAGGACGACGAGCACCAGGAGGCGGGCAAGGGGTGGTCGGCTCATGGATTCGGTACTCCGGGCGGGAGGTGCGGAGCCGAAAGGGGCGGAGCCGAAAGGTGCGGAGCCGGGACGTGCGCCGCCGACGCGCGCGCCGCCTCCTCAAGCGTCGCCAGTTCGTCCATGACGCCCTCGTCGAACGGGAACGGCTGGTGACCGGCGACCGCCTTCCGGACCGTCTCGCGTGCCTGGTCCAGGATGTCGGGCCGGCCCGCGGCCTCCCAGCGGTCGAAGGTCCCGTGGTGACCCAGCCTCGGCAGGAAGAACTCCCCGCCGCGCACGGCGTCCCGGGTGGCGGTCCGGCCCAGGAAGTCCCCCGCCGGACCGACCTCGTCCAGTGCGGCGACGACGTCCCCCTCACCGACGCCCTCGCCGATCCCGCCCCGCACGCGCCGCCAAGAGCGGTACACCTCCACGTCGATCACGATCTGCTCCAGGCACAGGGTCGTCGCGCCGCCCAGCGACCCCGGGCCGATCAGGATGTCCGGCCACGAGAGCACCGGCAGACCCCAGTTGATCGTCCGCTCGTACGACGCCTGGATCCCCGCGACGAAGGGGTCCGAGCCGCCGGTGGAGGCGATGACCGGCAGGCCGTAGAAGCGGCCCATCTCGGTGGTGGCCGCGCCCAGCAGCGAGTGCTCCGGGCTGCCGCCTCCCCAGCGCCCGGTGCGCGGCTCCATCGCGGCCAGCGCCGGCGCGTACAGGACGGGAGTCCCGGGCTGGGCCGCCTGCACCAGGCAGATCGTCCCCAGCACCTCGGCGTTGCCGGAGACCACGGTGGACCGGAGCCCCGCCGGCGCCGAGGTGCCCATCATCGGCATCGGCATGATGGCGATCGGGATGTCCCAGCCGACGGTGGCGAGGTAGGCGTCGGTGTGCTCCGCCTCCATGGCCAGCGGGGAGACCGGGCAGAACAGCACGCTGAACGGGTGATCGCGCCGAACCGCCTCGCGGCTGCCGAAGACGACGCCCAGGATCTCCAGCAGCCAGGCGGCATCGGTCGGGGTGGCGATCTCGTCCTGGACGTGCTTGGAGAACAGGCCGAAGGTGTTCGCCCAGTGGGCGACGGCGGGCCCGGGTCCCGAGCCCTCGATGCCGGAGTTGACCATCCGCCAGTAGGCGCCGACCTCGTCCATGGTGTCGACGAGCTTCGTGGCGGCGGCCCAGTCGTCCCAGGTGGGAGCGCGGCGCACGCCCGTGGCGGGGTCGAAGCAGGTGGTGGCCTCGCCGTCCGGCATCAGCGTGCACTCGCCCGTATTCATCGGCAGGCTGAAGCCCGGCCTCCGCCCGCCCAGCGAGAACTGCCTCGGCGCGCTCGCGAGGCTCTCCTCGACGAGCCCCCGCGGGAACCGGACCCTCCGTTGTCCCTCGTCCACCTGGGCACCGGCGGCCTCGAGGATGCGTCGGGCGCGCTCGGAGTCGATGCGCATCCCCGTCCTCGCCAGGACCGCCAGGGACTGCTCGTGGATCTGCGCGCAGTCGGCGTCCGGGAGGACGCGGAGGTCGATCGGCATCTGGGGCGGCTCCGGTTCGTGGTCGCAGGGTGAGCGCATCCTCCCGATCCGCCGTCGCCCGCGCCTTGGGTTGGCGCGACGCTACCACCGGGCGATGGCCGCCGATCGGCCGGGTCCGCAGCGCGCACCGCGTCAGTCGCCCCAGATGCCGATGGACGCCACCAACCGGACGCCACCAACCGGACGCCACCAACCGGACGCCACCAACCCTTGTCGGGCGCACTACACTCACCCTGTCGGACCACACCCACGAGGTACGCCAGTGCCGAAGGAGTACGTCCGCCTGACCACGCCGCTCGTGCGCGACGGCGACCGACGAACCAGCCCCCTCCGCCCAGCCAGCTGGGAAGAGGCACTGGAGCGGACGGTCGCCGGGCTCCGGGCAGCTGGCGAGGCGCACGGCTCCAGGACCTACGGGATCTTCAGCTGCAGCCGCTCGACCAACGAGGTCAACTTCGCGGCCCAGAAGCTCTCCCGCGTCGTCCTGGGCAGCAACAACATCGACAGCTGCAACCGCACCTGACACGCCCCCTCTGTCGCCGGTCTGGCGACCGTGTTCGGCGCTGGTGGGTGCACCAGCTCATATCGTGAGTTCGAGGAGACGGATGTCATCCTCCTGTGGGGCAGCAACGCCCGGGAGACGCATCCGATCATCTTCCATCACCTCCTGAAGGGGGTGCGGAACGGCGCGCGCCTGTTCGCCATGGACCCGCGCCGGACGTCGTCCGCCGAATGGGCGGATCTCTGGCTGGGCCTGGACGTGGGCACGGACATCGTCATGGCCAATGCCATGGGCCGCGAGATCATCGCCGCCGGCCTCGCGAACGAGGAGTTCATCGGTCGCGCGACCTCCGGCTACGAGGACTACAGGGCGGGCGTCGAGAGCTACACCCTGGAGCGCGCCGAGCGTGAGACCGGCGTCCCCGCGGCGGCCATCCGCGAGGCGGCCCACGCTTACGCGCAGGCCGACAAGGCGATGATCTGCTGGACGCTGGGGATCACCGAGCACCACAACGCGGTGGACAACGTCCTGGCGCTGATCAGCCTGGCGCTGCTGTGCGGGCACGTGGGCAAGTGGGGCAGCGGCCTCAACCCGCTGCGCGGGCAGAACAACGTCCAGGGCGGTGGTGACAGCGGCGCCCTGCCGGACCGCCTGCCGGGCTTCCAGCACGTGGAGAACGATGCGCTCCGGGCGCCCTTCGACAAGGCCTGGAACGTCATGGTCCCGCCTAAGCGCGGCTGGAACCTGTCCGCGATGTACGACGCGATGGAGCGGGGCGACCTGACCGCGCTCTACTGCATCGGCGAGAATCCCGTCCAGTCCGAGGCGGACGTGCACCGCGTGAAGCGGGTGCTGGGCGGCCTCGAGTTCATGGTCGTCCAGGACATCTTCCTCACCGCCACGGCCGAGATGGCCGACGTGGTCCTCCCTGCGGCCGCCGCCTGGGCCGAGACCGACGGCACCGTCACCAACTCCGAGCGCCGCGTCCAGCGTGTGCGCAAGGCGCTGGACCCGCCCGGCGACGCCCGCGACGATCTCTGGATCATCTTCGAGATCGCCCGCCGCCTCGGCCACGACTGGGGCGAGGCCAGCCCGGAGGCCGTCTGGAACGAGCTCCGCACCCTCTCGCCCGCCCACGCCGGCATGAGCTACGCGCGCCTCGAGGCCGAGGACGGGCTCCACTGGCCCTGCTACGACGAGACGCACCCGGGCGAGCCGTTCCTCCACTCCCGCCTCTGGGCGGACCCGGTGCCGGGCAACCGCGCACCGTTCGTACCCGTGGAGCATGACCCGCCGATCGATGCGCTGACAGACGAGTTCCCGGTCCGCCTCACCACCGGCCGGCACCTGGACGCCTACAACACCGGCGTGCAATCGGGCGGGTTCTCGTCTCCCAGGCGCCGCAACGAGACGCTGGACCTGTGCCCGGAGGATGTCGAACGGTTCGGCCTGGCCGAGGGCGAGGTGGTCCGCGTGGTCTCGCGACGGGGCCATGTGGAGGCGCCGGTGCGCGCCGATCGGGCCCTGCGCCCGGGTCTCGCGTTCATGACCTTCCACTACCCGGACGACGTGGAGGTCAACCTCCTGACGATCGACGCCACGGACCCCAAGTCCGGCACGGCCGAGTTCAAGGCGACGGCGATCCGGATCGAGAAGCTGGGAGCGCCGGTCGCGGTCGGCTGATCCGGCTGATCTGCTGACCCGCTGAGCGGGCCGACGCCCCGAACTCCGGCGAGCGGTCCGCGCCCCGACGCCCCGAACTCCGGCGTTGTTCGCTCACACCGAACACGGATCGGCCTCTGGCGGCCCGTTGCGAGCCGTGCTGGGCCGCACTCCCCCAGAATCGCCCCGATTCCGGCCCCGCCACCCGGGAAACAGGCAATCTGACGCCGGATCCCGGCCCCGGACACCGGGCTGGACCCCCGATCCGCCCCGTCGCGGCCCCCCGTGTTCACTCCGAGTGAAATGTCGCCCGCTCAGCTCGGTCGGCGGCGCCGGACCGCCAACGCGCCGATCCCCAGCGCCACGAGGCTCCCGCCCGCGAGCGCCCCGACCTCGCGCAGCTCCACGAGCCGGTACCGCTCGCCCGGGATCGCGAGGGCGACGCCCGTGTACCCGGCCGGCGGCCAGTTCGAGCCGTCCTCCGGGACGGGCACCAGAGCGCTGAGCTCGTCCCAGGTCACGACCCGACCGTCCGGCGTCCGGATCCGCATGCCGATGTACCAGGCGCCCGACTGCCCCGTCATCATCTCCTCCTCCACCATCACCGCCTCGGACGCCAGGATCTTGCCGTGGACGGACATCCCCCCTGCGAGTCCGACGTACGCGACGATTGCGGTCACGATCAGCGCCGGCAGCATGCGACCCATGACCGCCCCAACCGCGACCCCGATCGCGAACACGAAGGTCGCCCGCGCCGCCAGCACGACGCCCCGGGAGCCATACCCCGCGAACGAGTTGGCCATGTTGGTGCCCGGTTCCATCGCCGCCATCAGCCGATCGAGGGCCGCACCGGCGATGAAGGACAAGACGAAGACGATGACGACGGCGGGCACCACCCGGACCACGAACCAGCGAAGCCGGGACGGCGCCAGCGACCAGGCGAGGCGGGTCGTCCCGCGCTCCAACTCCCGGGCGACGAGCGGCGCTCCCACGAGGGCACCCAGCAGGAACGGCAGGATCATGAGGATCGACTGGACCGGGGTCACCTGCGAGGACTGGATGTCGGAGTAGGCGCGGCCCATCGCCTCGCACGCCGACGGGTTCCCCGGGGCGCCATTGCGGTTGCAGCTCGCCCCGTACCCGGTCGCGTCGAGGTTGCCGGCGACGATGAGGGCAGCCACCGCCAGAAGCCCGATCAGCACGCCGAAGCCGACGCTCTCGAACCGGTGGAGACGGAACGCCATCCGGAGGTCGAAGCGCGTCATGCCACCGCCTCCCCGTTCGTGCCGGCCTCGGTCGCGCCCGACACCGCCCGGATCCGTCCTGCGGCCAGGTGCCCGAGCACCACCTCTTCCAGCGTCGCCGGCCGGCCCGGACCACCGGCACCCTCCACGAGGGCGACCAGCTTCCCCTCCGGGTCCGGGAACCGGCCGACAAGCCGCCCGACGTCGATCGGCCCGTCGTCGACCACGCGGTGCGCTGCCCGTGCCTCGGCGATCGACACGTCCAGCAGCTTCCGCCCGCCCCCCAGGACGAGCAGCCGGTCGCAGGCCTGCTCGATGTCGGTGATGACGTGGGACGCGAGCAGTGCCGTGGAGCCGGCCTCGCGGACCGCCTCGACCATGACGTGCAGGAATTCCCGCCGCGCCAGCGGGTCCAGGGACGCCAGCGGCTCGTCCAGGAGCAGGACGGGCGCCCGCGTACCGAGCGCGATCGCGAGGCCCACCTGTGCCTGCTGCCCGCCGGACAGCTCGTCCGCGATGACGCGCAGCGGGATGTCCAGCTGCTCCAGCCGGAGCTCCGCCGCGCGCCGGTCGAAGGATGGGCGGAAGCGGGCCGCCAGCGCCAGGTGGTCGGAGACGGACAGCTCCCGGTACAGCGACGCGGCCTGGGGCACGTACCCGATCCGCCGGATCGCGCCGCCACGGTCGCGCCACGGATCCACCCCACCGATGAGCAGCCTGCCGGCGGTCGGCCGCTCGAACCCGACGTACCCCTTGATCAGCGTGGACTTGCCTGCGCCGTTCGGTCCCACGAGCGCGGTGATGCTCCCCGCGGGGATCGTCAGGTCCACGTCCCGGAGCGCCCAAGGCCGGCCCCGCCGGTACCGCTTGCCAACCCCGTGCGCCTCGAGCGCGACCGCCATCCCGTTCCTCCTTCGCTGCCTGAGCCACCAGCGTCGCGTGGGCGGCCACCCGGCGGCTAGCCGTCGCACGCCGGAGGGGCGTTCCGGGATTCTCCGGACCCTGTGCGTCGGGCCCCGGTGCTACCGTCCGGCCATGGGCATCTCGCGGGCCTCCATCGAACGCAGTGCCATCGCCCTCGGGGTCCTGGCGCTCCTCATCGGCGTCCTCACGCCGGTGGTCGCGAAGACCGAGACGGGGGTCCACCTCGACGTCTCAGAGGGGCGCATCGTCGTGTCGTACGTCGATGCCTTCAGTCCCGCGGCGCAGTACAACATCGAGGCCGGCATGGTGGCCATCGAGGTCAACGGACGCGAGTTGATCCGGGGGCCGCAATACGTCTACCCCCCGACGCATGCGACGCCTGACCCTGAGACCGGGGAGCAGCCGGAGCAGGTGCCGGTCGTCGAGCCGGCTACGCCCACCTTCGCCAACCTCACCGAGGAAGAACTGTGGGCCATCGTGGACGAGCCGCTGGCGCAGCTACGGGCGATCCGGCCGACCGATCTCTCCGGGTGGACGGCCAACTCGATGCCGTACGCGCCGTCGATCTCGGACGACGGCCGCAACAGCCTCCAGGAGTCCATCCTCTCGGTCATCGTCGGGATCGCGGTGCTGTTCTCCATCGCCTGGTGGCTGACCAGCGGTCGGGCGGGATCGTCCCTGCGAGACCTCGGCCTGCCGCTGGCCGTTGCGACGGCGGCCCCCCTCCTGCTGCGACCGCTCGACTACACGTGGTCGCCCGTTGCGATCGCCGTGCTCGGCGCCATGGTGCCGATGGCGATGCTGCCGCTGGCCGCTGCCCTCATCGCGCGCATCGAGGACTCGCAGGACCGCGGGGTGGCGATCGCGGCCGTCGTGACCTGCGCCGCCGGGGCGGCGATCGTGGGCGTGGCCCGCGCCGTGAACACGCCCGACACGATCTTCCCGGTCGCGGCGTGGATCATCACCGCCGGCATCACGACGATCCCCGGACTGATCGCTGCCGGGCCTGCCCTCCCCGGCGCCGTTCGGGCCACAGCGGCTCCGGGCGGCGAGGCGACGGCCAGCGGGCGGCTCCTCCAGTCCGCTGAGCTCGCCGTCGCAGGGTTCACGCCCGCCGCAGCGATGGCGACGACGGGTACCCCGTATCTCTTCCCGTTTGTCCTGTGGGTCGGGGTCATCGGGCTGGCTGGGCGGTTCACGGTTCGTCCCCTCGCCCGGCTCGCCAGTCGTGCGCAGCTCCAGCGGGACCTCATCGTGGCCGCAACGGAAGCCGAACGGGCACGCGTGGCCGCCGACATCCACGACGACGCGCTCCAGGAGCTGACGCTGCTCGTCCGGCGGCTGGATGCGGCGGGCGATGCCGAGGGCGCGGACATCGCCCGCACCGTCTCCGACCGGCTGCGCGCGATCTGCGGCGACCTCCGCCTGCCGATCCTGGACGACCTGGGCGTGGGCCCCGCGCTGGACTGGCTCGTGCTCCGGATCGAGCGGCTGGCCGGCGGCGAGGTCCGCCTCGAGCGTGCCGACGGCACCCGGCCCCCGCCCGACGTGGAGCTCGCGTTCTTCCGGGTGGCCCAGGAGGCGCTGTCGAACGCGGTCAAGCACGGCCGCCCGCCCATCGTCGTGCGCTACCGGTCCATGGACGGGGCCGCGTCGCTCTCCATCGATGATGCGGGTAGTGGCATCACCCCCGACGCCGGCGACCGCGCGGAGCGCGAAGGGCACTTCGGGCTGCTCAACATGCAGCAGCGAGCCGAGGGCATCGGCGCCATCCTGGACGTCCGGCGCTGGCCGACCGGCGGCACGCACGTGCAGCTCGAGTGGCGCGCCCGGTGACGGAGTCGGACAGCGCGCCGGTCCGGGTCGTCGTGGTGGACGATCACCCGGTCGTCCGGGAAGGGACGGCGGCCATCCTCGCGGCCCAGCCGGGAATCGCCATCGCCGGGACCGCCGGTTCCCTCGAAGAGGCCCGGGCGCTCCTGGCGGCGACGGATGCCGACGTCGTCCTCCTCGACATCCGCCTGGGCACCGACAGCGGGCTCAACCTGCTCGGCAGCGACATCCGCAGCGACATGGACCGTCACCGCCCCGCCATCGTCGTCCTCACCGCCTATGACTACCCGCAGTACGCTGAGGCCGCGCTCCGGCTCGGGGCCGCCGGGTTCGTCCTCAAGACCGCGCCCATGGCGGAGCTGCTCAACGCCATCCGGCGAGCGGCCGACGGCGGCCTCGCGTTCGGCGTCCGCCCAAGGCCCGGCGACCGTGCCCGCCTCTCTCGCCGAGAGCTGGATGTCGTGGCGCTGGTCGTGGAGGGTCGCAGCAACGACGAGATCGGCGCGGCGCTGACAATCGGGGCGAAGACCGTGGAGACGCACCTCGCCCGCCTCTTCGAGCGGTTCGGCATCGCGTCCCGGACGGAACTCGCTACGCGCGCCCTCCGCGAGGGCTGGCTGGACCTGCCACCGGACTGATCCGTCACTGGCGCTGCCGTCCGGCCCCCCCAGAATTCACTCGCAGTGAACAAGCCGCGCCCGAATGGGAAACCTGACCGGTCAACAGCCCGTCACAGGCCCCGCTCCGCGGTTGCAGCGGGACGTTCCAGGCCGCAAAGCCGCCGCAAGGCCGCCGCAAAGCCGCCTCCACGCCCCCATCGCAGGTTTGAACGTCGCGTAAGCCGCCGTTGAGCGCTGTGCTGTTCACTGCCAGCGAAATGTCTCCGATCCGGCGCCACGATCCCATGACGCCCGCCGCCCGGGCGGCCGTCACACGCCTGGCGCTGGAGGCTGGCCAGCAGATCCGCGCGGAGCGTCTGCGCCGTGGCTGGACGCTACGCGACCTCGCGGCCCGCGCCGGTGTCGGCCTGGGCGTGGCCCACGATGTGGAGGCGGGTAACGTCCTGACCCTGGAGTCCTACGCGCGACTCGCGACGGCGCTCGGCCTGCGCCCGTCCCTCGACCTTGCCGATGTTCGCGGCCACGTGCGCGGCCACGCTCGCGGTCGCGACGCACGCGGCACACCCACCGGGCACCAGGCCCGGCACCAGGCCGGGGACCTCGTCCACTCGGCGATGGGCGAGGTCGAGGCCCGGGCGCTCTCCGGACCCGGACGCACCATGGCCATCGACGAGCCCTACCAGCACTACCAGTTCGCCGGCCGTGCCGACCTGCTCGCCTGGGACCTGGACAACCTGCTCCACATCGAGAACCGGACCCGGTTCCCGAACCTCCAGGAGGCCGCCGGCTCGTACAACGCCAAGCGCCAGTACCTGGCGGAGGCCCTGGCGGACCGCCTGGATCGAGGCCCCGGCGGCTGGCGGAGCGTGACCCATGTCATGGCCTGTCTCTGGTCGTCCGAGGTGCTGCACACGATCCGACTCCGGCGCGCATCCTTCGCGGCCCTCTGCCCCGACCCACCCGACGCGCTCCAGGCCTGGCTCCGCGGCGAGCCACCGGCCGCGGGCGTGTCGAGCTCGCTGGTCGTGCTCGATCCCCTCGTACCCTTCGGGTCCCGCCGCCGGACCATCGCGGCGGTCGACGAGTCCCCACGCCCCGACCCGCGTCACCGCGGGTACGCCGACGCCGCCGAGGCGCTGCGCCGCGCCGGGTGACCGCCGGGCTGACGGGCGCGGAGGGACAGATCAGGCCGGGCGGACGACCGGCAGCCCGAGACCTCGCGCCGCCTCTGCCAGGCGATCGTCATAGGTCACGAAGGCATCCAGCTCCGGCACCAGCGCGAGCGCCGTCGCGAGGTGGATGGCATCCAGCGTTCGCAGGCACGGAGGCTCCAGCCTTGCGGCAACGCCGGCAACCGGCGGATCAAGCTCAAGAACTTCGACGTCGGACATGATCCGGTCCCGATGGAGTGAATCGCACGGTCGCCGTGACGCTGCCCGCATGGTCTCGACGACTCCGATCCTGCTGGTCACCAGCCGCTGCGCCTCGATGTACCAGCGGTTCAGCGCGACCGATTCGGCCTCCTCCACGACGAGCTTGACCAGGGCCGACGCGTCGAGGTAGGCGAGTCTCGTCATCGGTCGTCCTCGTCGCGCATCTCCTGGAGGATCTCGCTCAGCGGCCGCCCGGGGATCCGTGGGGGAGGCGGCGTGGTCCGGTGGTCGGTCGTGGCCGGCGTGATCCGCCCCTCCGCGATCATCCGGTCGACGATCGACAGGCGCTCGGCCGGCCTGGGCGTCAGGCGCGCGACCGGCTGTCCGTGCTCCGTGACCTCCAGGGTCTCGCCCGCCTTCACCCGGTCCAGGTAGACGGACAGGTTCTGGCGCAGCTCCCGCACCCCGACCCGCACCGGCCGATCACCCTCGCCCATGTAGCACATGGTAGCACACTCGAGACGACGGGAGCTCGTCGACCCGTGGCCGACGACATCGACGCGTGGCTCCCTTGACTTCGGCCGCACCGGTGGGACACTGCGCAAACCTCGAGCGGTCGTGTCCGCGACCGCCAGTGTCTCGGAGGGTCCGGCCACATGCCGTTCTACATGTTCCGCGCGTCCTACACCCAGCAGGGCATCCAGGGGGTCATCAAGGAGGGAGCCGCAAGCCGAAGGGCGGCCGTGGAGGCGCTGGCCGCGAGCGTGGGCGGTCGCATCGACTCCGCCTACTGGGCCTTCGGCGACGACGACTTCCTCACGATCGGCGAGCTGCCGGACAACGCGGCGGCGATCGCGATCGCGGCGGCTGTCGGGGCCAGCGGGGCCGCCCGCGTGACCACGACGGTGCTGCTGACGGCTGCCGAGGTCGACGAGGGGCTCGCACGCCGGACGGCCTACCGGGCTCCGGGCGCCTGATCTCGCCACCAGAGAGCCATTGGCGGCGGCGCGGGGCGGGCGCCCCGGGTCGCCGCCGGTGCCGGAAACGCCGCGCGGGGATGGCGCCCCGTGCCGCCGCCGCCGTCGAAACCGCCGACCCTGCCCTGCCGCGAGACGCTCGGAGTCGTACACTCGGTAGCCATGGATCTTGTCGTCGCCGACGTAACCGCCAACCCCTCCGAACGCGCCGCGATCGACGCCATCCTGGATCCCGTGGTCGGGCCTGTAAGCGGCGGCTGGCACGGCGGCGAACGGGACATCGAGCGTGACGGGCGCGTTGCCCGGGGTGGCCACGAGGCACGGTCCCACCGGGACATGCTCCTGCCGGCGTTCCACGCGGCCACGGATGCGGTCGGCTGGATCAGCCCCGGCGCTCTCGCCTACATCTGCCGGCGCCTGACCGTCCCGCCCGCCGAGGCGTACGGCGTCGCGTCGTTCTATGCGCTGCTGTCGACTGCATCCACGCCCCCCGCCGTCGTCCACGTGTGCGATGACATGGCCTGCCGGCTGGCGGGCGCCGAAGGGGTCTGTGACGCGCTCGAGCGCGAGCTGGGGCCCGCGGGCCACCCGCCCGATGGCGCGTCCATGACCTGGAAGCGGAGTCCGTGCCTCGGCCAGTGCGAGCGTGCACCGGCGGCCATGTTCACCGTCGCCGGCGATCCTCCCGTGCGGCGCTCCATCGGCCCCGTCGATGCGCCGGCGATCATCGCCCACCTGGAGGCGGGTCTCCGCGGGCTCGAGCACTCGGACGCGCTGGCCGGCACCCTCGACACCTTGCCCAGCCCGGCGCGCCTCGAGGCATTGCGCAGGTTCATTCCCCAGGCCGGGGAGCGCGGGCTCCGCCTCCTCGCCCGCGTCGGCCGCATCGACCCCACCAGCCTCACGGACTACCTCGCCGACGGCGGCTACCGGGCCCTGCGGGCAGCCATCGACGCCGGGCCGAAGCGGGTCATCGAGGAGGTCGTCACCGCCGGGGTTCTCGGCCGGGGCGGTGCGGCGGTTCCCGCCGGGACGAAGTGGGCGGCCGCGGCTGCCTCCCCGGGACCGACCAAGTACCTCGTGTGCAACGCGGACGAGGCCGAGCCCGGCACGTTCAAGGACCGGGCGATCCTCGAGGAGGACCCGTTCTCGCTGGTCGAGGCGATGACGATCGGGGGCTTCGCGTTCGGCGCCGAGCGCGGCTACCTGTACATCCGCGGCGAGTACCCCCTCGGCGAGGCGCGCATGGCCAATGCCATCGCGCGGGCGCAGGAACGCGGGCTCCTCGGTCCGGACGTGATGGGCGCCGGCTTCGCCTTCGACATCGAGATCCGCCGCGGGGCTGGAGCCTACATCTGCGGCGAGGGCACGGCCCTGTACGAGTCGATCGAGGGCAAGCGCGGCGAGCCGCGCAACAAGGCGGCCCGGTCCACCACGGCCGGCCTGTTCCAGAAGCCGACCGTGATGAACAACGTCGAGACCCTCGCCAACATCCCGGAGATCGTCCTGGGCGGCGGGGCGGCCTACGCGGCGCTGGGCACGGCGAAGTCAGCGGGTCACAAGCTGTTCAGCGTCTCCGGCCACGTCGCCCGGCCGGGCGTCTACGAGACGGAGTTCGGGATCACGCTCCGCGACCTGATCGAGCTCGCGGGCGGGATGGCGGATGGTCGCGCGCTGAAGGCGGTCAACCTCGGCGGTGCGGCGGGTGTGTTCGTCGGGCCGGCAGCCCTCGACATGCCGCTCACGTTCGAGGACACCAGGGCGGCGGGCGCCACGCTGGGCGCCGGCGCCGTGGTCGTGTTCGACGAGACCACGGACGTGCTCGGCATCCTGCGACGCATCGCCGAGTTCTTCCGCGACGAATCATGCGGCCAGTGTGTCCCGTGCCGCGTGGGCACCGTCCGCCAGGAGGAGCTGCTGGCGCGCCTCATGGCGGGCAAGCCGCGCGGATCCGTGGAGGACGAGCTGGCGCTGCTGGCGGACCTGGGCGAGGTCCTCCGCGACGCCTCGATCTGCGGCCTGGGCCAGACCGCCAACGACGCGGTGCGGACCGGTCTGCCTCTCGTGCTCGCCGGTCTCGGGCTGGCGGAGGTGCCCGCCGATCTCGGGCTGGCGGAGGCGCCCGCATGACCGCGCCGAAGGTCCCTTACACGGGCTTCGACCCCCTGATCTTCACCAGTCCGCCCGCGCGCTCCCCGGTGATCCCCGGCCCCCCGCCGCGCGCGGAGCCGAAGCTGGTGGAGATGACCATCGACGGCGAGCCCGTCTCGGTCGCGGCTGGCAGCACCATCCTCCAGGCCTGCCGCTCCCGCGGCATCGACATCCCGACGCTGTGCCACGGCGAGACCGTGGAGCCCGAGGGCGTCTGCCGGCTGTGCGTCGTGGACACCGGGGCCCGGGCGCTCACCCCATCCTGCTCCGCGAAGGTCTCGCAGGGCATGAACGTGCTCACCGAGAACGAGAAGGTCCGGCACTCGCGCAAGCTGGTGCTGGAGCTCCTGGCCTCGTCGGTTGACGTGGACCTGGCCGGCCCCGCGCTGCCGGACGGGACCATCGCCTCGTACATGGCGCGGTATGCCGCGGACCCGTCGCGGTTCGGGCCGCCAGCGCCGCCGGCCGCCGCGGGCGAGCGCGACGCGCGGGAGGCCGGCCACCACCACGCGTCGGACGGATCCGCGGCGGAGACCGTCGCGCAGCCCGTGAAGGTGGACAACAGCCTCTTCGTCCGGGACTACGGCCGCTGCATCCTCTGCTACAAGTGCGTCGAGGCTTGCGGCGTGGACGCCCAGAACTCGTTCGCGATCTCGGTCGCCGGGCGCGGGTTCGACGCCCGGATCTCCACCGAGTACGACATCCCCCTCGCCGAGGGCGCCTGCGTCTTCTGCGGGAACTGCATCAACGTCTGCCCCACGGGCGCGCTGATGTTCCGCTCGGAGTTCGAGCTGCGCCGGGCGGGCACCTGGGACGAGTCCGCACAGACGGTGACCGAAACGATCTGCCCGTACTGCGGCGTGGGCTGCACGCTCCAGCTCCACGTCCAGGACAACCGCATCGTCAAGGTGCTCTCGCCTGCCGACTCCGACCTGACACAGGGGAACCTGTGCGTGAAGGGCCGGTTCGGGTTCGAGTTCGTGCAGCTGCTCCCGAAGGGCCGGCGCGAGGACAGACCGCGAGCCTGACGCGGCGGGCTCGGGCGGGCGGCCCGGCGGCCGGGCGGCCGGGCGGGCGGCAGATCGGAAGA